>JAJECE010000030.1 GCA_022822185.1 Rhodothermales bacterium | reverse complement strand
CCGCATCTTCGTCTACGCTGGCGGATGCCGAAGCAAAAGCCGCCTCCGGCGTGGTATCATTGTCCGTAATAGTCAGGGTATGGATGTTTGCATTTCCGACATCGTATCCCGTACCGCCTGTCAGGGTCAGAGTGATGGTTTCGTTCCCCTCATCCTCATTGTCATCGGTAATCACAACCAGAATATTCACCGAGGTCTCCCCCGCAGTTACTGCAACCGTTCCTGAACTGGCAATGCTGTAGTCCTCTCCTGCGACTGCTGTACCGCCCAGATCATAATTCAATGCGAGATCTGCCTGCGGTGCAGGATCAATGTCGACACTTATTTCGTGTGTACCCGCGTCTTCGCCTACACCGGCGGAAGCCGAAGCAAAAGTGACTTCTGGCCGATCATTGTCCGTAATGGTCAGCGTATGGGTATTTGAACTCCCCACCGTATATCCCGTACCACTTGTCAGGGTTAAAACGAGGATTTCGTTCCCCTCATCATCATTGTCATCGGTAATGACCACCGGAATATTCACCGAAACTGCCCCCGCAGTCACATCAACCGTCCCTGACAGGCTGGTATAGTCCGAACCACCTATTGCTGTACCGCCAGTTGTGTAATTCAGGGTTAACCCTCCTGAAGGCGCGGCAGGGCTGAGATTTACCGCTGCGTTGTGCGTACCCGCATCTTCGGCTACGCTATTTGAAGCCGAAGCGAACGTGATCTCCGGCGTAGCAACCGTTCCATCATTATCGGTAATCGTTAAGGTATGGACGTTTGCACTCCCCACCGTATATCCCGTACCGCCGCTTGTCAGCGTTAGGATGATGGTTTCGGCAGTTTCGTCATCATTGTCATCGGTAATCGTAATCGGAATATTTACCGAAGTTGCTCCCGCGGTCACATCAACCGTCCCGGACAGGCTGGTATAGTCCGAACCATTTGTTGCTGTACCGCCGCTTGTTGTGTAAATCAAGGTGAACCCTCCCGCAGGCGCAGCAGGACTGAGGTTTACCGCTACGTTGTGGGTTCCCGCATCTTCGGCTACGCTACTTGAAGTGGAAGCGAACGTGACCTCCGGCGTAACAACCGTTCCATCATTATCAATGATCGTGAGTGTATGTGTATTCGGAGTCCCCAGTGTATAAACACCACCCAAGTGGGTTTCGGGCAACAACGCTATTATGATGGTCTCATTGCCCTCGTCCAGATTGTCTGGAATGATCCTTAGTGGGATATTCAATGAAGACACATTCGGGGGTACCGGAATGAAAGGTATATCCCGAAAATCAAGATCATACGAGTAGTCAACATTAACTGTAGCCGTTTCTCCTTCTCCCGGCACAAAATACAAATTCAAGCCACCCTCTGTTGGCGGATGATTGATATTGACCTTAACATTCACGCTAGGGACATTTTCTCTCACATTACCCGAGCCCGAATCGAAGAAAAACTCGGGGACAGGTGGATCCTCATCGTCAACAATCGTGAGTGTATATGTATTGAGAGTATTTCCCACTGTGTAACCCGTACCATTTTTCAGCGTTAATATGATCGTCTCATTTCCCTCATAGATGTCATCATCAATAGTACTTATTGTGATGTCTGCCTGAGACCTATCCTTACTAACATCCACTGTTACAACTCCAGCATTATCAATCGTATAGTCTTTGCCGGACTCTGCCGTACCTCCTATCTCATAATTTATGGAGAGATCAGCAGTTACCTCTTCACTGAGAATTATCGGAATCAGGATCGAAGGCGTACCTTCGACAAAGCCCGCGTCGAGTGTGTTAAAGGTAACCTCTGGTATTACTGTACCATCCTCCGCATTAATTAAAATTGAAGGGGAATCAGTTTCTGATCTTCCAGTCACATTGTTCGGATACGCACCAAATGAATTCACAGATTCTGTCAGGGGTGAGTTATCAACGGATCGGTATTCCTGCAAGGCTTGTTCAGAAGCGGAATACGAAGCGACTGGCAGGCTTACGGCAAACACCACAATTATAAAGGATGGCCCAAGGAATCGGGGCAGCAGGGAATTCATCTAGACTGACTTGTAATTGGCATCTTTTGCGAAGGGTTCATTGAACTGACATAAAGTCGCATGGTTCTACCGGCTGTCTAACGACATGGATCCACTGCCAATTCGAGATTTTTCCTCGGTTGGAGGATAATCTGGGATCTCTCCCTGAGCGTTATGAGAAACTCTATTTGAGCTTGGATGCGATTGACATAGAAGCGTTTCTTCCCTCTCCAAATCGGAACCGTCTGGGGGCCGTCCCCAGAGTCCGCGTACGTTTCTTTTTCGCGCATTTCTGGCCAAGATGATCTTCAATCTTTCCACGACTTCAGGCCCGCGGGAGCATTTGATTGCCGATCAAAAACTTCGGAGTCTGTGTGGTTGGGCAAGTGCGCAAGAAGTGCCCAGCGAATCTACCTTTTTCGCGTGCGTTCGCGAAATTTGCCGCGATGCAACTTCCTGAGCGTATCCACGAAGAATTGATCAAAAAGGAGTACAAGGGGAAGTTCGTATTCCATATTTCACGGGATTCCACGTCAATTGACGCACGGGAGAAGCCGGTGAAGAAGAAAAAAGAAGAGACTAAAGGGGAGGAGGTTCCCAAGCGCGGCCCCGGCCGTCCCAAAAAGGGAGAGGAGCCTCCTCCCAAGGAACCCAAGCGACTGGAACGTCAGCGAACGATAGGACCCGAGGAGATGCAGGAAGACTTGCCGAAGGACTGTACGGTGGGTTGTAAGCGAAATTCAAAAGGATATACCCATTCGTGGGTCGGGTTTAAATTACATGTAGATGCGGCAGACGGACATATTCCCATCAGTGGACTGGTGACTTCGGCATCGTTACATGACATGACAGTCAGGCGGCGATTCCATTGGCTGCCATGACCTCGGAGCGTGTGAACAACCTGTATGATCTGATGGACAGTACCTATGATGCCGGGCATATTCACGATCATAGCGAGGATTTAAGGCATCGCCCCATCATTGATAAGAATCCGCGCGGCAAGAAGGCGGAACATAGCCGGGAAACCAAAGCGCAAGCACATGCAGGACTGGAATTCCCCGAACGGGTTCGCTACCGGGAGCGTTCCAATGTAGAGCGGGTTTTGGGACGGCTCAAGGATGAGTTTGGTACACGCAATCTACGGGTACGGGGACATCAGAAAGTAACCTGCCATCTGATGTTTGGGATGCTTGCGCTCACGCTCGACCAGTTGATGCGTCTGGCGCTCTAAATTGCGTCCAAAAAGGTCGGATTATAGATCATAGAATCTTCCATATCTAGAATTCCTGAAACCCCCAGACTTTACCCACAGGCTGCTAGAAACTTGGTTGCAGGATTGCATCCTGCCTCATGCCTTCTTGTCGAGTATCTCGCCAAACACCTCGAAAAAAGCTTACCCCCTGTCAGTTTGAGTATCATCTCCATCGCTGCCCAGTTTGCTACCGACTGGCCGATACCGAGCGGCCCCTTGATCTGGCAAACGCTCACTGACATCCAACGAGAAAGTCGTGATTGCGGGTCTGACAGATAACCGGACTATCCTTCAGTGATGTGGACTTCATCGTAAAAAAGATTGCCCCTCAGAGACTCCCTGGATGCCAGAATGCTACGCCGCTCACGCTCATGTCCGATGCCATACTACGCGTCTCCGAACTGGCCGCCGTCCAGACGGAATATCTGGCATTCCTGAAAGACGACACAGGTGCCTCAAGATCCCCGCCAGCAAGACCAACCAAGAAGGTGAGGAATGTACCATGTTCCTGGGGCATCCCACCGTGAAATTACTCCAGATTTAACTACATATCATTCAAGGTCAACTAGGCCCCGTGAGTGCGGATGCGGCCATCTTTCGGTAGATCCGCGAGGGAGGCAGAATTCAGATCCCGCCCGGTACCGCAGAAATGGACTCGCCAGACGAAGCACTATAGCCGCACTCCAGTACAAATAAAGGGGACGGGGGCAACCTGTCCAGAGAAGATGTGCCATATCCCAGGATGAGAGAAAGCACGACGAAGCACATCCGATGGCCCAAATGAGGGACCGATAGCGGCTGTCAAGTGCATCAACTGTCCACCAAGTGCTGCATTGGACTCCTTGAGTGCGCCTAATTACGCCTGATTCGACTCGGACTGCGCCCGCATCATTTCCGCAGGTGTAACAAGTTGTGCCTGCATCGTTTCAGCGATCACATCCAGACTTGCCTGAAGTCCCTCCAACTAGGCGATGGTGTTCATTCCAGCCATGTTGAAAACCTCGTCACTCCGTTCGGTGACCTCGTGTAATTCCAGCCCATCATTTTACAGTTTCCGCACGAGGTCGTAGAGCCGGTTCGTGTCCGTCTATCGCTCCACTCTAATCCAGACCAGTTGGGGTGCTTGTCGTTCACGGTAAAAATCTCTTGGGCCTCAGTCTCATTCATTCTACCATTTTTCCAGAGCCCCTGAGCACACACATATCGGATAATCGTAAAATCAATTCACGACATTGGTGCTTCCCCTTCTCGCAGTAGGAAGATTTTTTGATTTGAATTGCTGTTCCCCGTCGGCCATCGTCTAGATTATGTGTGCATGTACAATGTACATTATCTTGGATGTCTGCGTAAAACGCTGCAGGCGATGGCCTCCAGTTCCATTGATGAAAGGATCATGTCTGCTATCATCGAAATGGATCGTGACACATAAAATTTAACAGGGATATTACCGGGGCGTATGGGCCCCTGATCGCCATGATACAGACGATTTCCAGTTCCACTCGTTTCACAGGAACAGTTGAACTTCCCGCAGACAAGTCCATTGCACATCGGGCAGCCCTCTTTGCATCAATTGCAGATGGGGTCTCGACATTGCATCATTTCCCTGCAAGTGCGGATCCGCAGAGCACACTTTCCTGCCTTCGGCAGTTAGGGGTCCCAATTGAGAACTCTCCCAATCATACCGTTGTCATCCAGGGGGGAGGCCGACATGGATTTTGTGCGCCCAATGCTCCACTTGACTGCGGGAACTCTGGAACAACAATGCGCCTGCTCACAGGAATGCTTGCCGGACAGCCCTTTGACAGTGAACTGATCGGCGATGCTTCGCTCAATGCCCGCCCCATGCGGCGGATTGCCGCCCCCCTGCGGGCGATGGGGGCCCGCATCTCGCTCACGGATGGGCACGCCCCTATCAAAATACAGCGCTGTGAAAAATTAAAAGCGATTGATTACCGGCTTCCGGTCGCCTCTGCACAGGTAAAATCCTGTGTCCTTCTTGCTGGGCTATGGGCCGACGGGAGTACAACCGTACGGGAAGCGATTCCCTCACGTGACCATACCGAACGGATGCTCCGCCTCCCAATATCTCGCTCCACACAGGAGTGCTCCATCAACTCGGATGCTTTGCACCCCATTCCCGGTGGCACTGTCATCCTGCCGGGTGATTTTTCTGCCGCTGCATTTCTGCTGGTCGCCGCATTGATTGCCGGAACCGGACCGGTTCATCTACCGAATGTTGGACTCAATCCAAGCAGAACCGGACTGCTGGCCGTGCTGAAACAAATGGGGGCAGAGATTCAGGTCACAGCGCATAACGCGTCCGGGGTGGAACCCGTCGGGAGCCTGACCGTGCAGCGGTCTCCGCTTCGGGGAGTGGTGATCCAAGGCCGCCAAATTCCGAATATCATTGACGAAATTCCGATTATCGCCGTCGCCGGGGCATTTGCAAAGGGAACAACCATCCTGCGTGATGCCACCGAACTGCGCTACAAGGAATGTGACCGGATCCATGCAATCGTAACCAATCTTCGCAAATTAGGAGCAGAGATAGAAGAATTCAAGGACGGGTTTGCCATTACCGGGATGGTGCCCTTGAAAGGAAATACGGTTTCCAGTTATGACGATCACCGGATTGCCATGGCAATGGGGGTCGCCGGCCTCGCAGCATCCGGAACAACAACCATCCAGAATGCAGATGCGGCCTCGGTCTCTTTTCCGGAATTCTGGGATACGATCAGCAGGCTTCAAACATGACAAACCCGCGCCCCGTCACCGTGTTTGTCTAGACCTGCCGGCTACTGAAGGGGTGCAGATCAATGGAGTTCGCTGCCTGGAACCCATAAATGACGTGACATGATCACACAACCTTCCCTGTCAAACGTGACCCCTTCCATCCGAAGCAGTTTTTCCATTGTATTGGGCCCGCCAAAGTTTTTTGCCCCCGTCAATACACCATTACGATTCACAACCCGATGACAGGGCAGATGCGATCCTTTGGCCGCTTTCAGGGCCCAGCCAACGGTGCGGGCGGCACTTCGACTTCCCAGATATTCCGCAATATGCCCGTACGTGGTCACTTTTGATCGTGGAATCTGGGCAACGATATCCCAGACATTTTCAAAAAAATCACCCCTGATCATCATACATGATCAATGTGAGACTCCGGACGACCTCACGCCCGGTTACCCGGTCCTGAACGCGGACGGTCACGGTAATCTCTCCCGTCCTTTCCCCCAAATCCACCATAATCTCCTCCGCTTCCATCCTGCTTTGCCCCTCAAAATCTACACTCGTCGCAGAGACGCGTCGACCTTTTGAGGACACCTGATAGGTTACCCGATACGATGTGAGGTCTTCCAGCCCGTAAGCGAGATGATAGATTTCGAACCCTAGACCAAACTGCATCTCCCTGTGAATCCACGGATGAGGCCAGGGAGCCAGTTCACCCGCTTCTATATTGTAGACAAGAGGTTTTAGGTCGCTCATCTCAAGTGTCAACCCGCTCGCATCCAGGGCATACAGTGAATCAATGCGTCTGGAGGCGACCTGTAACCGCTCTCCCAGTCCATCGGACGTAACCGCAAATTGATCCCATTGAAATGCCAGATGATAGAGGCCCGTACTTCCGTCTATCTGGATCATCTGAACTGGAATGGTCGTCGCCTCCTCCCCGGACGGCATCTGGACGCGAATGGCGTTCGTCATGGTTTGCACCGGAGTGTATGCAGCATTCTGGTGCGCCGCATAGATCTGGATGAGGGACTCTTCCTGATCCGGATAACCGGGAATCGTAAAACTGGTAGACTCTGGATGCCAGTAGATCTCCGTTGTCGTGGTTCCATCGGATTTCAGGAATCGCACATGACGCACCCCCAGCTCAAATGTTGGCAAGGCATTCAGAACTTCCGATGAACTTGAGGGGAGCAGGATCTCCCGCTGATAGGCCGCCTGCTGATCCTGCACCTGCGCATCAAGAATAATATTCTGTGCAAAAATATTCGGGGGCTGCCCTAATTCCTCTCCAAGATCTGAAGGTTCCGGTCGATCTTCCTGTAAAGATGTTGCTCCGGCAATGATTTTTGCGTTCTCAAGGGGATCCCGGTTATGCAACCGCCCGGTTTCTTCGTGGGCAGACAGCCACATGTCCACATCGTTGAATCTTGAACCGAAATGATAATGCTCCAGCGCCAGCTGCCGGTACACAGACCTCATCACTGCCAATAACATTTTTGACTTCACATGCCCACGGCCTCCATATCCTAGACCGGATCGAAGCACCGGGGGCAATAGATCCGATGTGTCCCCAATCCGGTATACATTCCGGTCTCCAATAAACAGAAAGTATGCATCCCGGTCAAGGTTCAGGTATCTCCAGAATTCATTCTCTGGAAAATCTCCTGGACTCACGGCAATACCTGGCTGATAGATTGCATCAATGAGCAGCGGATCATCAAAACTGATCCGGGTCACCCTCTCAGGCGCTCCATAGCGGACATAGATTTCACCGCGATCATCATATCCCTTTTCGCAGGATGAGCATCCATAGTGTTCCAGTGCGTGCTGCACCCGCCGTACATGCTCAATCATACGCTCGTTGACCTCGGAGGCGGGAAGCGGATCCTGACTTCGCCACCAACTCAGGACGGTGCTGCGTGCATCGGGGGTCGTATGGACCGTCTCGGCCCCATAAATGGCGGGCAGGATTGATGCGGGCAGAAGTGGCCGCAGCCTCCGCAATTCAAGCTCCAGCGCCGGATCACTCACTGAACCTGTATCTTCAAATAACGCCGCATACTGCGCAACCGACTGCACAAGATTCTCCAGGTCCAGAGACTGCGCCCGGCCCCGCTGCCCCGTCATGAAACAGATTACCGAAAAAATCAATATACAGGTCTTGGAAGTCATGATACCGTCTCACGGGCTAGTACCCCCTAACCGTACAGCATCTACAGATTTTACTTTGAATTCATCTTCCCCCTCACGGATTCGGATCAATTGCCTCAGGGGTGCTCCCCTTAATGTATCCACACTTGCAACAGTCGGCCACCTGATCTCAATCTGATCAATCGAGGTAGCTTTCCCAAGACCAACCTCTACGCGCAAGGGGGAGGATCCAAAACTAGCCCCCATACCGACGACCCGGTACAACGTATCTGCATCCGTTACAATCGTAATGCGTGCACCCATTGCGTCACGGTTTGATACGGTACCCTGAAGGGAGAGGATCACCCATTCATTCCCATGCCCAGGGTTTTCATAAAGTGTGTTCCTTGCAAGATCTCCATCATATGCTCCACCCATGACCTGATACACATCTTGGTCTCCATCGTGGTCAATATCTCCAAATGCAACACCATGTCCTTTCTGTAAATGTCCAAATCCGCCTTGGGTTGTCACTTCCTCAAACCTCATCCCATCCATGTTTCGAAACATCCGGTTGGGCATCAGTGAGCGAAGATTCGGATCCCCGGTTCCCACATAGAAATCCAGCCAGCCATCTCCGTCCAAGTCTCCGTAATTGCACCCCATCGTATACATGATCTTGTTCAGGCCGGCCTTTTCGGTCACATCTTCAAACGTACCATCCTGCATGTTTTGATAGAGGCGGGGTTTTTCGGCCATGTCAGGAATCCCAAGATATTCGGCCGCAATATCCCCGGCAGCGGCGTGCCACCCGGAAACAAATAAATCCAGCCACCCATCCTGATTAAAATCCCAGAACCATGCCGGAAAACTCAACAAAGGCTCACTGACCCCCGCCACATCGGTCACATCCATGAAGGCTTTTCCTTTCTGATTCTGGAAGAGAAGATTCTGTTCCCGATATCGGCTGATAAACAGGTCCGGCCAGCCGTCATTATTGTAATCCCCCCATACCACTGACTTCACATATCCCATCTGTACAAGGCCATAATCCCGACCAGCCTCAACGAATGTTCCATCCCCTTGATTCACAAATAACTCGCTCAAATGGTGTCCCGCCTGGGGATTTGACTCATTCCCTATAAACAGATCTAGATCACCATCCCGATCAAAATCGCTCCATGCAGCGGTCTGAGTCGGATGTCGCGAATAGATCCCGGCTTCCCGGGTTACATCTTCAAACCTGCCCCGGCCATTATTCCGCAGAAGTGAGTTTGGATGCCCTTCACTGAGCCATGCTCCGCGCAAAACCAGTACATCCTGATCGCCGTCATTATCATAATCCGCGTGCACCAAATTGAGTCCCCCCGTCAAACCGGTTAAGCCCGCATCCTCTGTACGTTCTACAAAGCCACCTTTTCCATTATTTTCAAAGTACCGGAGTGGATCTCGTAATCCCCAGGAAGAAACCATCAGATCCAGCCAGCCGTCCCCCGACAGATCTTCCAAAACCACCCCTCCCGACAGTGCCATTACATCAACCCCCAGATGGGGAGCCACATCCGTGAACCTGCGGATCGTTGTCTCTCCTTTTTGTGATTCCAGGGGGATTTGCCACTTGCGTGCAACTCCGTCCGGATAACTTCCCAGCGTCATATGGGCAAGGTTCAGCAGCCACAAGGCGTTGAGATCGGTGGAATCTTGCATCAAAATCTGTTCGTACCAGTGGATGGCCATTTGAGAACCCCGCCGCCTGGAATGAACTCCTTCGGGGGAAATCGGAAACAGGCATCTGGCAGCCGTATGATTGACGAGGCAGTTCTCCTGTTCTCCGATACGGAGATAACTCAGCGCAAGATGATCCATCGCCCCCAGCTGCCATGACAGATCAAATTCATTCGGAGAGGCCTGAACCGATTCCAGGATTCCCTCAAACACCACCACCGCATCTTCACTGTCCCCTGCTCGAAGGAGTTCGGTCCCAAGTGTTGCTTCATACTGAAGACGCTCCATAATTCCTGCAGGAGGAGTCATGTTTCTGAGTTCAATGACCCGCGCATGATTGGCATGTGCATTCCGATACGGATAGCGATCTGTTTCGTCCGCAATCATTGCCAATTCCGCCGCCATCTGCACGGTGCTCTCTGAAACGGGCGATGTGCAGGATGCAAGGAATAACAGACAAAGTGATAAACCACGAGTCATTTAATTATTTCCTGAACACGAGGACTTCGTCTTTTCCGTTCAGACTTACTGTGATCAATTCCTGATTCGGCCAAGTGACTTCGACAGCCGTCGCCGAACTGTCTCGTACCCCTAAGATAGCAATTGAAGCATTTTGTGACCAGTACCCCGCTCCCGCCGTGACAATTCTGGCCGGTCCGCGGCTCTCATCCGAATACACAACGCGCAGAACCGATCCAATTGCATCGGAGAATGAATCAAATTGAACCAACACATTCTTCTCTCTGGATGTTTTCCGATAGACCCGTGTCGGCCCGTTATGCTGTGCAAATACAATCTCTTCCTGCCGGTCCCCGTCAAAATCCCCAACCGAGACCGCCCGCCCCTCCCCATAGACTGCAAATCCAGACCGCGCCGCATAGGAGAAGGTTCCATCGCCATGTCCGAGAAGAAGGAGTCCCCGCCCCGCATCCTGCCGAGGAGTGGACAAGGGATAGGCAAACCAGTTCTGGGACAGAACAATATCCTCGTGGCCATCCAGATTGGCATCCAGCACAACGGGACTGATCCCCGCACTGTACTGCGCCTCGGCAGGCAGTGACTGAAACTCGAAATGATCACCCCGGTTGAGGAAGATGCCGGACGCATAGGTATTGGTTTCAAGAAACTGACCGCTGCCTCTTTGTGTGGGAAGGAGTTCATGAGCCGCCATTGTGCTGAACTGCCGGTGCGAGTCAATACGCAACTGTATCGGCGAGATGACGGCCATCAGATCCGAAAGCATCCGGGAGGGTCTGTAGATGTCCATTTTGGGATCAAAGAACGATTCCAATACATTCGTTCGGCCATTGAAGTTAAAATCTCCGAAATACAGACGCACCGGTGTGCTGCGGCCATAACGGTGATTCCATCCCGCATTGGATGCAACCATATCCAATGCACCGTCTCCGTCAAAGTCTCCAAGTGCCACGCCTCTCCACCATCCCTTATACGAATCGACTCCAAGGGATTCGGTATGATCCGTGAACCCATCCGGTCCCCCCTTGAAGATCCGAACCGCTCCCCACTCCGTCGCCAGTACGAGGTCACTGAACCCATCCCCGTCCAGATCTCCAAATACACTCCCGTTGACGAGTCCGAGATCATGAAACGGCGCACTGAATTCTGTGCTAAGTCCCATTGTACCCTCCCGATTCAAATAAATCCGGCTATTTGTAGAAATTGGATAGTGACCCGGAATAAAATGTCCTCCTGCGAACAGATCAAGGTCTCCATCCTGGTCAACATCCGCCATGGACAAGGGCCCCGGTGCCACCCATCCAAACGACAGTTTTTGATATCGGATTGGTTCCGCATCTTCGTTTACATCGTAGATGTGTATCCGGGACGAATCCTGGAAATGCTCATCGTTAGACTCCCCTACAATCAGGCGTGTGAGGCCATTGTCCATCGGGTACGCCAGTAATCCGGCTGCATCCCCATGCAGCGAATCCAGGATAGGCCGCCCGTCAAGCCGGAGCATATGTCCACGCCCTGCCCCTTGCAGTAACTCAAACCGGCCATCTCTATCGATATCCACAGCGGCGAGTGCAGGCCCCCGACGGCTGAGGTGCCAGGGGAGCAGAGGTTGAAGGGCAAAATCATTATAATCACGCTCCATCAGCGGGCTGAACTCCTGATGGAGTTCGTACATTGGCGTACGTATCTGGATTTCAGATGCCTCTAATTCGCTTGATTTCTCAATGACATAGAGCCGGTTCCCCTTGTCAACCCGGATGCTGGAGCGTTGACCGAGCGGCCAGGTCACCTCAATCTGACAGGGTTTATCTTTGATTGCAAACACGGCCATATATTGGTTGGAGGAGAGGTAACTCCCCCCCGCAGACACCTGCTTCGTCTGTTGGGGCAAATCCGCACACTCAACCGTGATCGCTGCTCCCACTCCCGATGTATTGGGAGGCTTCCCCTCCAGAATGACTGCCAGCCGGTCTGCTCCACCTGTATTGCGGTAGACCCCGGGGGACGCGTTGAATCGGTTCGTCACGACATCCAGGTCTCCGTCTCCATCCAGATCTCCCATTGCCATTCCATGGGCAATGTCTTCTTCTTCTCCAAAGCCCCACCCGCCGGGCATATCCTCAAAGGTAAGATCTCTACGATTACGGAACGCAACATTTTTGAGGGGAAGCGGAGGAAAGTCCAGAATCAGCCCCCTGGCTTCTTTCCATGAGGATACGGAAGACATGAGACGCTGTTCTGTCATTTGTGCATCCAGATCCTGCACATCAAACACATGACCGGTCGTGATGAGAATATCCTCCCAGCCATCCAGATCTACATCTATAAAACTTGTGGCCCAGGACCAGTCCGATGCTGCAATCTCCGCAAACCGGGCTAGTTCCGCAAATGTGGTGTCCCCCCGGCCAATCATAAGCGTATTCTGCATCTCCTGCGGACGAAAAGATTCATCCCCGGGCGGAGATTCAACAGGGATGCGCGTATTGCGCTGACGCAGTTGCAGCGAATAGTCACGGCTCAGCATATCGGTGGCAAAAAAATCCGTGATTCCATCTTTGTTGACATCGGAAAAATCCACGGACATGGTCGCATTGCTGGTCTTGCGGAGCGCGTGGGCCGGCGCACGCCGAAATCTCCCATCCCCAAGTCCGATCCACAATTCATCGGGGCTGTCAAAATCATTGCAGACATACAGATCCATGACATCATCCCCCGTCACATCGTAGAATTTTGCGGTGAGGGCCCAGCCTTGCGGGATAGATGTCAATGGCATCCCATCTGTATCCAGAAAGGAGCCGCCCGTCCACGGCATCTCATAGAACTGACCGGATCCATCGTTGAGATAGAGTCCATCGGGCTCCGCAAGTTCACTGCGAATGACCCTTTCACCAATCTGGACAAATCGGTAATGATTCCGGAATTCCTCCCTTGGTTCCAGTCCATTCTCCTGGAGTACCGCCTCCCATGTAATTGCATTTCGAGGAAGACTGTCCGCCAGTGCGATCCGTTTATATCTGGCAATATAGGCATCCAGATCTCCGTCCTGATCCACATCCGCCAGAGTGGCTGTCGTACTCGCATAGGAAGAGTGCAGCCCGGCCCCGTTCGCATCACGAATAAATTTCCCTTCACCGGTATTCAGATAGACTGCACCCGGCCCGAAAAACATGGTAAGCAGAAGATCCAGATCATGGTCTCCGTCTATATCAACCATTACGACCCCTGCTACAGTCTCTCCGGTTTGATCCAGTCCCGACCAGGACGAGATGTCTTCAAATTGCCAATCCCCGAGATTACGGTAGAGCACATCTGGTGCGGTCAGCCTCGCCACATACACATCGGGGAGTCCATCGCCGGTCACATCTCCAATCGCAACCCCGGAACCATGCATCATGTGCCTGTTCCCAACAACTACATCAAGAGATACCTGATTCTCCGCAATCATCCCTGATTGCTGTGCAGCTACTTCGGTAAACCCTGCCCTGCGACCTTTCACATCCAGTTCCCGGTAGCGGAACCCTTCCCCCTGAACCCAGACGGATGTGGAATCTGTGCAACCCACGATAAGAAACAGAAGAGCGGCGGCGATAAAATACAAAGGTTTGAGATACATTCGTTTGATTAAAATTAACACAATGGTGTGCCGTCCTCTAAAAATACACCGCGCAGCCGAAGCCATCTATACAAATTCTGCCTGCACCTAAGATTTGAAAATGCTGACACTTTATCTGGAATGAATTCGTGGACTTATGATCGGCATTCCATCTATTTCTGTGTGATTCGAAGCATCTGTACCTCAGGCTGAACGATGACCGTAGTATCTGCCCCGCCCGGCCATGTGACATGCACTTTTTCAATCTCACTGCGTGGAGCCAGCAAGGGGGAAAGGGTATTCTGACCCCAGTACCCGCTTCCTGCAACGACCGCGGTCACAGGACCGAGCGAACCATCCTGATATTCTGCCCGCACCTTGGCTCCGATGGCCATTGCATTGGCATGCCCAGACTGCAGTTCCACGCGAAGCCCCATCCTGCTCCGCTGATTCTCAAGATGTACGACAGGCCCTGCATTCTGAGTGACCGCCAGATCCAGACGGCCGTCTAGATTAAAGTCTGCCGCAACGGATGCCCGCTGAGAGCCATAAATTTGAATCCCTGACTGCTGTGCCGGCTGTGGAATCAGTTCATGAGATTCATCGGCAAGGAGCAAGAGTCCGCGTCCACTATCCAGACGGGGATAGCCCGAAGCAACTGCAAAAAAGTTCTGACTCAAAAATAAATCCGTTCTCCCGTCCCCATTGAAATCCCCCGGTACCGGCGCAAAAGCAGGAGACCACTGCGCCTCCTCCGCAAGCGGGATCGCCTCATAGTGTTCCCCCCGGTTCATAAACACAGTGGTCTGCCAGTGGGTCACTTCGTGCTCCGCGACTCCTGATAATACCGGGCCAAAGATGTCTGCCACCGGGCGTACAGAGAATTCCCTGTATGTTTGAACGCGCTGACGTAAAGCCGGTAAGGCATGCGTAAGGGCCCGAAAATCCCGCACCAACCCGTAAGCATCCAGATCGGGACTCCACTGAACTTCAAGAAGATCTATGCTGCTGTTCTGATCCAAATCGCCATAATAGACGCGAAGGGAGGTGTTTTGGTCGTAGAGAACATTTTGCCCCCAATTGGTCACAACCAGATCCAGTCTCCCATCGCCATCAAAATCAGCGGGCGCAATCCCATTCCACCAGCCCGTAAAGTCTGCCAATCCCAGAGATCGTGTCATGCGAACCAACTCCCCCGCTCCACGATTATGAAATACCTGTACAGGCCCCCACATCATCGCAAGTGCGAGATCCGTCATGCCATCCCCGTTCAGATCAACTGCGACCGCTCCAGAGACGAGTCCAAGATTTTCAAATGGAGCGCTGAGTGCATCATCCCGTACCAGTTCCCCATCCATGATTCGAAAAATGCTGCTGCCTGCAGGAGCCGGATACTGGCCTGGAATAAAAGATCCTCCGACAAAAAGCTCCAGAGAGCCGTCTCCCGTGAAATCTCCCAGCGCAAGCGGCCCGGGGCTCTCTGCCCCAAACGTATAGGAACTTGCCTTTCCCGCTGCCGATATCCGAATGATCTGAGACACATCTCCTGCTTCCTCCGGAGTCCGCTCATAGTTGCCCACGGCGGCCCACACGAATCCCGGTACAGCAGCCATCCCGGCGTGATCCCCGGCGGCGGGTCTGCCCAGGTACTGCTTTCCTGCAAAGGTTCCGCCATCATTGACCGAGAGTTGCAATCGCTTCCCTTTCCCCCCTCCTAAAATCAGATCCTCGTCTCCATCAGAGTCCATATCTACGGCAATCAGCGCCGGTCCTCTCTGACTGAGCCTATACGGAAGCAGCGGCTGCCGGGCAAAGTCCGTATAACTGGTCTCCTCATGCTGTAATGCCATAGTTGAGGCGCGGAACAAGGTCTCAGTCGAGGGGAGATTTGAAGGTGTTCCGGACGCAGGAGGCGGCTGCGAAATCCAGTACTCGTGATTTGGTGCAACCTCATCAACCCTGCTCAGACCGCCGCCGGGCCAGTGCACCTCAATCACCGCACCACTTGCATAGGCAAAGGTGCGTGCAGCATCACTGGAAGAAAGATATTCCCCCCCTGCAATCACCTCCTGGCTCTGTAGCGGTAAGCGGCCACTGTCCACGCGTATCACTGCGCCAACCCCCGCAGGATTGGGAGGGAGTCCCTGCAGGCGGACGAGGATCCGCTCCCCCTCTGCATCATTGCGAAATACCCCAACCGGGCCATCCAGACGATTTATTACCACATCCTGATCCCCATCTCCATCCAGATCGGCAAATGCCATACCATGGGCTACATCTGGATTCTCCCCCAGTCCCCACCCCGCCTCAACCCATTCAAATTGGGCATTCCCGATGTTGCGGAATGCGACATTGGGCAGATCCAGATCGGGAAAATCCAACAGGGTTTCTCGCCAGGGACGCCAGGAGGAACGGACCGCAAGCTGCGCATCTGCATCCATCGCATCGTAGGCATGTCCGGTCGTCAGCAGTAAATCCGGCCATCCATCCAGATCCACATCCGTGAATGCACTGCTCCATGTCCAGCCGCTAGCCGCAACGCCGCTCCAGCGGGCAATTTCGGTGTAGGTGGAATCCTGGCGATTGAGCAGCAGCATATTCTGCATCTCCTGAGGACGGGCACGGATATCTCCCATCGCCAGCACTTCAGGCGGGGTCACAAAATGCTGTCGCTGCCGCTCTGTATAGCTGCGACCCAGCATGTCCGCCAGAAACAGATCCACATGCCCGTCTGCATTGATATCCGCCGCAGTGACCGACATCGTAGATTGGCTGGTCTTTCGCAGTGCGAGCGTGGAAGCGGCCCTGAAAACGCCATCTGCGCTGCCGAACCAGAGGGCATCCGGGCTTTCAAAATCATTGCACACATAAAGATCTGGATACCCGTCCTGATTAAAATCCTGAAATCGTACAGACAGCGTCCAGTGCTGCGGCACTTCGGTCAGCGGATCTCCATGTTCGTCCAGAAACCGTCCCTCTGTGAAGGATCCCTCCGTAAAATTCCCATTCCCATCATTAAAGAAAATCCGATCCGGTTCCGCCAGTTCAATCCGCATCCATCGACCTTGCTGACGAATGAGTGTGTACTCCTTTGCCCAGTATTCCCGCACCGCAAACGAGTCGGCAGCGGATTCGACGGGTTCTACGACGCGTTCAAAGGTGATCTCTTCCGGGGGCCAGACATCTTTAACCGTCGCTTCTTTGTAGAACCCGATATACAGGTCTAAATCCCGATCAGCATCCATATCGGCCAGTGCAACCGAGGTGGCTCCTCCAGATCGGGGAAGATTGGACCGTTCGGTTTGATCTGTAAAACTGCCCGTCCCGTCATTTACAAACAACTGCACCCCGCTTCCGAGCGAAGTAATCAGCAGATCCAGATCGTCATCTGAATCCACATCCGTGAATACTGCCCCTGTCGCCCTTGGAGAAACAAGGCCTAAGCCCGCCTGGAGTGTGACATCATGGAATTCCCATGCCCCCAGATTGCGATGGAGTGTGCTGTGATGCTCCATTCCTGCCAGAAAAACATCCGGCAGGCTGTCTCCATCTACATCTCCAATTGCAACCCCTGATCCATTCACCACATGCCGATTGGCTACGAGGGCGGATGCACTGATGTGATTACCGAACGCAATCGCACCGGAGATTTCTGTAAACCCGGTCCCTGTTCCGACAGGAGCCGGCAGCGGGCGCACCTGATACCCATCATATACCGTCCATAAGCGCTCTGTCTCGGAACTGCATCCCGCAAGAAGAACTAGACCAACTAGGGCTACACGCCAAGCTGTGCATATGGAGCACCTGGACATCTAGCGCCAACCCTACATTACCCCTGCCTTGAACTCGTTTTCAAGGTAATCGGCAATCTCCCGCAGGTAGGCTTCCCGCTCAGCGGTGATGGACACCGGCATCCAGTTTCCACCTACCACGAGTCTGGCCTCATACTCCGCTTCCATACGCGCAGAGAATGTATTTGCATTCCCGCTTGCCCGATTGCGCGGACGTGCATTAATAAACAGGCGTATTCTGGCATCTATATGCCCGGCAGCCTGTTCATCGGCGAATGTAGTCACATCTTTCCATGAGGTTTCCATACGTACATCCTCGGCGGTGTTCACCTCACGATTCATGCGATAGGCATATCTGGTCAGGAGCGCATCCTGAACCGTTGAGACAATATGCCACCGCGCCGACGTGCCAAGATTATAGCGGAACGTATTGTCCGAACTGCGGCCTCCGTCGGAACCTGCCCCGGAGCAGGCACTGAACATTAAAATACAACAAAAAATCCAGCAAATTGACGATTTCATCAGGTTTTTTAATTTGAGCGGGTTAGTATACAGAAGTGAAGGGGAATAACTCCCTGCATGGTTGCTATCCCCCTTCCGTTCATTGACTAAATGTGATTAACGAGGTCGGTAATCCCCCGGATTCGAGTCCCTATACGCAGTCGGTGCTGCTCCCTCGCCTCCAACACCACCAAACGTATAGTTCTGCAGACCCAGGGTTTCGAGTTCTTTACCCGGCACCGGAAAATGGACTGGTGTACCCGTAACGAGATCTCCCCATCCTCTATCGTCGTAGTAGGCCAGTCCTGCTGCCGAATTGATCAGTTCAATCCGGCGTTCGTGCTTCAGTTTGGCCCAGAGACTCGCAGAGTCCAGATGGCTTTGATCATCGGATGAGGAACCGGCAGGATCGGATCCCGTAGCGGGATTCATCATTCCACGGCCCACACGCGTCCTGTTGAGCAGTTCTGCAACCTCCGCGGCATTGCCGCCGGTACGCAATAATCCTTCTGCTTTATACAGATCCATTTCCGCCAGGAGTATGTACGGCAAAGTCCCTGTTCTGGGATTTCCACTATCAGGATCTTTCAGATAATACCTGTACCGTTTGTGCGAATGCGATGAGAAATGATAGGTGCCGCGGGCAATGCGGAATGGTTCAAGCCCCTTATCCCCTTCATAGGCAAAATCTGTACCGTCTACCGTTGGATCATTGGCATCACCAACAATGCGGCGGTCTGCGGTATGGATATCAAAAAATGTCCCTTTCGTTCCGCGCTCATGCACGGGGGTTGCCAACCATTTCTGATAGCCTCCCGACTCATCTGCGGGGCCGATTGTTCGATAATCAGCTCTGGACCAACTTTCTGGATCCTGAGCATAAAATTTCATGCAATCCCAGGGAGCAGACGGATCAGACACTGGAGCAAAATCCTGGGTGATGCCTGCGCCTACAAGTCCAATAACGGTACTCCAATCCACCGCTGCACGTTCTGCAGGACTCCGCGCAACTAAAACGGTATAACGTGCAATAAAAGAATTGATGAGTTTCACCATATCCCCGGAACTTAAATCCAGTCCCCAAATCCATCCATTCAATGAAAATGTGTTTGACGCGGCGATATCACGTGCTGCTTCCAGCATCTGGATTGCCGCTTTGTTTACCTCCTTATACTCCTCCAGATTAAGTTCATCGGTCTCCAGATCCACCGTCTCGTCAAAGATAAACCCCTGGTCAAAGTACAGAGACACCGCCCCATGCATTAATCCCTGATTCATTTTTGCAAATGCCTTCAATGCTGCCGTGTTATACCCCTCACGGGTGAATATGTTATTGTCTACACTTTCCTCTTCTTCTGCCCGGGCGATTGCCTGGAGTGCGTCGTTTGCATTTGAAATACCTCGGTAGTTGCGGAACCAGGGATTCTCTACTGAACCACGGTTCGCATACGTTGTAGTATTCGGCCAGGCACGCCGGGGCTCCTCGGACATATCCCGCATCCCCCAGTTTCCCCAGGAACATGACATCTCATCTGCCATAGTTGATAACAGGAATGCACCGGCACCACAATCCTGCGTTGCACCCCAGAAATTTGAGAACGTACCTCTTACCAGGTTGACGACATCTCCCGGCTGCGAAAATGCAACCGCTCTGTCTGGGTTGTTGGGGTTTTCTACGGCCAGGTCCTGGCATCCGATCACGGAGATCGAAAGGATTCCGATCAATGCGTATGATGTGAATTGTTTCATTAGATTGAGATTTTCGGTTATCATTTTCGCCCTCATCTAAAATTGGAATTCCAATTTCGCCCGAATTGTTCGGAACGGGGGATAACTGTAATTATCAACACGATAAAGTGTCGGGTCATCGCCGTCTCCCACCTCAGGATCAAATCCGGAATAGCTTGAGAAGGTCAGTAAATTGCGGCCGACAATGCTTGCCGACAGGGAGTGCAATACATTACCGAAGACACGGGAAAGCTGCTGGCGGTTGAGCGTGTATCCCAGGGAGAGTTCACGTAACTTCAAATAGGATCCATCCTCTACGAAATGATTGACCAGTGAATTCGTATTGTAGAGCGCTGCGTAGTACACCGTGGATTTCTTCATGCTCTCCTCTTTCCCTCCCTGATCCTGATCTGAATTACGACCATCACGATACCCCCACTGCTTCGTGGCGTTGTAGACATCTCCGCCGATCTGGGCTCCCCATAACATATACAGGTGAACCCCTTTGTAGCGGAATGTGGTATTGAATCCAACATTAAAACTTGGCAATGTATTTCCGATCTGAACCTGATCGGTTTCATTCTCTTCGTCATAATACTTGATCGGCAGCCCCCAGCCGTAACTGGCATCTCCAACCTCAACCGCGGTTCCCCAGAGATCATCTTCCCCTCCAAGGGTACCGTCGGGGCCTGCACCGCTGGCATAGGTGTTCCCCTGACCAACAGCAACTACATACCCATCATCGTTCACATCAAAGAAACTTGCATCAACATCAGCCGGAAGATCAGCAAGATCTCTGATCAGTTTTGCCCCGTACATAGCCCCCAGAGTCTCCCCGTTTCTGAAATAGAACAGTCCTAGAGGCCCTCCCAGATAAGGATTGGATTCAAATTCGGTGATTTCCTGACGAGTCCGATCAAAAATGGCACCAATCTCCAGAGACATATCCCGGGAACTGTATACACTCGCATTGACACTCGCCTCAATGGTATTCGAAGACAGGTTACCTGCATTACGCCACTGGCTTCCAAACCCTGTATATCCGGGAAGCGGTGTAGCAATAAGCAGATCTTCCACCGTGGTGTTCGCATACACTAATTCAATGAAGATCCGGTCCATGACCCCTACGTCTATTCCGAATTCCGCCTCTGTCTGCAACTCCGGCTTTAGGGAGGCATTTCCCAGTCTTGATTTGGAAAGCTGGCCGTCACCGAGAGACAGAACCTCATACTGCGCCTCAAACCTGGGACGGCCTCCAGCCGTCCCGATTGAGGCACGCAACTTCAGTTCGGAGATCGGATTGTCCGCGGGCCAGAATGTCTCCTCGGAAACCCGCCATGCACCGCTTGCACGAAAATAGGGCTGCCACCGCTCTTCGGAACCGAAGAGCGAACTGCCGTCATAGCGGAAGAAAATATCCGCAATGTATTTATCCTGATAATCCATTCCCGCGGTTGCGTAATACCCTTCTGACCGAACGGTCCGTCTGGTACTGCCTATATACCTTTCACCACTGTCATCCTCGGCAAACCGCTTCACATTGGAGAGATCCAGAATTCCTGCCGTCACCAGATTAATCCCAACGACATACTCATAATGGTCATCAAAGTCTTCTATCTGCGCTTTCAACTGACCGCGGGTCGTAAAATCCCCGAACCGCTTGCGGAAAGATGCAGTCACATCATAATTGATGGCCTCAGCAAGAACATTCACACGCTCAACCCGACCAAGGTTAATTGAGGACGTACCAATAGATTCAAAGCCGATATCGGCGAATTCTACCTCATCTCTATCTGATCGATCATAACTGAAATTGCCCTCAAGATCCACCCACTCAAAGGGGCTCCAGCGGGCGCGGAAATTGCCCAGAAGCCTTGACCGATCATTTTTAATGTCCGTATTTTCAATGATATAAATCGGATTCTCTTCAACCGAGAGCGGGTCCGCTTTAATCTTCAAATTGCCCTGCTCATCTCTGGCACCGAGATTTACCAGCGGACTCGTAAACATCAATCCAAAGAAAGGATTGAAGAACGAATTCGAGTTCAGGTCCGAGTTTATATTATCATTCGTGCTGTGGGAATAGAATCCGGATGTGGACAGGTTCAGATTGGGGCGAATACGATGATCCAGATTTACACGGATACTTTTCCGCTCAAGCCCTTCAAGCCCTTTGATCGCCCCCTGCTCAACGATATTTGTAAACGAGGCCAGGAAGTTTGTCTTGGAACTGTTCTGGGTAACACCGACGTAATTTGTCCAGGTGTTTCCCGGATCGAAGAATTCTTCAAATGCGTTATACAACGTCCCCTGGTACGGCTTATCAAAGAAAGCAGCACCGTGAGGGTTGGTTTCCTGGGCAGCTCCTGGGCCGTACCCGTTAGACAAACAGTCATCACAGGTATTGACCTTCCCTTCAGAATCCAGGATATTCCCCGACGCATCAACCTGATAATCATGGGAAGTATTGGCCTGCAGCGTTTTCGCAACACTGCTGAATCCAAACTCGTTCCGGACGGTTACCCGTGTCTGGTTCAGGGGAGTTGATGAGCCGCGCTTGGTCGTGATATTGATTACACCATTCTGGGCTCTGGAGCCGTAGAGCGACGAAGCCGCCGCTCCCTTGACGATCTCAATATTTTCAACATCCAGGGCATCAATATCAACCTGGTTTTGCCCAAGAACAACGCCGTCAACAATGTAAAGGGGCTGGTTACTGCCGGTGATACTGGTTGTACCACGCAACCGCACATTCACGGCATCTCCCGGCGCACCGCTTGAAGCCTGAACAGCGACTCCGGCCACTTTCCCCTGAATAGACGCAACCGGATTGGATGCAGGTGCAAGGGTGATGTCTTCGGAATCCACCTGGCTTACCGTGAACGCCAACTTTTTCTTTGGTGTTGCTTCCGCAACCCCGGTGACAACAACATCATCCAGTTGCAGAAAATCCACCTCTAGGGTAAAGTCCTCGGTCATGACCCCCTCGCTGATCGTGATCGTCCGAACTTGTTCCACAAAACCGATGTAACGAGCGGTTAACTCCAGCGCCTGCCCAACATTTTCGGCAGGAAGTTGAAATGTATACTTCCCGTCAATATCCGTGGAGGCACCGATCACCAGCGACTCAACGAGTACGTTCGCTCCAATGAGCGGCTCACCAGTATCATCGGTGACTGTACCGGAAATGATGCTCTGAGCATTTGCCAATCCCGGCAACAGCAAGATGCAGAAAGCGAGAAAAAAATGTCTTTTCGTCATGAGATCTTCAGTATTTATGAGTGGAATGCCTCCACAATGAAGCCCAAAAAGGGCCCACATGGAGGAACCTAATGGTAAAGGTACGAACTTCTGAACAATTATACACAAGCACATCGCACTTTGGGTTGATCTATCTGCGTTCCCTGATGTTCCATTCCCCGACAGGGACACAGCAGAAACCTGCAGGCAAACTCATCCAGAGTCCGAAAGGACTGTAACGCCGTTCGTCAAAAACCGCACAAACCGTATCTGGTTACTGTCCCAGGATTGCTCATGTGCACCTTTCATGTTACAAGACGGCGTTACAAATCCCTGCCTTACTCTGTATCCTATCCATGCACGTATGTTGAACAGGTTCGGAATGCAAAACGTTCCCTTCGGTTCAGGACATGGTACCGCGAGGCATTTGTTGCACCATGGCCCTTCCATTGATTTTTCAGCAGACTTAGCACCGGCACAAATTCAAGAACAGTGACCAGCCCGGCAGAAAGGCACCGTCCGGCGTTGCAGGGTCTGGTTGACTGCTTGAAAGTTCCCCTTCATCCCTTTGGCGAATCGTTTCAGACCTTCTCCACCGCCTTCTCCCGGGCCTTCTCGTCTTTGGCCGCTTTCTTCGGACCGTGCCGCAGGATCAGCCGACGACCTCCAAATTTCTGTTCCGTCACCTTCCAACCGGTGGATCGGGACATCCAGAATTGTTCTTGGATGCCCCCCTGGTGTACGCTTTGTTCGTGGACACCAGACGCGCCACCAGACTTTGGTTGACGGGCAGGATTCCGCGCACCTGTTTTTGACTGGACAGGGACCGCCATTTTCGGCCGCAGCCACCATTCCGGAAAATTCCGCCGCTGCAGGCTCCTGTCGACCATCTGGCCAGATTTGATCCCTGGAAATGGATATGAAGATCGTCCATGAGCAACGAAATTTGTACGAGTTACTTCAAAATTGACACGTTATCACGGGGAATAACCCGCGGATCAGTCGTATATTGCAGTCCCTAGTGAAAAGCCTGTTACTTCATGCAATGGACTGAGCGTCCCATCAAAAATTCTGCGGTTGTGCAGACTCTCGGCGAGGAGTTGAATTCGTTGCCCGAACCACTGACGCGCTTCCTTGTCCTGCGCGGAATTGACTCACTGGATGCCGCACGAGACTATTTTCGGGCAACCAGAGAGAATCTGACAGATCCCCGCCTGCTGGCGGAGGTGGACCTGGCGGCAGAACGGATTGCCCGCGCCATCACGGAAAAGGAGAAAGTGCTGGTCTACGGAGACTTTGATGCGGATGGGGTCACCTCCACGGCGCTCCTGCTGCAATTTCTGCAATCCCACGGAGTTGCAACCGAATCCTATATCCCGCATCGGCAGGAAGAAAATCATGGGTTTCATGCAAGCGGAGCAGACTTGGCACGCGCAAAGGAATGCTCCCTGATCATTGTCGCCGACTGTGGCACCAACGATGAAGAAACCGCACAAAAAGTACATGAGGCCGGGATAGATCTCATTATCTGCGACCATCATGAAAATGAGGGAAAATCCCCCGTCTGCCGTGCACATGTAAATCCCAACCGGAAAGAGTGCACCTACCCGCTAAAAGATATTTCTGCCTGTGCGCTGGCCTACAAGATGATCCAGGTCACACTTGAGGTGCTCGGCAAACCCGTCCGCCTTGCAGATGACCACCTTGGGCTGGTTGCCATCTCCACAGTGTGTGATGTCATGCCGCTGACCGGAGAAAACCGCATTCTGGTACGGGAAGGATTAAGCCTGCTTCGAACATCAAAGCACCCCGGGCTTACCTCCCTTATGTCTGTTTCAAGGCGCAATCAGGAGTATCTGACCTCTTCCGATATCGGAATGCAGCTGGGCCCCCGGCTTAATGCGGCCGGGCGGCTGGCCCATGCAGACGAGGCGCTGGCACTGCTGATGACAGAGACGGAAGATGAGGCAAAGGAACTCGCCAAGCGGCTTGACGAACTCAATAAGTCCAGAAAAGCGCGTGCAGCAGAACTGCGCCCGGTGGCCGGCAAACTTGCCCGAACACAATTGGCCGGAGAGCACACCGGCGCTCTGGTGCTCTACCACCCGGACTGGCATCCCGGGATCCTGGGATCCGCCGCATCCCAAATGGTCCAGGAGTTTACCCGCCCCGCAGTGATGCTGACCGATGTCCCCAATTCGGACGGGGAAGATGTGTTCGGAAGTGTACGCACCTGGGGCGATATCCATATCCTGAAAGCCCTGACCGGCTGTCAGGATCTGCTGATCCATTTCGGAGGTCATGCAAAAGCGGCAGGTCTCACGCTCAAGAAAGAGAACATCCCCCCCCTGAAGGCACGTCTCAACACCGAAGTGCTCACTCAGATGGGCGATCAGCAGTTCGAGGCATCCCTTGAATATGATGCCAAGTTACTCATGGAGACGATCCCGGGGAAATTTGAACGTGTCCTTAAAATGTGTCAGCCCTTTGGTAAAGGGAATGAGGCTCCCCTCTTTCTTATGGAAGACCTGCGACCGCTGTCAGTCCGCCTGCTAAGTGGCGGGCATCACCTCAAAATGAACCTGCGGGACCCGAATTCGTCCACTGCCATGGATGCCATCGGCTTCCGGCAGGGGCAGCACTACACCACCGCAGAGGAAGCCCGCTTACAAAAGACGGGAATTGACATCCTCTGCTATGTGGAAGAGAACCGGTGGAACGGACGGGTTACCACCCAACTCCGCATTGAAGCACTCCGTGCACATCCCCAATCATCATGAGAATTCCTGTCTGTTTTTTGCTGGCGGCTTCTTTTGCCTGCTCTGCCGAAGCGCAACTCCCTAGCCCGGCTGAGTTTCTGGGCTATAAATCCGGAGCAGACTTTACGCCCCATCACCGGGTCACGGATTATGTCCGCCATATCGCAGACAATTCAGAAAATGTGATCCATGTTGAATATGGTCACACGTACGAAGGCCGCCTGCTGCAATACGTGATCATCTCTTCTGCGAACAATCTTGCAAATCTTGAAGAAATTCGTACAGCAAACCTCCAGCACACCGGACTCCTGGAGGGAACCCCGGATCGGAAGATCCCCGTACTGGTCTGGCTCAGTTATAACGTTCACGGGAATGAATCCGTGGGCACCGAAGCTGCTCTGGAAGTCATTCATACACTGGCTGGCAGCACAGACCGTACGATCTCTGCATGGCTCGAAAACACCATCGTCATTATTGATCCGTGCCTCAACCCGGATGGGCGGGACCGCTATGTCCATTTTTACCGACAGACACGAGGGCAAACGCCAAATGTTCATGAAGAAGCCCGTGAGCACGCAGAGCCGTGGCCCGGTGGGCGAACCAACCACTACTATTTTGACCTGAACCGGGATTGGGCCTGGGGGACCCAGACTGAAACACGTCAGCGATTGCCGCACTATAATCGCTGGATGCCCCATATTCATGTGGATTTCCATGAGCAGGGGGTAAACAGCCCCTACTATTTTGCCCCCGCTGCCATCCCGTACCACAGGTATATCACGCCATGGCAGCGTGAACTCCAGGACATGATGGGGGCCAATCATGCCCGATACTTTGATGAACAGGGATGGCTGTTCTTTACCAGACAGGTGTTTGACCTGTTCTATCCCGGCTATGGGGACACATGGTCCACCTTTAACGGCGCAATCGGGATGACGTACGAACAGGCGGGATCCGGACGCGCCGGACTGGGGATCCTTACCGCAGAGGGGGATACCCTGACGCTTGCGGACCGGATTGCACACCACTATACTACAAGCCTCTCTACCATTGAGGTGGCCGCAAATGAGCGGGAGCGGATTATAGACGAGTTTGTCCGGTATTTTAGCCCTGCAACGGTTCATCCTCCCGGAACCCCCGCCGCGTACCTGATCCGCCATGCAGATCAGGAAGATCAAGTCCGCACTATCTCAAGCCATCTGGACCTGCTCGGGATCACCTACGGCTTTGCCACGGCCACCGGCAGACAAGACGCGTCTGCCTATTCCACTGGACTTCAGGAAAAACTGCAAATTGAATCTGGAGATCTTGTCGTTCCGGTTGCGCAGCCGAAAGGGGTGCTGGCCCGCGTCCTGTTTGAGCCGGAGCCGGAACTGGAAGACTCCCTCACGTACGACATTACCGCCTGGGCCCTGCCGTATATCTATGGTGTGGAAGCCTATGCACTCGATCACGAAGTCGCCTGGGATACCACCGCACCCGCGCCACCACGCCCTGCCCCCCCGTCTGCCCCCGCTGCTTATCTCGCAGAATGGAAAAGTTTTGAGGATGCGCGGCTACTTGCAGATCTGCTGCAGAGAGGCGTGAAAGTGCGCTACACCGAAATCCCGTTCTCCATTCATGACCAATCCTACGACGCAGGAACCCTGATCATGACACGCGGAGGTGCCGGGGCAGCCTTTGATTCTCTCGTCATTCAGATTGCACGCCGCACCAGACAACCAGTGGATGCCGTCACGACAACCCGCGTCACCGAAGGGGTTGACTTTGGTTCCGGGGATGTCGTCTTCATCCATCCTCCGCGCGTTGCCATCGTTGCAGGTGCACCGATCAGTCCCTATAGTCTTGGACCATTGTGGCATTTCTTTGATGAGCAGCTGGAATATCCGGTCACCCTCATTGATCACGATGATTTCGCCAGCCTTTCGCTCACCGGATACGATGTGATCATCCTGCCCTCCGGCAGCTATGGTGACATATTGAACGAGTCCCGGCTGGAAGAAGTTCATAACTGGATCCAGGATGGCGGGCGGCTGATCGCCATGGAAAGGGCAGCGGCGTTCCTTGCGGGCAAGGACGGGTTCAGTTTACAGCGTAAATCAGACGGGGAAGAGGACACCGATTCCCTGGACACGCAGCGCCGACCCTATGCCGAGCGTGACCGCCACGAGATCACACAGAATATCCCGGGAGCCATCTTCCGTACAGAACTGGACACGACCCATCCACTGGCGTTTGGGTATCCGCGGGATTATTTTACCTTGAAGGTCAGCCCGCGCGCATTTTCGTGGCTGGAAGACGGATGGAATGTCGGAGTCCTCAGGGAAAACAGCCTCGTGGCAGGCTTTGCAGGTGCACAGGCGCTTGGACCCCTGGAGGAATCCCTGATCCTGGGAATGGAATCCATCGGGAGGGGCGAGGTGATTTATTTTATTGACAACCCCATTTTCCGCAGCTTCCACTACCACGGAAGGCTCTTGCTGGCAAACGCCGTTTTTCTGGCAGGACAGCGCAGCGTAGCGGCATTCTAAAGAAAGATGACACGCGGGTGCATTGTTCTGTGCTTGCTTCTGAGTTGTATGTGCACTGATCGCGCATATGGCCAGACTCCTCCACTCAAAGGAGTGGTCTGGGATGCACCTGCGCCTCCGACGGTTCAGGACCTTCTGGAAATCCGCGAGGCCGGCGTAGAAGCCGTCCGCCTGCCCCTCATTACGGAAGCCAACCTGCTCCGTGTGGCGGATACTCTCGGACTGCAGTTGTTCCAGGATCTACCTGTCCATTTCCTGCCTGCACCTGCCCTTCTTGACACGCTTGCGTATGCGAAAAGCCTGTTAAGCCTTGCCCGCCAGACCTATCACCTGTACCCGTCCGCTCACCATTATGGAGTCTCAACCAAAAGCGATACCAGCGATCCGCAGGCCTGCAAGTATTTTCGTGAACTCGCTGCACTAGCACCGGAACTTACACTCTACTACACATCCGCGTTCATCGTCAATGACCGATGTTCTTCTTTGGTTGATCTGGTTCTGCTGGACCTGCGCAAAGAATCTGACCCTGCAGCTGCGCTAGAGGATTGGAGTCACCCCGCGCCGATTGGTATTGCGAGTGTTGGGCAGAAGGTTGATCCCGCCGAATTTGGTCTGTACCGGCCCCACTCGCCAGAGTCACAGGCCCGCTTTCTGGAAAATCATCTGCCGCGACTGCTTGAGAGTCGTGTACGCGTTATTTTCGTTTACCGGTGGCAGGATAGCGGCACTGCCTCGCCCCAATGGGGGCTGACGGATGCATCAGGCCGGGCACGGCCCGCGCTCAATGTACTGCGGGGGATCTATACGGGTACGCAGCAGATGTTTGCATTTAACTTTGGAGACCGGCCTCGCCGGAGCACTCCCTGGCCACTGATCCTAAGCTGGATCACCTGCCTGCTCATCGCCCTCTTGCGCCTGTGGTATAACCGGTTTTCTGGCCTGATGTGGAAGTATATCGTGAATCCATACATCAACATGGACACACTTTACCGCAAAAGTGTGCTTCCACCGGATGTCTCACTGCTTTATGTTATTGCGCAGGGGATTCTGCTCTCCGCCGTGGTCGTGGTTTTAGTTGAGGCCTTTCATGACCTCCGTCTGATTGAGGCAATTGCTGCACGAATGAGTCCTTATCTCCTTGAACAGATTTCCAATCTGACCGCCAACTACTACCTCCTGGTTCTCGTTGTGGTTGCGGTCTATCTGATCATTAACCTGATTTCCTACTCAATCGCTGCATTAATCGCACAGCATCTGCAGGGAATCCCAGCGGAGCATTTTTTCACCATCAACGCCATGAACCATACCCCGCTGGGGGCAATGCTCCCGTTGACTATGATTGCCCCGGGACTCAATCACGGACAATCTGAGATACTGGCGCCACTTCTTGCCTGCAGCTGGGCTTTCCTGAGTGTCTACTGTATCCTCCGCGGTGTGCGAAGTTTTATGACGCTGACCCGCGGCGGACTGTTCAACAGCGGCACCTTCGGTCTGGTCTCTGTCCCCTTGCTGCTGCTTGCGGGCTTCACGCTGGCGCTCTGCCTCCCGTACACCCGAGAGTACATCATCTTCTGGTGGAATCTAGGATTCAGGGCTTAGCCGAGCCCGTCAATTCCGCCCACACGCAATCTGCAAAATCATAGAACGGCTGCTTTGCGTGAAACCAGCCAAAATGCAGAACAAACGGGGTCACCTTCAGCCGGTCACGTTTTCGGAGTACCGTAGTGGCCAGTCGCATACAGAATGTTCGGATCCAGGGATTCTTGATCCCCCGGATTTCATAAATAAAGCGATCCGTATAATAATCACACAGGATCTGCTCAAATGTATCTGTGTGCTCGGTCATGCCCCGAATATAATCCAGTTGAGGACTGTTTGCCCCCTGATACCAATGATAGACGGGGAGTCCCATACGACTCATCGCCATCGCCAGACTCCATTCGCAGGACTCTTCTGTACGTCCTTCCAGCAACCTTGTACGGAAATGCGTTTCCGAGGCACGCGTATGAAACTCCGCTGCCAATGCACATACGGACTGTGTGACTTTTGTGTCTGCCGCATACATCATGCCCGCCTGTACGCGAGGCAGATGCGTCAATCCGAAACGCTTCAGTGTGCGCCGGCGGCGGTTGAGAAAAAACTCCAGAATGACACCTGCATTCTTGGGACCGCCAAAATAAAAATCGGCCCGCTCAAGTCCGGTCGCAGTAAAGGGATAGACCGAGAGTTGGGTCCAGAGGGAGTCAGGATTCCTGCACCAGATCATGTCACTGTCCACATAGAGACTGCGCTCCCACGGCTTGAATTCGTGGAGATGATGCTTAAACCCGTTGATGGAGCAATTTCTGTCTGGCAGTTTCTTCACAAGCGTGAAGATGTCCGTCAGACCATTACGCCGAAGAAGTTCAATATGTGCGTCTGTGCAATAGAGCGCTACGGGGCGCACATTGTCATAACGGCGGAGGGTCGTAACCGAAGCAATTGCATGCCGCAAATACGCCTCCTTCCCGTAGGTATGCAGAACGTACCCTTCTGTTGTCACAAAGAAATAGGATTAAATCTGCCCTAAGATACGCCTACCTGCGCTATTGGTCAGTTTTTTGGGATGAATTGTTGTTCCACTGAATGAGGTTACCCAATAAACAAGGCATTGAGCGAATGAAGAATGACCGAATGCGGATCCAGGAAAACCGGTAACGAGGCATGCAGCCCCGAAATCAACCGCTTAAAATAACACAAACCCGGTCACACACAATGAGCAATCAGGGATCTCTCAGATATTTGGAATGCCTCTGTACCGGATAGGCCGCCTCCAGGATGGATACGGGAGGACTTTTCGGACGAAAAAGCAGCGACTTTTTTTCTCTACACTAAAACGCTCACCAGAGCACTGATCCCGGCAGCCACAATGCCCCCGAGTGCAATCCCCACTCCAACGATCCAGCGTATAATCCGGGTTTCGGTAGCATTCATCTCACCGCGCAAGTCACTTAATTCAACGCGGACAGACTCTATCTCAACACGTATAGCACCTGTTTCGGTGTTCACATCGGCTCTCAGATCTTTTATTTCACCGCGTACAATGTTGATCTGATTATACACAAAATCCTTGGTTGCAAGGTCCTTGCCCTGTTGCGAAAACGCATCGGCAACGGCATCCACAATGGCTTCGGCATATACCTCGGCCTGTTTCCTGTCAATCCCCGATTCGGAGAGCCTGCGGGCAATCGAGAGCGTATTGATCATATGATTTGAAAGCATGTGAATGTGCGTATATGTGTTTTTATAATTTTGGTTCCAGGTCTGCTACAGATCCCCCTGCCATTCTCCGTCTCCACTGCCCTGTATCATGACATGGCAACCCTGCTCCCTGCGGTTGATCTTCCCCTCTGCCCACACTCCTTGTCACGGTGCTCCGCGACACTGTGCTATTCCGCCGCTGCAAGTTTTTTGCGCAGACTTTTCATGAATGCATCAAAGCCGCGCTTACGCACATACGTCTGAAACGAAATGGAATAGCCCTCTACGGTCCCGACATCGTCAATCATGATGTCATACAGCCACCACGCATCATCCTTTCGGTGCAACCGGTACAGCACATCTACATCGGCCTCCCGTATCTCCGCAATGGTACTCACAAATGCCTTATTCTCGCGAACATCCACAGACCTGATGGTGACCGGGGCCTCATAGACAGACAGGTCACCCAATGACTGCGAACGCACAATCTCGCCAAAAACCGCAATAAAATCCTGACGCTGCTCCGATGAGAGATCCTCGTAATAGCGACCAAGCGAACGCCTCCCCATCTCTTCAAAGTCAATCTGATCATTGATCAGCGAGCGTGCAACCTCCCGCATGGCCGGATCCTCCTTCATCCCGCGAATTGCGGACTTGATCTCCTTGTCACGCTGCGTAACGAATGCACGGACCTCTGACTCTGCATCCTGTGCCGCAACCAGAGGTATCCAAAGTATCAGGGCAACCAATATCAATAGAAAATTTGATTTCATGGTACTGTTATTCAAAAAATGAATCCATTTCACGTGTGAGTAGACCGGCATCTGCCAGAAGTTTCAGGATGGCCATATTGTAGCGGCTGACGGCTTCATAGTACTCGGCTTCCAGTGTTAGGTTGGCTTGTACCGCTTTCACCAGATTTTCGGTATCTCCCAGATCCAGATCAAAATTGATCTGTTCGACACGAAGCCATTCCTTGCTGACAGCCAAAGAGCTGTCCATGGCCGCCAGTGCCGCCTCCTCAATGATCACTTTTCGCCATGACTGTTCCAGTTCGACAAGGATTCCCTGTTCCGCTGCAATGGCCAGATACCGCACGGCATTGTGCTGGGCCTCCACCTCTGCAACCCGTGCCCGGGTCTGTTTGAAATTCAATTTCTGGAGTAAACCAAACCCTGTTCGGGCACTCGTGCGCCGAAATCCATCACTGATATATGGATTGGGTTGTCGAAACCGGTTGGATGCACCGCTGACGCTCATCGTTAACCCAAATGCGGTTTGCGGATAATAGTCCGCTTTCGCAACACGAATGAGTGCATCGGTGGCAGCCAGTCCCGCCGTTGCCTGAAGGATTTCCGGGCGATGTCTGAGTGCCTTCTGCTGATAAAACTCCAGACTCTCCAGAACGAATGTCAGAGGTTCAAGGGCATCCTGCACCGGAACTATGCGGATAGAATCGGCAGCCATCAACTGGCGGCGCAGTGCAGCGTGCGCAGTCTGGCGCTGCTGATTGACCTCCACAATGCGCCGCTGATACTCCTGCTCTGTAATGAGCACCTCATAGCGGTCCGCATCATCAACCTCCGGGTCTCCTTCCTGAAGCAGGCGGTCAATCTCATCCATGGCCATCTTGACGATATCTCCTGCCCGATCAGCGAGCCGTTGCAGTTCATTGGTGAGCAGAACATTGTAATAGAGTCCTGCCGCACGCAATGATGCACTCATGATTGTCTCCTGTGCCCGGGCATCTTCAAGAACTGCACCGGCGGAAGCGGCCTCTATCGCCCCCCCTAACGCTCCCCATGTGTAGATGGGTTGCACGAACGACACCTCTGCCTGCGCAAAGGGACGAAGATTACTGTAGTCATTTCGAACTGCGGGATCCAGATACAGCTCATCATTCGGGGTTCCATTGGGATTTTCAATTCCCGGCACGACGGCCATGGCACTGGAGGCACTGGCATCCGGAAAGACGCGGCTGCTTCGTGCCAGTTCATAGCGTGCATCGGCCCGGCGTACCTCAAACAGGGCGGCCCGGATATCCGGACTGACCTGGGCGGTCTCTTCAAGAACGGTCTTGAGGTCTACCCGCAGTGTATCTGGTGGAATCTGAGCTGCGACACCGGCTACGACCAGACCGCACACACACACCATTCCAATTTTATGAATCATCTTGAATATGAGGCTACAACGCAACAATCTATATTATGAACGCTAAGGCGTGATTTATAGCCAAAGGGAATTATATATGTAGACGCTTCTCCCAGCGAAAAGGTAGCATAAGCATCTGTCAAACGCTATACCGCAAATATTGGATCATTCAAAAAAACAGGGGCATCTCCTTTAGTGGTCAGGGTTCGTACATGGCCGATCATGTACTTTCTCATTCGACCAGAGGGAACAACATTGGTTCTTAACGGATATACAGGGTTCAGGATGCTCTAAATGTCTATTCTGCACCAAAGACGCTTAGGCTAACCGCTGTTGTCAGTCGCGGTCATTAGAATTATCATATTGAGTATGGATAGCAGCAAGTTGCATCTCTCTGATTTATTAATCAAAAATTTTCGGGGGCTAGGCCGTCTTACGATTAGAAATTTAGGACGCGTTACCCTCATTACCGGCCTAAACGGTGTCGGTAAAACGACTGTTCTGGAGGCAGTCCGTGTATTCGCATCTCGCGGGCACCATGATATGTTCCAGAAGTTACTTCACTCCAGAGAAGAGTGTATGGAAGCTCTTGATGAAGATCAAGACCGGCTTCTATTTCCAGATTACGGAACTCTGTTCTTCGGCAGAAATGCCACGCCTCATAAAAAGGCCTCTATCGGCCCGGCTTCCGGCCAGGATTGTCTCAGTATTGAGACGGTTGGCATAAATGATTTACCCGAGCCGCAGCAGGAATTGTTCTCCAAGTTTCATCTTGAAGCGAGTCAAGCCCTGAGAGTTGGATATCGTAACGCGGCATTTGTACTCCCGTGGCTTACCGAAATACCCGGTCAGAGAGGGACCGATCCACTTACTCCTATACCCCGAGCTTTACGACGAACAAGGCTTAGTGCAAAGGATATGCCTGACCCTATAAACTGCGAATCACTGGGCCCTGGACTTCCGGATAATCCTACGTTAGCAGGTTATTGGGATAAGATTGCACTCACTCCACAAGAAGACCTTGTATTAAGGGCTATAAATCTAACCGGGCAAAAGATAGATCGTGTCGCAGTAATCGAAGATAGTACCCAATTTCGCAGATTTGATCGTCGGATTACCGTCAAACTGCGTGACCATGTGCAACCTGTTCCGCTAAAAAGCCTTGGCGATGATATTCGTCGCCTATTCGCAACCAGCCTTTCATTGGCGGTTAGCCATGATGGTTTTCTGATCATTGACGAAGTAGAAAATGGAATTCATTATTCCGTTCAAAAGAATTTTTGGAGCATGATCTTGAATGCTGCAAAGAAATATAACGTTCAGGTCCTGGCTACAACTCACAGCTTTGACTGCATTAGAGCATTTGCAAGTGCTGCCAACGAAATTGAAGGACAAAATTGCGCCCTGATACGCCTGGAAGGGGAGAATGGTGATCTTCGGGCCATTAAGTATACAAAGGAAGAGTTAGATATTGCAAGTGTGCAGAATATTGAGGTCAGATAGACAGATTGATTGGACCAAAAAATCCCCTGGTGGACGAAATCCCTTCTTAGTGTCATCATCCGCCTTCTCAGTTGACACTAGACATACATTCAGATGCCGACGAATCCAGTCGCAACTGGCGAGTCGGAGCGTCTGCTGCTAGCTGAGTCCGCGTGGAATCTGATCATCAATGTCTTCCATGCAGGCCATCTAATGAGGTATGGATGCATCCATACCCACCGGACATGTCTAGTGACAGTATTTTGCGCTCAAATGGGCCCAAAAGAAGATCGCCCGGAAAATTCTTGGTTCCGTCGTCACAGTCTCCCAAAAGGGGCTTTCTCCACTGGCTGCTCACGTTTCATGTAAGCACTTCTGCTAAATTTTCCGGCAGCACAAAAGATGGAATCCCCTTCATACGGAACCAATCAAAATACTTCACCAGTTCTCCAGGAGTCAGCGGACGCACATCGGGCAGCAGTCCGAGCGCCCATGCAAGATATCCTACCAAATATTGACTGGATACACCGGCTTCCCTGAGTGCCGCCAGCGAAAGCGGTGCATCTCGTTTTGAGAGCTTCTCTCCTTTTGCATTCAGAACTAGCGGGCTGTGCGCATAGGACGGGCGCGTTCCACCAAGTAAATCAATTAACAGTAATTGTCGTGCCGTTGAGCTGAGCAGGTCCTGCCCCCGAACCACCTCCGTAATCTCCATATGCAGATCATCCACGACAACCGCCAGTTGATACGAAAAGACACCATCCCTGCGCCGCAGAACATAGTCTCCAGCCGTGGCCGCCACGACTTCTTCCTGTAATCCACATATCTGATCGAAAAACTGGATGCGATGACTAGGCACTTTTAGCCGAATGGAGGCATTGATCTTGGCTTTTTCGTACCAGCCGGGTTCTAAACCGGTCGGACGGAGACTACGCGGATACACTGCTACATCTCCGTGTGGTGCAGATGCCAGAGTCTGAAGATCTCTCCGAGATAATCTGCAGGGGAACAGCATCTTTTGATGATATAATTTATCCAGTGCAGACTGATAACCTTTCTGGCGCAGCGACTGCAGGTAGGGTTCATGCCTCCCTCCAATATCCGGGCCTGCATCCCAGTCAAGCCCCAGCCATCTGAGGTCATTCATCTGAGACTCCTTCATGCCCGGCATCGTTCGCGGCGTATCCAGATCTTCAATCCGCAGTGTAAACAGGCCATCTGCCTGTCTGGCTGCGCACCATGCAACCAGCGCCGTACAAGCACTGCCTACATGCAGATGCCCTGTCGGAGACGGGGCAAATCGTCCATGATATCTGTTAGATTGAGATATTTCCTTCATAAACTGTGTCTGCAAGATGGAACCTGCCGAAACAATTCCAGGGTTCTCCGATGTCATTCATGTGAGTACTCCCTGCCGCTCAAGTGCCCAACCCGGAACACTGATGGAGAACACATCCCTGCAATCTGCCATCTCCTGCATGAACACTAAAACATTGTTCCCGAACCGTTGTTTTGTGAGTTACAGTTTGCAGAGGAATCACCTCGCTTTGCATCCTATACCGCATAACGGGGTTAGACATACTTTGATGCCCTAGATTTCATGCAGTCGAAAAAAAACCCGACGACGTTCGCACTTTCTGATCTCGTTGATGCTGCCATTGACGATCTTGGCATGCGGGAGGGTATCGACGAAGCGAAAGCCATTGAGGTCTGGCATGAACTTGCAGGACCGATCATTGCGAAGGTCACCGAACGGGTCTGGACGCGTCGGGGAAAAATGTATGTTCAATTAAACTCAGGCACATGGCGACAGGAACTGCATATGCATCGGATTCAGTGGAGAGATCGCCTGAATGAGACACTGGGAAAGCGTATCATCCATGAAATTGTTTTTCAATAGATTATTGCAGAATCTCCCACTGGCACGCCCCCTGCGTGATTTTGTGATTTTCTGGCGAGAAGTCTTCTGGAGAGCCGGCTCAGGATCCCGTATCATTGTCTGGAAAAGTCGTAAGTCCAGGTCCTATCGCGAATTCTATCCGAGACGATTCCATCTTCGTTCCACTTCCCTCGCTGCACTATTACTCTACACCTTCGCCGTTATGGGACTTGCATTCTTTTTGCTTTCGCGTGGGCTGATCCCCAGCTACAATCTCCAGGAACTCCATCAGCGCTCTGTACTGACCTCCCTTCGATTACAGGAGATCGTAGACTCACTCAATGCACAAACCCAATACCTCTCAAATCTTCAACGCCTGTTATCCGGGGACACGGACTCTGTACTCACAGATTCTGCTCTGCAGGCCAATCAACCCGGCACCCCGCTCCTGAACAAAAACGGGCTGATTCCGGCTCCCGTCTCTATTCTGACAGGAGGCGATCCGTGGCCTGCTATTCCCGTCTCCGATATTCCTGCCCATGATTCTGCTGCAAAGGTTCCACCCGCCTCTTCAAACAATTATCTGGCAAGCCTGCAACTGCCTGTACTGCCTCCCGTGCAGGGTCTGGTCACACGCGGCTTTGATGCCGAAGAGGGACACTATGCGATTGACATCGCCACCAGCGAAGGGTCAATTATACGCTGTATCGGAGACGGATACGTTATTTTTTCGGACTGGACCTATGAGGGTGGCTACACAATTGCAATCCAACACGCCGGTGGATACATTTCTGTCTACAAACACAACCAGCGCCTGCTAAAACAGGTTGGGGACCGGGTCCAGGTTCGAGAAAGTATTGCGATCAGCGGAGATTCAGGAGAATACACTTCGGGGCCTCACCTTCATTTTGAACTGTGGAACAACGGCCTCGCACAAAACCCTGCCAACTACCTGATCGGCTACTAAGACATTTAGGCAAGTACGGGCGAATTCTAAGGGAACGTCGAGTCGCCGGTTCACAAATCTTGTGATGCATACCAAATCCGCTGAACGCTGGAGTCCAGGGCTCCACCGCAAACCATCTGACATTTTCACCGTACCACCGGAATCCCATGCGTAATTCTCTTTTTTTTCTTATACTTACCGGGCATGCGTATCCAGACCGGTGATTCATGTTGCAAAGCAAAAAACAGACAAAAACTCTTCCTCATGGAATGAAAGATTCGTTAGGTACGGCAAATCTCAACATCATTTCAGGTGGAACTGACCTTAAAGGCTCTTTGACTTCCACTTCCGATACGAGGCTAGCCGGCAGTCTTGAAGGAAGTCTGCAGGTTGAGGGCACCGTAGTGATTACCGAAAACGGGGTGGTGACTGGATCCGTTCGGGCCGAAAACATCAACATATCCGGTTCCATCGAAGGAGAGATCACGGCGACGGAGAAGGTGTTGCTAACCAGTACCGCAAGAGTAGAAGGGACCATCCATGCAGATCGGTTAGTCATTGAGGAAGGGGCCATCTTCAACGGTGAGTGTCAGACAGGACCGAAATCCGAGGCGATTGCATCTAAATTTGTGTCCACATCCAATGGAGCAGATGAGCGATTGGCAGAACAGCTTGCGTGATGCCTCGCCCTATCTCAGCCTTGGCATGCAGTTAGGCATGACCATAGTTGCATTTGCATTCGGCGGCTATCTTCTGGACCGACTGCTTGGAACCACCCCGTGGCTGATCCTGACGGGTTCAATCATCGGGATGGTCTGCATATTTGTACGATTGATCCATATTGCAAACCACCGTGCATAGGATATTGTGCGCTTCGCAAAAAAATCTCCCCTTTTTCTGATCTTGTTCGCACCAATTTCGTACACTCTGGTTTAAGAGAGATGAGTTCGGTATGGAGCATGGGACTTGGGGCGCTTTTGGGGCTGTGTTACACGTTCGCAAATGTGCTGGTGGTGCGGATTGCTCGGAACACATCGAAATTTGTGCCTATAGTACTTGGCGGGATGGTGTTGCGTATGTTTGCAGCCCTGACCGCTTTAATCATCATCATTCAATTATTTCCTGTTGTACTCCCCGTCTTCGCGGGAACGTTTTTGTTCATCGTTTTGATCGGGATTTTCGCTGAGATTGTCTGGTTGATCCGTCAAGAAAATTAATGCGTCCAGTACGCCGGTTTACTTATTTATTGTTCCTGACCGTGTTTTGGCCCCCTATGAGTGTTCTGGCTGCCGAGGACGGAGAGTTTGACGCAGTCCACCATACTGCCGATGCTTATTATCTGGACTTCCTGCCCATCGGGAAGGTGGAATTGCCCCGGATTTTCATCCTTCGAAGTGAATCGGACGGCTACGGCCTGCGCGTATTCCGGTCCACAAAAAATGCGCTTCAATCCAACGAACTAGCCGCCGAATTTGTGATTAATAAGGACACCACGATCTACGCTCCCGGAGACAGTCTCCAGGCACTGATCGACAAAGGAAAGCATCTGGATGCAAAGTTGATTCCCATCAGTGATCAATCGGCAATCATTCTGGATCTATCCATGACCAAGCATCTGGTGTTCGCTCTGCTTGCATCCGGAATTTTGCTGGCCATCTTTGTGCAGCTGGCCAACCGGTACAAACGCGGGATTGGGCGTACCAGTGCTCCCCGGGGGCTCGTCCAGAATCTGTTTGAAACGCTGGTCATTTTTGTCCGGGATGACATCGCAGTTCCCAACCTGGGCAAGCAGCATTACCAGCGCTTTCTGCCCTACCTGTTAACGGCATTTTTCTTTATTCTGACCTGCAATCTGCTGGGACTTGTCCCCTTTGGTGCAACCGCAACCTCTAATTTGAATATCACGGCAGTTCTGGCAGCATTCACCTTTGTATTGACACAGACCAATGGTTCCAAAGATCACTGGCGGCATGTTTTCTGGCCTCCTGGAATGCCGGTCCTAGTCAAAATTCTCTTGATTCCAACCGAGATTATGGGACTCTTCACCAAACCGATTGCGCTTGCGATTCGGCTTTTTGCCAATCTCACTGCCGGGCACCTGGTGATTCTCAGTCTTATCGGAATGATTTTCACATTTACCAATCTGTTTGGTGAAGCGGTAGGCTACGGTGTTGTGCCGATCAGCCTCGGCTTTACCTTATTCGTGATGTGTCTTGAAGTGCTCATTGCATTCATTCAAGCCTACATCTTTACTATTCTGTCCGCACTGTTCATTGGGATGGCCATTGCCGAACATTCGCACAGTGAGGCACATTAAGCATATAAACTAAACCCTAAACTATTTTTTACACATGGACGCACTAGCTCTCGCATACCTTGGAGCCGGCCTCGGAGCCGGCCTCGTCGCCATCGGAACCGGACTCGGCATCGGCCGACTAGCCGGCCCTGCTATGGAGGGGACCGCCCGCCAGCCCGAGGCAACCAACGACATTCGGACCACAATGATTATTGCGGCCGCCCTGATTGAAGGGGTGGCACTGTTCGGATTGGTCATCTCCTTTATCCTTGCCTTTAAGTCCTAGACTATCATCATGGTGCTTGCCGCAAACCTACTGAGTGCCAATGTTGGTCTGGTCATCTGGCTGACGGTGGTCTTTCTGGCCCTTCTGCTCCTGCTTCGGCGGTATGCATGGGGACCGATCACCGCTGCTTTATCGGAACGGGAGAAAACTATTTCGGCCTCTATGAACCGGGCCGAGGAAGTTCTCGCAGAAAGCAGACGCATACAGGAAAGTAATCAACAGGCGCGACGTGAAGCCGAGCAGGACGCACAGCGGCTGCTTCGTGAAGCCCACGAAGAGGCACAGCGAATCCGTGACCGGGAGGCACAGCGCACACAGGAAGAGATCACTGCAATGCGTGAACAGGCGCGGGAGGAGATTGAGCGCGATAAGGAACGTGCATTGCAGGCGCTTCGGAGTGAAGTTTCTGATCTGGCGATCCTTGCCGCCGAAAAAGTACTCCAGGAAAACCTGGATACCTCACGCCAGCGCGCACTTGTTAACCGTTTTATTGACGGGCTGACATCACGCGGCGGAAGTAACCAGCCTCCCTATCAGGCATGATCTCCTCTGCGGTAGCACAGCGCTATGCACAGGCGCTCTACACCGAGACGACAACCATTGCCTCGGTCACCGGTGATGTAAACCTGCTCATCGAAACCCTGGACAATTCTCCAGAGTTGGAGCGGTGCATAAAAAGCCCTGTTGTTCCCCGGCATAAAAAGTCTGCCGTTCTGCAAACTCTGTTTGCAGAACATCTACACGCAGTAACCCTGCGTTTTCTGCAGATGCTGGTGCAACGCGGTAGAGAATCACTGCTGCGTATGATTCTAGACCGGTTTCTCACACTGGCTGACGAATCGCAGGGGATCATTCCTGTGCATGCCCGTGTGTACTCGGAGTTATCCCCGGATGAGCAGACCCGTCTGCAAAACGTGCTGAGCACACATCTGAACCGTACCGTGCGCCTTCATGTAACCAAAGATCCGGCCCTGATGGGGGGAATTGTGCTGAAAATTGGAGATACGGTCTATGACGGCAGTGTACAGCATCAACTTGCGCTACTGCAGGCTCGCCTGCATGTGCAAGCCTAATTAAGTAATTACGAAATGACAACGGCTATACGACCCGATGAAGTCACCGCACTCCTCAAACAGGAACTCGGCGGTTTCGAATCTACGACAGATGTATATGAAGTGGGAACCGTTCTACAGGTAGGGGACGGCATCGCCCGACTCTACGGTCTGTCAAAGGTGCAGGCTGGAGAATTGATCGTGTTCCCGGAACGCAATGCAACCGGCATGGTTCTGAATCTGGAGGAAGACAATGTAGGGGTGGTTCTCTTTGGAGAGGTGCAGGATGTGAAAGAAGGCGATCAGGCGCGTCGAACCCGCCGGATCGCTTCCATCCAGGTGACCGAGAGCATGCTGGGGCGGGTGATTGACCCACTAGGCAATGTGCTCGACGGTAAGGGGGCCCTTACCGGCGAAACCTGCGAAATGCCTCTGGAGCGCAAAGCACCCGGCGTTATTTATCGCCAGCCCGTATCTGAACCCATCGTAACCGGCATCAAGGCGATTGACTCCATGATCCCGATTGGCCGCGGACAGCGGGAATTGGTGATTGGTGACCGGCAAACCGGTAAGACCGCGGTACTGATTGATACGATTATCAGCCAGCGGTCCACCCATGAGACCGATGCACCGGTCTACTGTATCTATGTCGCGATCGGGCAGAAAGCCTCTACGGTTGCGCAGGTTGCCCGTGCACTGGAGGAACATGGGGCCATGGACTACACCGTGATCGTGAACGCACCGGCTTCGGTTGCCGCTCCACTCCAGTTTATTGCGCCTTTTGCCGGTGCCTGTATCGGGGAATATTTCCGGGACACGGGCCGCCATGCATTAGTGATTTATGACGACTTATCCAAGCAGGCCGTGGCCTACCGGCAGGTTTCTCTTCTGCTTCGGCGGCCGCCGGGGCGTGAAGCCTACCCGGGGGATGTTTTTTATCTCCACAGCCGCCTGTTAGAGCGTGCAGCCAAGATCACCGCAAGTCAGGAGATTGCCTCCAAAATGAACGACTTGCCGGACTCTTTGAGGGACAAGGTGAAAGGAGGAGGGTCCTTGACGGCGCTGCCGGTCATCGAAACCCAGGCTGGAGCCGTGGATGCCTATATCCCGACTAATGTAATTTCTATTACAGACGGTCAGATTTATCTGGAACCCGACCTGTTCAATGCGGGCATACGCCCGGCGATCAATGTAGGGATTTCCGTGAGCCGTGTCGGTGGCAGTGCGCAGATCAAGGCGATGAAGTCTGCTGCGGGGATGTTGCGGCTGGATCTGGCCCAGTACCGGGAACTGGAGGCCTTCTCCAAGTTCGGATCCGATCTTGATCCTGCGACGCAGCGGCAGTTGCGGCGTGGGGAGTGCCTTGTCGAACTGCTCAAACAGGGGCAGTTTGCACCTGTACCGGTGGAGGAGCAGGTGGCTATCATCTTTATCGGCAGTGAAGGCCTGCTGGATACCGTTGCCGTATCTGATATTGACCGCTTCGAAACAGAATTGCTTGAAAACCTTCGGGTTCGTGCCTCAGATGCCCTTGCCAGCATTCGGGATACCGGCATGTTGACAGATGAAGCCAAGGAGGCTTTCCGTCAGGAGGCAGCGAGACTTGTTGATCTTTATGCTGCAAAAGCCTGATGGCAACTCTGCGTGACATCCGTACGCGTATCGGTTCGGTCCAGAATACGCAGCAGGTCACCCGGGCCATGAAGATGGTGGCGGCGGCAAAACTGCGCCGTGCACAGGAAAATATCTTCAAGACCCGGCCGTACGCGTACAAGATTGGGGAAATCATTGAGCACCTCAAACGTCAGGGCGAGATCGAATCACACCCCCTGCTTCGTCCACATGAAGAGGTGAACGGGGCGCTCATCATTGTCATTACAGGAGATCGAGGATTAGCGGGGGCGTTCAACAGCAATGTGATTAAAACGGCAGAGTCCCTGATTCACTCAAACTACACCGAACTCCACGCAAAGGGGACCCTGCAGATTGTCGGAGCCGGCCGCAAGGGGGCCGAGTACTTCCGTAAGCGCGGGTACAGGATGGCGGCAGACCTCAGCGATGTTTTCCGGGACTTAACCTTTGATACCGCCCTCAGTATCGGAAACTTAGCCATGGAGGGCTATACCGAGGGAAAATGGGATGAAGTAAAACTCGTCTACAATGAATTCAAGAATACCATTGCCCAGAACCGGATTGCTGCTCCGCTGATTCCAATCCCGCCGGAGCAGTTTAAAACTCCGGTAATGCGACAGGAGAACGTTGCAACCCCTGATATACAGGACCGTTACCGGGCGGATTACATCTTTGATCCGAATTCCGCAGATATCCTAAATGCCCTTATCCCGAAGTTCGTAAACTTCGAGATCTGGCATGCCTTACTGGAATCTGCTGCGGCAGAGCATGGTGCACGCATGGTGGCGATGGATAATGCCACCGCAAACGCCACGGAGCTCCTGCGTGCATTACGCCTGCAATATAATCGTGCCCGCCAGAGCGCAATCACCACCGAGATCCTGGAAATCATCAGCGGCGCGAACGCACTGGAGGAAGCGTGACTGTATCCGTGACACTTCCTTCCGAGTTTCTATGGCCCGTTGCGCCACTTGATTCTTTGAGGAGTCACGTCGGACCCGATCTGCCAAACAGGCAAATCTGACTTGGTTGATTGCTACATCCCCAACCCAAAGCACCCCGGCATCTTTCGATACCGGGGCGCTCTGTTTCTTTTAACCAAGTCGTGAGGCGACTCGGTGCAGGTTACTTCACCAGCGTCATGCGACCGGTCTTCACATACCTGCTTTCTGCTCCGGTTGCAATCATCCGGTACAGATACGTGCCGGAGGCAAGGTTCACCGCATTGATCTCCATGTTCCGGCCCGCACCTGCTTCAAACTCCTTCGCCGGCAGGGTCATCACTTCCCGGCCCAGCATGTCCACCACCTGCAGCGTGACCTGTGCGGACTCTGGAAGATCAAACTGGATCCGTGTAGACGGATTAAACGGGTTCGGGTAGTTGCC
>JAJECE010000118.1 GCA_022822185.1 Rhodothermales bacterium | reverse complement strand
AATCCGGCCTGTTTTGCGCGCTGGATATAATCCCGCGCCGTGCTGAAACTCACGCGCGAATACTCCGCCGTCTTCCGAATACTGTATCCCTCCCCGAAGTGGTGGCGAAGGATGGAACGAATGTGTCGCATAGATACTGGTTGTCTGGGCATTTTGTGCTCCGCTTGATGAAGAAAAGCACAGAATACGGATTCTTGTTTGATGCACCAGCACCGTGCAGAACGCTTCGCCGCATCGCCGGAAAAACAACCGGAAGCAACCCCCCTTCCTCCAGGGAAAATTACAGCTGAATCAAGCCCAGAAAATCGCCCGATTCGCCGGCCCAAAGTGATTGTTTTGGTCGTAATACTCACACATCGACCACGAAACCACGCACTGAATGAAATTATAATTTCCAGTCTCTCTGAGCCTCAACCTTGCACAATGAGTGCCGTTCGTGGGAATTTCTCAAAACTCAGTGGCATCGGGCAATGATCATTCCTCGCGTGCACGAAGGTTATGAGCGTCCGCTTTGTGTCGGAATAGCCTATATTCCGATACAATGAAGCCGGTATTGTTTTCCATACAGCGGGTGAATCGCCTTCGGCAAGCTGCCGAAAAAGCCAGAAAGAATGCCGGAATGGGCTGGGACGGCTGGTCAGAGGACACGCACACCGCCATGGAACTCCTGCGTGTATTTGATGCTCTCTGGCTCAAGGAGGGATTTACCCTTGAGGCCTATGTGTATTCTTCCGGCCATAACGGTAATGGTGTCATCTGGGCAGTTCCCTCGGATGCCGAAATACCGTCGCTTGCGGATTGTCCAAGGAATGAAGAGACCGTCTTAAGGACTCCGGTACCACCGGGAGCAATCCCGCTTATGCAGGCAATAGACGGGGACCGCAGCCCGTGGTCGTACCTGTCTGCATCCATTCTTGGTCGCGAAGCCTATGAGTTTGGGGCAAGGTGGCATGGCTGCTGGTGGAGCGATCAGGCGATCCTCTCAAAGTCGCCCAGACCGGCTGACAGTGATGACCCGGAGTATGGTATCGCGGAATCTTATCGGGATGCTCCGATAGGGGAATGGGAATGGCTGGAGGATGCTCCAAAGATATGGGAGCCGAGTTTTATAGACGAAGGGGAAACGTGCAAGGTCATCATGAACATCCACAACCCCGTTGGACACGAAAGGATCTATCAGGTTACCGACACATATCCGAAAGGTTCGTATGCGCACCAGTCAGAGAATCAGGATATCTGTTCCAGTTTTGGCGGGATCGTATACTGATCCATCCCTGTAAAGGGATACTGTGGAAGTATGGGGGGAGAGCAATGAAAATTTCGCATTCCTGCTTCCACACAACTGCACTTGATGGGATAGTTGACGATTGTACTGCGGATTATCCGATGGGATGACCAAATACGATATTGATGGGGGTTCCCCGCTGAATATGGAGAAGGGTGGCCGCATTTCCCTGATTGACGGCAACCTCCAGCAGATTGCCGCTTCCAAATAACATTAAGGTCTCTCCCACAGGTACATCGCTGTAGGTGTGATGAATGTTACGAATGATTCCACTTCCAGCATAGCCTGTGACCTCTCTCCCTTCGGAACGTTCTTCGAAAAGAGTGCGGGAAATATTCGTGATGCAGTTGCCAAAGTGGTCAACATATACGACCCAGCCTCGAATGCCTTCTCGATCATCAATCGGCAATGCCCAGTGAAGCGGCTCCAGATGCGAAGCAGGGGCACCCAGGTCTTCAAGCGGAGTACCACTCGCCAGTCTTGCAGCTGCAGGGGCAAAGAGATCTCTGCCGTGAAAAGTAAACGAGAGTGGTTGTTCCTCATTCACGCTCAACTCAATCATTTGATCCGGGGTCTCCGTTTCCAGAAGGAGTGCAAACAATCCGTTGTCGGGGCCAACAAAATAGTGGTCATTATGCCTCAATGCGACGGCACGACGCGTAGATCCAACACCGGGGTCCACGACAACCAGATGGACCGTTCCCGGATGGAAGTATTGCAGGGACTGCTGCATCACAAATGCGGCGGCCATGACATCAAAGACTTGCACCTCGTGAGTAATATCCACCAACGTTAAATTCGGGTTGATGCCGAGCATCACCCCCTTCATGGCACCGACATACCCTTCGCGAGTGCCAAAATCTGTCGTCAGAGTCACAATAGGAGTACGGCGATCCATGAGTTAGAGACTGAGTCCGATACCTCCTTGAATGGAGCGGCCTTCGGCCGGCTCAAAGTAGCGCCCTCCAAAGGCATTCACAACTAGCGAGCGTACATATTGGCGATCTAGAATGTTCTGAATTCGAACAAAGGGATGCAGGGTAATACGCCCCATGTCCCAGTTTGAACGGGAAAAGTACACATCCAGAACCGTAAAGCCGTCAGATTTGGCAGAATTTGTATTGTTCCCCCACATCTCTGATGCAGATTCAAGAACAACCTGTGCGCTCCATCCCCTGGAAGTCGAACCGTGTAGCGACAGATGAAATTGATGGGCAGGTGCCCCTGGAATTTCGAGACCGTTCCCTGGATCATTGAGAAAGATGAAAGATCCATAATTGTAGGTTATTCGGGCATGAAAGGGTGCACCGACAGGCCATTCGAATGCAATTTCAGCACCATGATGTCGATTTTTCCCACCGTTGCTGTACCAGGTGCGTCCGTCTTCCCCCTGCCGGGGCAAAAGCCGATCATGGATGCGCAAAGAGAAAAGAGCCACATCCAGTTTTAAGTTCAAGTCCTCAAATTGACCACGAACCCCTGTTTCCATGCCTCTGGTTTGTTGCGGACTGAGATCTGAATTAAATCCACCCATCCCTGAAGGGCTGTTAATGAGTTCAGTGGTCGTCGGGGTCTCGAATGAGGTGCTCCAGTTGGCATACCAGGTCAAGGAGGGAATGCGGTAGGATATTCCCAGCGATGGACTCAGGGCTGCGAAATTCCGATGACCACTTTGATCTCCATTCGTATGCAGGTTGTCGGTCATTTCAAATTGCAGCTGATCAAGTCGCACCCCTGCAGATACGCCGATCCGAGATGAGAGTTGTGTAGTCAAGCCCGCAAATACCGCAAGGCTGCCGACCGTTTCCTGTTGATCAAGGAGCGTTTGGTCTCCCTGACGACCTGCATCGTTATTGAATCGCACGCGATCATCCCGTAATTGACGCAAATCAACCCCGGTCGTCAATCCGACAGCACTTCCAATCTCCATCTGGAATTGGGCATACAGACCACCGGCAATGCGTTCCAGTTCACTCCATGCAAAGGTGAGCGGATTCTCAAGAGATCTTCGTATTCCGTAAATGGTCGAAGATAAATTCCCTATGCCCATTTGTGTGTGCAGGGTTACACCGCCCTGCAGATGAGTACTGGCTTTACTTGCGGCCATGGCCACATTCCTGGAGTTTGCCTGTCGGGGATCACTGGATAGTTGTTCCAGTGTGAGCGAACCGGGGGACAATGCATCCTGGATGGCTGCATTGAGTGTAATTGTGAGTACCGTTCGGGAACCGGGTGTTGTCTGTGCACTTAAACCGGTACGAAAAAACTCTCCTTTGCTATGTGCCTGATATCCATCTTTTTTCACACGTGAAGCGTACGCATGTATCTGATGACGATCAAATTCAAACCCCGTTTTTGCCAGGATTTGCTCCAGACCGTAACTCCCCCGCATATATCGGAGTTGTAGCGGGGAGAAGTTTTCAACACTGGAAAGATGGAGAACCCCTCCACTGGCGTTTCCCCAGAAAAGAGAACCGGGGCCTCTAAGTAATTCGGAAGATCCAATGAATACCGGATCCACGACATCCAGCATACTTTGACCGTCTGGCATCGTGAGAGGAATTCCGTTCAGAAACGCCTGCAGCCCACGGACTCCAAAGGCTGCACGATATCCCATCCCCCGGATCAGGATACGCTCACCAAGTGCAAAATGACCACGCTCACTGATTTGCAGTCCAGGGATCCCGCGCAGTGTGCGTTGCAGCGATAAGCCGGGTTCGGAAGAAACCAGATTATGTTGTCGAAAATAAATGCTGCGGGCAGCGGTCGCATACGTTTCCAGCTGCCGTGTTGTGTGGATGGTCATCACAGGCAAAACTACGGTGGAATCCTGTGCAGGACTCATGTGGGCAAGGAGTGCAAGGCCGCACATGAGGAAAATAGAACGTCTTGTCATGAAAAAAGAAGTTGTACAGTGATGCAGGGATACGAGAGATTCCTGTCTGGAACATGATGCACACAAAAAAATCAAGGCGATCTTGGTCGTGATCATGGTTAATTGCCTAAATTAGTGCACGGACGGTTCTTGAGATCTTGCCGACCTTCTTAGGCAGGGCGTTTTCTCTGCACCGAATTAAATACAGTAGCCACAAAAATGCTGATTGCGATTGAAGGAATTGATGGTTCAGGAAAAGGCACACAAGCCGGCCAACTTCTAGAGCGTACCCGAAATTTAGGGTATACGTCCGAACTGATCTCCTTTCCACGCTACAAAGATACTCACTGTTCAAAGATGATTGCGACATATTTGAATGGCGGGTTTGGCAGGCTGGAGGAGGTTCCGCCCACATTTGCAGCGACTCTCTTTGCTCTGGATCGTCTGGAGAGCCGTGCTCCGATTGAGCGGGCACTCCGGAACAGTGATCTGGTAATAGTTGATCGATATGTTGCGTCCAATTTAGCGTATCAGAGTGCGCGAATCGCAAATCCGGAACGGATGAGGTTCATGGAATGGCTCTTTAATCTGGAATATGAGGTCTATGATCTGCCCAAGCCGGATTTAACGATCTTTCTGGATGTACCTGCCCAGACCTCCAGGAAGTTGGTTGCCCAAAAAGAGACACGTACCTATACTGAGAAAGTCTATGACTTGCACGAACGTGATGCAGACTACCTTTCCAATGTAAGGGACGTATATCACACCTTAATCCGCTCACAGGTGATCGCCCCCTGTTTCATCATAGACTGCCAGGACCATAGTGGCATCCTGCGTGCGATGGATAACATTGGGCAGGAGGTCTGTGATACAGTAATTGAAAATCTGAATAGAGATGCAGTTTGACGGATTGCTTGGATTTAGATGTATCTCAATCCATGTGAGCAGATTCCTATCAGCACTGAATTCGCGGTTAGTGAATCCTGACGGGAATTTCAACGTAAAGGTATTGCAAGGGAGCCCCGGCGTTTTTTCAAGCAATCATGAGACATTATTCTTCCTGGCCTGTTTGGTTTCAAATTTTTTATGCAAACGTTTTCATTTTATTTCTCCTTGGATGCCAGATGCGTTCCGGGGACGAAATCCGTACATCTGAACCACAATCAGGTGAAGATAGAGAAAATATCGTTTTGGGGGAGGAGTATGATGTAGAGAAAGTTGAGTCCGTCACAATGGGGTTAAGTGCGATTCTTGAGGAGACCTTGGGAGATCCGCCTCACACGTCTGCAATCCGTTATCAGGAACTGCAGGAACTTTTGCCAGGGCGGATCAATGGGGTTCGGCCCACGATCACCGAAGGTCAGACGCTTTCAATCGGAAGCGGTTTTTCAAAGATCAGCGGCGAATACAGAGACGAAGACCAGGTGGTTACGGTGACCATTATTGATCTGGCTGCATTCGGTACGCTTGCCGCGAAAGCCTTGTCGGACTGGGTGGATGAAGATATTGATCGCAAGAATGATCGGGGCTTTGAACGCACAAATATATTCCGCAATAGATCAAAAGAATATCCGACCTACGAAAAGTATTACAGCAAACATGGCCACGAATCCTGTGAATTGCATTCATGGGTAGAGGATCGGTTTATGATTGCCATTTCCGGGGACAGTGTTCCTATGTCCATCTGCGAGTCGGCCCGGGACAAGATTTCATTCAAGAAGCTGGAGAGATTGGCAGAATCTGTTGTCGATTAGTTCCAGAATGTGGATCATAAGTATAGATTGCCTAACTTTGGGGTCTACACTTACCTGATTCTTTACATGCAAAGCGGTCTATTTGGATCTTTTCTCCTTCTCTTTGGAGTGCACATCTGTGTGGCACAGGTGCCCGAAATGCTGTCACCCGTGGAACCGACTCCGGTTGCTGAGCGGCTGAGCAGTTTTGAACAACGTCTGAAGGACGCACAGTCCTCCCCTTTGTCGAATGTGAAACTGGAGGGGATCGGTCCTACTGTAATGAGCGGACGGATCGTAGACATTGATGCCAATCCTCTTGATCCTACAGAGATGTATGTTGCGTATGCCTCCGGCGGATTGTGGCGGAGCAGGACCAACGGACTGTCTTTTGAGTCATTGTTTGACGAGGAAGCTTCTATGGTACTCGGAGATATTGCGGTTGACTGGGGGCGCGGTGAAGTGATCTGGATCGGGACGGGAGAAAATAACTCCAGCCGTTCCTCGTATGCCGGGACAGGGATATATCGTTCCTTGGACCATGGTAAATCCTGGGAACACATGGGTCTGACCGAAACCCACAGGATCGGGCGTATTCTCATCCATCCCACCGATTCCCAGACTGTGTGGGTCGCTGCATTGGGTGCACTTTATTCTTCCAGCCCTCACCGGGGGATCTATAAGACGAGTGATGGCGGGCAGACCTGGACGCAGACATTGTTTATTTCGGATACGGCGGGTGTCATTGATCTGATCCTTGATCCGTCCAACTCTGATATTTTATATGCCGCAGGCTGGGAACGTGATCGCCGGGCCTGGAATTTTGTTGAGGGTGGAACCGGATCGGGGATATGGAAGTCAATGGACGGGGGAGCATCCTGGGAGCGACTTTCCGCCGAGGGATTGCCCGGTGGTGACACGGTTGGGCGCATTGGACTCGCAATTTTCCCCGGCAACTCCCAGATTCTTTATGCTCTGGTGGATAATCAGGCTCGTCGCCCCACAGACGATGAGGATGAAGCGCCCACGCTAACCCGGGATGCACTCCGTTCTATGAATACGGAAACGTTTCTAGAATTGGAGGACGAAGCCGTTACCGGATATCTGGAAGAGAATAATTTTGAATTCAGCGCGGCAGAGATCCGAACGATGATGGAAGAAGGGGCGCTGGAGCCGGTACATCTAGTCTGGTATGTTGAAGATGCAAACCGGGAGCTATTTGATACTCCGGTGATCGGTGCAGAGGTATATCGCTCCGAGGATGGCGGGCAGTCATGGGCCCGGACGCATACCAATTATCTGAACCGGGTTTACAATTCCTACGGGTATTACTTTGGGGAGATTCGTGTAGATCCGAATAATGTTGACCGAATCTACATTCTTGGTGTTCCATTTTTGACATCAGATGATGGCGGTGAATCATGGGCATCCATCAGCGGGCCAAGCGTGCATGCAGATCATCAGGCGCTTTGGATCAATCCCTCCAGACCGGGACATCTGATTAATGGAAATGATGGGGGCTTGAATATCACCTATGATAACGGTGAATCCTGGTTCAAAGGGAATACACCGCCGGTGGGGCAGTTTTATGCAATTGGAGTGGATGATCAGATTCCGTATCATGTATACGGCGGACTGCAGGATAATGGGGTATGGGGCGGCCCCCATACCTACACAGAGTCAACGGGCTGGCATGCCAGTGGAAGTTATCCGTATACATGGTATCTAGGCGGGGACGGCATGCAGGTTGAGGTGGATACCCGCACCAACGATATCATTTATACGGGTTCCCAATTTGGATTCTATCGGCGTATAGAGACGAGTACAGAGGAGCGCCCACTGATTCGCCCCCGTCACCAGCTTGGGGAACGTCCCCTGCGATACAACTGGCAGACCCCCATTCATCTGTCTCGTCACAATCAGGATGTTCTCTATTACGGTTCCAATAAACTTCATCGCTCATTTCATCGCGGTGATGATTGGGAAACTCTCTCGGGGGACCTGACCCGCGGGGGGCGTCGCGGAGATGTCCCTTACGGGACACTGACGACGATTGATGAGTCTCCACTCCGGTTTGGACTGCTTTATGTGGGCTCGGATGATGGGCTGGTACATGTGTCCAGGGATGGAGGGTATACATGGGGAAATATTACCGGTGACGACTGGGGAGAGTTGTGGGTCAGTCGAGTAGAGGCATCAAATCATGAACTGGGCCGGGTCTATGTGACACTCAATGGGTACAGATGGGATCACTTTGTTCCGTATGTATACAGATCCGATGATTTTGGTACGACCTGGGAGGCTCTGGATGCTGGTTTACCCATGGAACCCGTGAATGTGATCCTTGAAGATCCGGTCAATTCCTCCCTGTTGTACGTGGGAACCGATCATGGATTATATGTGTCTTTAGATGGGGGAACCTCCTTTACGGCAATGCAGAACGGCCTTCCACATGCCCCGGTTCACGATCTGAAACTGCAGGCTCGCAGGAACCATCTGTTGGTGGGGACGCATGGGCGGTCCATCTATCGTGCAGAAATTGCTCCTCTCCAGAAACTCACCCCCGAAGTTATTGAGAGCCCATTGAAGGTGTTTACTCTGGAAGAACAGCGACACAGTTCAAACTGGGGAAACCGTTTTGTCTGGTGGGGGGATTATTCCGAGCCGGAACTTGAGATTGCATACTGGTCCGGATCCATGGAGCAGGTGACGGTAGAGGTGACAGATGAAGCGGGAACGCTCCTTCGCACCTTGACGGATGAGGCGGAGCAGGGGATCAATTTTCTTGTGTACAATCTGTCTGTGGATGAAGATGCAGCGGCGGCAATGACACAGATGGACGAAGGAGAAAGTCTGGAGGCAGGCGAGAATGGCGTGTACTATTTGCCTCCTGGAGACTACCGGATTCATTTCCGTATTGGAGACGCAGAAGATACGGTTCCGCTTCGGGTTAATGCACCACGACGCTAGTTGCGGCGTTCACCGGATTTAACTGCGGCTGCAGTTTAGTAACGAGTTGCATGAATTGCGGCAGGAGTGGTTCGGACAGTGGCTGGGAGTGGGGCATTTTCACCTTCATGGCATCTACCTGTCGTCCGTTCTTCCAGAATCGATAACATACATGGGGGCCTGTGGCTAGACCTGTGCTGCCGACATAGCCAATCAACTGGCCCTGCTGCACCCGCACTCCTGGACGAATCCCCTTTGCAAATTTGGACATATGCAGGTACCCCGTGCTATACATATCGTTGTGGCGGATCTTAACGTAGTTTCCATTCCCGCGTGTGTAGGCGGCATGGGTTACGGTGCCATTTGCAGTGGCCACAATCGGAGTTCCCGCAGGTGCGGCAAAATCCGTCCCCAGGTGCGGCTTATAACGTTTTTGGACGGGATGAAACCGGTTCAGGCTATACCCGGAGGAGATACGTTTATATTCAATAGGAGCCCGCAAAAACGGGCGTTTTAGTGCACGTCCGGTTTCATCATAGAATCCGCTCACACTGTCGGATGGAAAATAAAAGGCAAAGAACTCTTTCCCCCTGTGACGCATGCGGGCCCCTTTGATTTCAGTTGCGATGGATTGCCCATTTACGATGTGGTCTTCAAATACAATGGAGAAGTCGTCTTTGGGTTGCAGGTGAAAGAAGCTGATTTGCCATGCGAAGATCTCACTCAGTTCCATGGCCAGATCCGGGGAGATTCCGGCATCCGCTACGGCCTGATAAAGTGAGGATTCAATGATACCGGATGCCGTACGCGAAACCTTGGATACGGGAAACCCCCCTTCATGGACCAGTACGGAGTCCCGCAAATCAAACACCAGAAAGTTTTCCACACTGGGTTGATAAACCATAAACGAGGTTGTCCCCCGGATGGAGTCTGTATACGTGTAGAGGGGATCTCCTCTGCGAATTTTCTGAAGATCTATAAAGGATGCCGCTTTTTCGGAGGCAAGGTGGATTTTTTCCTGAGAGATGCCCCAGTCAGACATAATTGATCCGAGAGATTCCCCCCTCCTGACTTTAGAAGTATGCTCAATAAGTCCTGCCTCAATCAGATCAAACTGGTTCCGTTTCACTTCGGCGGATGCAGAGGGGATGGTTTCTGTTTCCAGATTTATGGGCAGCTGGAATACCGCCAGTATGGTAAGGCATAGATAGAAACGTTTCAAGTTGTTCCACATCATGTGTTGCGGTCAAATTAAATTTTTACGGTATATGGAATGGGATCACTCATTGAATCCATCTCACATCAGGGGTGTCTGCATCGTGATTTGCCCGCCGGGCGAGCACAAACAACAGGTCAGATAATCTGTTAAGATACTGAAGAACGTATGAATTTGGCGAAATTGTGTCCAGATGCTCTGCAAGGGAGCGTTCTGCACGCCGGCAGATTGCCCTTGCCAGATGCAGTGTAGATGCTGCTTGCGTACCCCCTGGCAGGATAAAATACTGGAGGCGCTCCAGTGTGGCATCCCAGTCGTCAATGGCTTTTTCGAGGGCCTGTACATGTTCCTCGTCAATGCGCGGAACCTTTGCCCGTGAGTCAGCCGGTGTTGCGATATCTGCCCCAAGCGTGAACAATTCATGCTGAAGGCGCATGATGAGTGAGCACATCGCTTTGGATTGAGCGGGCAATGTTGCGCAGACCGTTCCAAGTGCGGCATTGATTTCATCCACCGCCCCCATGGCTTCAATGCGCGGATGATATTTCGGTACACGATCTCCACCGAAAAGCCCGGTGGTGCCATCGTCTCCAGTACGGGTGTAGATTTTCATGAAGTACTTTGGAAATCGGCGGGATCTATGCAGTTGCAACGGAAATTCAGTGTTTTTAACATATTACAGATCAAGCCTAGGGTTCTCGTTCTTCAAGATAATGTGTGCTCTTTAGCATATGTGTCTCATTATGGGTTGGCACCAATCCGCCAAGTTCGGGCGGTACCTTGATTCGTCCGCTGTGCAATTCCAACCGAATTTGGGGGTGGTGTTGTTCCTTCCCGAAATCCTTTTCCACATGGACAGGCAACCCCGTTAGGCAATGACATTGGCATGTTGCCGTAGGCGTTCTTTCGCGATCTTGATGTATTCTTCAGAAATATCAACCCCGATATATTGCCGGTTTTTGAGTAACGCCATCTTGCATGTCGTTCCTGATCCACACATAGGGTCAAAAACCAGATCTCCCTCGTTTGACCAGGATTCAATGTGATCTGCAGCAAGGGCTTCAGGGAAGACCGCAGGATGTTTAAATGCAATGCGGTCCGAGGTTGTACCATGCAGGCCGACTGCATAGGACCAAATGTTGGTCTGGGTCTTTTCCTTTTTGAGTTCCTTGAGGACCTTCCGGTTGATGGCATCCGCTCCCTTATTGGTGACTAAAATCTCCATACCATTGCGGACAGTCGGCTCTGTTAGAGGGTTGAATGTTTTTGGAGTCCCCTTGCTGAGTACAAACATAAACTCGTAGCAATTGGTGTAGGCATTGCTTCGCATAAATGGCGTATTCTTTTTCTGGTAGATCATTACGTCATGAACATGGAATCCTACTTCCTGGAAGTAAATCGCCTGCCTGAAACTGGATAATGTACGGCCCTTCTTGATTCGGTCGCCCACCACCCATACCACAACCCCGCCTATCTTGGTCACGCGAAGCAGCCCCTCCGCAATCGCTTCAAAGTCAAATGCGTAGCCGTTGTAATTGCGCAGGTCATCATAAGGCGGCGAGGTAATGGTTAGGTCAACACTGTTTGCATCCATTTTCCGCATAAACTCTACGCAGTCAGAGACATATAATTTATTTACTGCAATTGAGGTTGAAAGCACAGTTTGCCGGGCAGTGTCTGCAGAAGATGGATTTGATGGTTGTGTGGTCGTCGGCATCATTACGAAATTAGGATCGCATAGAAAAAAGGACTGTCGTGATTGGAACTGATCACTACAAATGGCCCTGCCAGATGACGCATAGTTTGTTGATATTCGCCTGTGCGCCTGTATAGGCGGTTAAGCCGGTTCGCCCTTAAGATACGTCATTTTTCCCATTTATCCGTCTTGGGATCAGGATGGTATAGAGGATTCATAGTGGATTGCGCATTCCCCATCTTCGGTGAATCGGACACGGCCACGCATTTTGAATACTCCGGCAAGCAACTCGTCGTTCATGATGCTGATAGGAGGGCCATAATCAATTTGCGCTCCCTGATTCAGGACAAGTAGGTAGTCAGAAAATTTCACTGCGAGTTCAAGATCGTGAAAGACGGTAAGAATGGATTTGCCTTTGTCAACTAGGTTCTTTAATAATTCAAGAAACTGGTACTGATGGCTGATATCCAGGTGAGCGGTAGGTTCGTCAAGCAGGAGCAGTGAGGAGTCCTGCAGGACCGCCTGCGCCAAATAGGCGCGTTGACGCTCTCCGCCACTGAGAGATTGGACGGAGCGTTTCGAAAAGCCGGAGAGTCCGATCTGTTCAAGTACCCTGCTCAGGGATTTCCGATCCTGACGGGTGATCCCTTTCAGCAGTGATTTATGGGGCAATAACCCCAGCAGAACAAGTTCTTCCACCGTAAAATCAAAAGAAAGTACCGGAGCCTGCCGGACAAAGGACATTTTACGTGCCAATTCCCGTTTGGGCCATTCGCGGACTTCTTTTTCTCCTAGCAGGATGGATCCTGTGTACGGCAAATAACCACAGATTGCGCGAAGGAGTGTCGTCTTTCCACAACCGTTTGGCCCGACGAGGCCTGTAATCGTTCCAGGATATAGATTAAATTGAATGGAGTCCAGGATGGTCTTATCCAGAATTTGAACACTCAAACCACGAACGCCTAGCAGCGCATCTTGGGATTTGCGGGGAACATTGTTATTTTCTTGCGTAACCTTCACGGATCAGGACAAGGTTGATGATATATTTTCGAACTGTATTGACGTTAACGATGATATGGGGACTCGGTGCCTGTGATGCCGGGGAGGAGCAGGATACGTTTGAGGATGAAGCATTTTCAGATCCGTCGGGATTCACACAGACGGGGAAGAATGGATCCATCCAGTCCAGAGATGATGATGACTGGCGGATTTCGCCAATCTATATTGGACGTGTCGTGATTGATCCGGCATTTCCCAATCCTGCTCCCCCAGGAGGATCTGTGGCAATACCAGTCCGTATTCGCTTATCGGATTCAGTTCAGGGAGGGCTGGAAGTCACCGGTTATGATCGTAATGAGATTCCGCGCAGATTAGACAGTATCCCGAATGCCAGTGAAACCGGATCGTATGTCTTTCGATTTATGCCGAGTGTGCTGGGGATCAAGGGATTGATCAGAGTATTTATTGTGGATACCCGGGGGCGGCTGGTATCCTACGGAGACATACAAATAGACGGGTAGCCCGGTGACGATATGCGCTGGACGATTCTTTCGGGGTTGATCTGTATATATGTCGTCTGTACGGTTGACGCGCAGTCTGCAGATCCTCTGCGATTTGTGCAGTGGACGGTTGGAGATATTGTTGCGGTTCCACAGGCAACCTTCACGGTGCGGACGGGATTGACGCTTGGAGTTACAGCCGGTGGTATTCTGGCGGTATCACATTTTGACCGCGGGCTTTCTGGCGAGGCGAAAAATTTTGCAGATTCAACGCCGAGGCGTATGCGCAGGATATTGCATGAAATGGGGAATGCCAATATTATCCGGCCGATGGCGGCGATTGTATTTGTAGGGTCGTTAACCAGCGGTAAACCCTATTTTCAGGATGCAGCATTTACCTCTCTGGAGTCCGTTGTACTGGCAAACTTATTAACAAATGGGCTGAAACTTATCGTCGGACGTGCGAGGCCTCACGCCGATCTAGGCCCCAATTCTTTTCGGCCTTTTGGTGGAGATCTGTCCTTCCCTTCAGGGCATGCCACGACCGTATTTGCCTTTACCACTCCATGGCTTTTATATTATCCGGGCATCACGTCAGGGGCCCTTTTCATTCTGGGAATCGGGACGGCTGCAGCGAGGATGGCGGATGAGTATCATTGGTTCAGTGACGTGCTAGGCGGAGCATTGATTGGATTTGGGACGGGGTACCTGCTCTCGCGAAGGCATCAGCACCTGACACGCGGGATGCAACTGGGGGTGAGCCGAAGCGGGATCTCTTTGAACTGGACCATTTAGTCGTGCATACAAGGATATCCGTTGATGCATGCCAAAAATCCTGACTCGTTTACATTCTGGTTGTAAAATTTCGTAACACTGAGTGGTCACAGTCGTAGAAAAATTCAAATACACAGGGACAGTATTCCGCTATATGGTGTGTACAAGATGTTCGGTTGAGGGAGGGCCACAGAAAGGACAAGAAGGTTTCGTATATTGGTGCGGATGAAGTTGTTTCTTGAAGGGCTGCAGTTACGTGGGAATTATGTTGTATACAAGGTCGGAATGGTACTGCCTGCATGCGAGTGAAAAACGAATGAAAGAGATCCTTGTGGCTTCAAAAAACAAATCGCCAGATCATGTCATCTATTGCTGAGTAGTGAACTTACATGGAAAGATTATCTAATTCTGAACTGGAGGATCTTTTAGACGACACGGAATCTGACCGGGTTGAAAGGAAACGCTCATTTAGGGGAGATACGCCCAAAAAAGCTCGGCAGGCAGTGTGTGCCTTCGCCAATGATCTTCCAAATCATAACCAATCAGGCCTGTTATTTATCGGCGCAGAAGACGACGGTTCTCCATCCGGTGAGACGATCAGCGACGAACTTTTGCGGAACTTGGCGGATATGAAAACCGACGGCAATATCCTCCCATTGCCTGTACTTTCGGTAGAGAAGCGAATCCTTAAGGATGCCGAAATGGCTGTAGTAACGGTCATGCCTTCAGACATGCCGCCCGTTAAGTACAATGGCCGGATATGGATTCGGACAGGCCCCCGGCGTTCTATTGCGAATGCTCAGGAGGAGCGCATTCTCAATGAAAAGAGAAGAAGCAGGAATCTGCCCTTCGATCTCAGCACGATTCCAACGAGCAAAGTTTCAGATCTCTCGAAAACCATCTTTGAAAACGAATACCTTCCCGCTGCATTTGCAAAGGATGTACTGGAGGGGAATGAGAGAACATATCCCGAGCGGCTAACATCGTGTAAATTTACAGCATCACCCGGAAATACGACTCCCACCCTGCTCGGCCTGCTGTCCGTTGGTAAAACTCCGCAGGATTTTCTTCCGGGGGCCCGGATACAATTTCTGCGTATTGACGGCAGGGAGTTACACGAACCGGTGATAGACGAAGAGGATATACGCGGTGCTCTGGTTGAAATGCTGCGCCGTACGGAAGAGAAGTTGAAAGCTCATAATCGCACTGCAATAGATATTACATCTGCACTGGTGCACACGGAAGAATCCCCCTATCCGCATGTGACTCTTCAACAAATTCTCTACAATGCCGTACTTCACAGAACCTACGAGAACACCAATGCGCCGGTGCGTGTCTACTGGTTTAATGACCGGATTGAAATCAACAGTCCAGGCGGCCCTTACGGCAATGTTACAACGGAGAACTTCGGTAGTCCAGGGGTTACCGATTACCGCAATCCGAATCTATGTGACGTTCTAAAAACGTTCGGATTCGTTCAGGCATTCGGTCGTGGTATAGCTGCAGCAAGAATAGCGATGGCCAAAAATGGCAATCCTGAACCCGAATTTAAAGTGAACCAGAGTTCAGTTGTCTGTATATTGAGGGGGAAAATATGAAAGCATCTATTCTGACACTTTTCAATAATAGGGGAGGTGTGGGAAAAACCTCAGTGCTTTATCACTTAGCCTGGATGTTCGCCAGTTTAGAGAAGCGAGTGATAATTTTTGATCTGGATCCACAGTCCAACCTGACCGCGGCATTCTTGAATGAAGATGAGGTTGAGGCGGTCTGGAATCAGCAGAATGAAGGTTCCACTATTTACAACTGTGTGAACCCGCTGGCCAGTGTTGGAGATATTGCAGAACCTGTACTCAAGAAGATCACAACCGACCTTTACCTTCTTCCAGGTGACATTAGATTGTCGGACTATGAAAGTGTTTTATCGGGCGAATGGTCTAAAAGCATGGGGGAGAGTAATCTATATCGCCCTATGCGTATCCTGAGTTCGTTCTGGCAGGTCATGCAGATGGCGGCTGACAAAGTGCAGGCAGAAATTATTCTGGTTGATATTGGGCCCAATCTTGGTACAATCAACCGTTCCGTACTCATCGCTACAGACTATGTAGTGATACCTATGGGAACAGACCTTTTTTCCCTGCAGGGACTAAGGAACCTTGGTCCGACGCTAAGAAAATGGAAAAACGAATGGCGAAAAAGATTAGCGAACTGGGGGGAGAGCACCGAAGCGTCTTCATGGGGAAATTTTCAACTACCCCAAGGAGAAATGCAGCCGATAGGATATTTGTGCCAGCAACATAGTGTACGATTAGACCGCCCGGTAAAAGCTTACGATAAATGGGTTAAGCGCATTCCAGAGGTCTATCGAAGATCTGTATTAGACGAGGATCCGAATGTTAACGGGAGGCTGGAAGAAAATCACTGCCTGGCGACGGTAAAACATTACCGCAGTCTGATTCCTATGGCGCAAGAGCATCGCAAACCTATTTTCAACCTGACTTCGGCGGATGGAGCAATCGGTTCCCACGCAAATGCTGTACAAGATGCCAGAGAAGATTTTAGGCAGCTTGCAATCAAAATCGCTTCGCAAATGGGCATCGAAATCGGAACAGACTTAGTTTCTTAATTCAGCATCGGAACATGGTTATGCAAAGGATGCCGGGGCGTTTTCCTGTTCATGGGGGCAGGGCAGGGATGCAGTGGAGAGGATGGAAGATGGGATTATCGGTTTAGCGATGTATGGGTAGGTGTTGATTGGATCTTGGGTTCTACCGATACTGTTCCGGGTAGCGTCATGCTCTTGCAAGGGCATCAACTCTCAATACGCGGGATGCTGGAGTAGACAGGAACGAAACATCTCTTATCTGGATGATCTCGCTGCACGCACAAGGCGATCCATCAGTGCGTGTCCGAGTCCTGTTTCGGCGACCTTCTGGCAGTAAATTTTCGTGATCCCTGAGCGGTCACAATCACGAAAAAACTCGAAGAGACAGTGACCATATTCCTCTATGTGACGGGGGATCCTGCATTTTCCGAATACTGTCTCTGAGGCAGGCGAATCCAGTCCGATATATCCTTTGTCGTTCCCTGATTCCGCCTCTCCAGGATGGATTACAATTTGAATTTTTGCAGCGGGTGCATAGTGATTGTAGTGCATGCCGGGACTGCGAAATGCGTTCGGGGCATCGGGTGAAAATTCCGGGATGGCAGTACGGAGATCTTCAATGCTGATTGCACCAGGCCGCAGGAGTGCGGGGAGTCTTTCGGTGCAGTCTACTACTGTTGATTCAAGACCGACGGTTGCCGGCGGTCCGCACAGGATACAATGTACACAATCCTTTAAGTCTTCTGCAGCCGACTGCCATGTGGTTGCGCTGGGACTCCCACTGATGTTGGCAGACGGTGCAGCAACAGGAATGTGTGCAGAATTCAGGAATTGTCTGGCTACAGGCAGAGCAGGCATTCGGACTGCAACGGTGTCTAAGCCACCAGAAACAATCCTGGGGAGGGAGGGATGCCGAGGAAGAATGAGCGTCAACGGTCCAGGAAAAAAGGTTTCCATCAGTTTCTCTGCTGTAGGCGTTACCTTGGAGGCCACGCGCAGAATATCTGCAGGCGATCCGAGATGAACAATCAGCGGGTTGGAGTCTGGACGTTTTTTTGCCTGATAGATCTGTGCAACTGCATTTTCATCCAGAGCATTGGCCCCGAGTCCATAGACGGTTTCGGTGGGGAAAACAACTAGCTTCCCGTCACGTATATAAGCCGCGGCCTTGATTGGATCTTTCGTGAAATGTGTGTCCATTGTGCTCGGTGGTATTCGAGTGAAACCAGATCCCCTCATAATGGGTTTACGCGTTTTACTGGTCAGGTAGCTCAGGTGGTAGAGCAACGGACTGAAAATCCGTGTGTCGGGGGTTCAAATCCCTCCCTGACCACCGTAGAACCATTCGATATCTGTTTGGTAGAATCACTCAGATCTCGTAGTTTTACGCTACCGGTCCGGTAGTTCAGTTTGGTTAGAATGCTGGCCTGTCACGCCAGAGGTCGCGGGTTCGAGTCCCGTCCGGACCGCATGCGAGGGGGATCTCATCACGAGATCCCCCTTTTTTGCTTCCTGAATTATTCTCTGGCTCTCCAGCGTGCTGCCTCCGCTCGGAATTCCTGTAATTCCTTGTGTAGCCGATCCACTTTTTCTTCGAGGTCATCCGAGTTGTCTGCGACCAGTGTATCTACAAATACGGCATTAGCAATAGACAGGCCAAAAATTCCACAGATGAGCACGGCGAAGGCAACATAGATTCGAAGTCCAAGGATGTAACCATCAGAAACACCTCGTTCTGCAAGGACTTCGGGGATTTCGTACCATCCCTCCACAGTAAAGATTTTGATCATGGAGTACATGGAATAGAACGGATTGCCAAAGAATTCTCTGGCCTCCGGGATTCCCCCAAATAGCAGGGTGGCGGCCATAGAAAGGATCAGATTCAGGAATACTAACATCAACATGACACCGACCGATGCCTTCAGTGCCCGAATGACTCCCCGTAAAATTTTATCTCCATCAGGAACAAGGCGGAGCGGCCGGATGAGTCGCAGGATTCGTGCAAGTCTCAGGATGGTGATGATCCCCAGGTTTTCGGCCCCGACGGGGAACAGCAGGCTGAATGCAGCAGGTGTGCTCAGCATGACAATGATAAAGTCAAACATGTTCCAGGGGTCGGACGCATATTGCTTAAATGATCTCCAGTGGCGGACCTTAATGATAATTTCTACGAGGAAGTAAAGAAGAAATCCGAAGTCAATCCACTGGATCAAATGCCCCGCCTGTGTGTGCACTCTGGGGAATGCGTCCAGAAAAAGTGCAAGCCCGTTGACACAAATGACTGTCAGCACAACGGGTTCACGAACAAGCAAAGGCAGTGTGTTTCGTTGATTCATGAATTTACTGAAAGGCTGGATGAAAGGGGATTTGCATCGACTCAAAATCAACGGAAACTACAAAATCTTTTGCCACCGGGGCATATTCGTCGTTTTCATTAAATGCGGGGTCTCTTTTTTCTGGGTGAAGTCCAGTCCAGATTGAGGTAGGACCCGGGTTTCCCCGGGTCCCCCGCACAGATCGTGAGTTCCCAGATGCGAATTCACCGGAATCGTGTCCTATTCAGGTGGGAGAGGATCCACCGAATCTGCATTTGGGAATTCACGATAACTTCTGCGCTCTTCTTCAACATGTGTATCTCGGTAAGTAACAATGGCACATCCCCGTACCGATGCCGATCAAATCAGGTTAAAAGGAACCATTAGTTAGAATCCAGGTACACTGCGATTGAAATTAATGAAATATACTCATGACTGCATCAACCCTTACGATTGTCATCGCCGTGGCATCCTTGCTTTTTCTGATCCTTGGAACGGTGATTGCCGTGCTCACTATTTTCACGCGAAGAAGCGACCGCAATATGGAACGGAGCGAAGCCAGACAAACTGAAGCAATCAAACAGCAGGAAGCCAGACAAACTGAAGCACTCAATCAGTTTAAGGCGGAAGTACTTGCTATACTCAAACAGCAGGAAGCCAGACAAACTGAAGCATCCAAACAGCAGGAAGCCAGACAAACTGAAGCATCCAAACAGCAGGAAGCCAGACAAACTGAAGCACTCAATCAGCAGGAAGCCAGACAAACTGAAGCACTCAATCAGTTTAAGGCGCAAATACTTGCTACACTCAAACGGATTGAGGACGGACAAGCTGATCAGAATGAGCAAATTTCTGAATTGGCTCGGGCAATGTATGTTCTGAATGGGCAAGTACAGAGAATTGTAGGGTATCTCAGAACCGAGGGAATTGAGGTGAACGAAGATATTCTGTCCGCTACCCAACCCGCCATCTCATCCATATCCGCCCAGAGATAGATATATTTTAGGAAAGATAGCGACCTAAATCCGGCGAAAATATTGTCCTTCCGTTGCCAAAGTAAGATTTACACGAATGAGTGGGGATGCGTATTCTCCTGAAAGTTCAATTCTGACTGTTCTGAATAGAGAGTTCGTAGTCCATGGATAAGGTTCGTAAATAGTTCAAACAACACTTGTCGAATTGACTTTTCAGAATTCGACCGTCCGAAATATCGGGGGGTTCACCATTGTTAGTTGGAGTTTGGGAGTATAGCCCTATTCACTCAAACTCAAGTACTAATGAATTTACAACTTTCATCCTCCCCTCCATTTCAGGAGAATGCAGCTTCCCAGGAATTGCATGTAGAACTGGTTCGGCATTATGCGGATG
>JAJECE010000069.1 GCA_022822185.1 Rhodothermales bacterium | reverse complement strand
TTCAAACGGAAAACCCAGGTAATCGTACCAGCTATCGGCGGAAAATGCAATACACCATCATGGGCATACACAGAAATGAACTGTCGGGGTGGCGGGATTTGAACCCACGACCTCTTCGTCCCGAACGAAGCGCGCTACCGGGCTGCGCCACACCCCGAAGTCAGACACTAACGCGTAGCGGCCCTCCTGGATCCACAACCATTCCCCTTCGATGGAGAAACTGAACCTGCCAAGTTACGATTATACGTTGCGGACCCAGAATAAACAAAGAGTAATCCTGGATCCGATCCGGAAACGCTTTGTACCGCTGACTCCCGAAGAATGGGTACGACAGCACTTCGTCCAGTATCTCATTCGGAATTTTGGAGTCCCTCCTGCATTAATTGGCATTGAGGTATCCATACCAATACAGGATCGTTACTATCGGGCGGATATTGTCGTCTACAACCGGCAGATTCAACCCGTAATGATTGTGGAATGTAAAAGGCCGTCTGTTCAGCTTACTCAGAACACATTCGATCAGGTTGGGCATTACAACATCGCACTTAAAGTTCCCTATCTTGCAATTGCCAACGGGATGATGTACTATTGCTGCATCTTTGATCAAATCAGTCGCAGTTATCGTTTCCTGGACGAGATTCCACACTATCAGACCCTAATCCTTCCGATCAATGCTAACCAGTAGTACCCACAGCAGAGAAATTGGTGTAGCCGACCTGGCACTCGCAATGGCATCATCCCTTTGCAGAAACGTTCATGACCGAAAGGCAATCCTAAAAGGCGACCGGTCACCGGTTACAATAGCAGATTACGGAAGCCAGGCCGTCATATGTCGGATCTTGCAAGAACATTTTCCTGATGATCCAGTCATGGCGGAAGAGGACAGTTCACTCCTGCAAACGTCCCTGTCACCAGAACTTCAGCAGGAACTCGTAAAGCAAATCAACCTTATCCATCCATGTACCACATTAGAAAGTGCTATGGAATGGATTGATCGGGGGAACACAAAAACATATTCGGATCGATTCTGGACATTGGACCCCGTTGATGGCACCAAAGGATTTCTGCGTGGAGATCATTACGCCATTGCTTTGGCGCTGATCGAAGACGGGGAGGTGGTCGTCTCCGGGGTTTCATGCCCCAAAATGGATCCAGACAATTGCATGGCTGCAAAGGGATGTGGAGCCGAACTGAATCATCGCCCCCTGCAGGCAAGTGCGCTTCGCACGTTTTCCTCTATGAGAGTTTGTCAAGGTGTGGAATCCAGCCATAGCGCACATGAAGATGCGCAGAGAGTCGCTGACCATCTTGGGATTGGTTCACTGCGCATAAAAATAGATAGTCAGGCAAAGTATACGGTTGTCGCCCGTGGAGATGCAGAGATCTATTTACGTCTGCCTACACGCAAAGATTATGTGGAGCGTATTTGGGACCATGCAGCGGGTGCTCTTTTGGTGACGGAAGCCGGGGGAAAAGTGACCGACTGCAGAGGGAATGAATTGGATTTCAGCTGCGGACAAGGATTGGAAAATAACTATGGGATTGTGGCGACAAATGGCAGAGTCCACGACGAGATCATTGATGCCCTGAAGGCACTCAACATTGGGCAGTCAAGAGACTGATTGAACTTTGAGACAGTAGGGCGCGGATCACAAGGCATTTTCAGCCGGTACCCAAGATCTATGGTCATCCGCCATCACTTGCACAAATTGACCATCCATATTGATGATCACAAAAGAGTCAGGTGTTGTGGGAGTCTGTCCTTTGAGCGAATTTGCCGCTCAACCCAAAAAGTAATAGGCATCGGTGCCAAACGGTATGTACATACCTGTGCCAGCAGACGATCCTGTACGACCGAAGGGAACAGGGTCACTGCGAATCCCACCCCGGTCACAAACACCTTGAATCAGTACACTCTATCGACAGTATATCCCGTTTTTGTGAATTTTTGCAGTCAAAGCATACTACCATGCCTTAAAATAGATATCGATATTTGAATGGCGGCCAAACCATACTGGTGCAGGGTTCCCATAATGGAGTCAAAAAATTGCACATCATGACATGCACTCGTACAAATCCAGCGATTCCGTTCCGGTGAATCCACTTTCCTCCCCTGCGGCTCTCGCAGGGATCAGAAATGGATGGAAGCAGTATATTACAGTCGCAGTATTTCCTGTTTTCTGTGAATTACTGCAGTCACAATATACTATAGATGATGCGGATAGACACTGGTTTTGTCCAAAGTATGGATCGAACAAGCAACTGGATTTGCGACTTAATCCAGGGGATGTTCTGGAATGATTTCGGTTTCTGGCAAAGGTTAATGATCTTGTTTCGGGAGCCGGGCTTTCCCCCGCTGCGGCACACACAACTCGCATGAGCCGATTCCGCTGATATACTTCATTATTGACAATTCGCCTTTTTTGCGAATTTTTGCATTCACTTTACACTGATTTTGGTATGAGCAAACCCTATAAAATTCCCAAAGGCCGGCTTAAACTTGCATATGTATTGCGGAGTACCGGTACGTTTGTTCGCATTAGCGACGTTGAGAAAACCCTCAATATCAGTCGCTCCGATGCCTCCAAGCAGCTCTCTAGATGGGTCAGTCAGGGTTTGATGCGGCGTACCGGCCCGGGAATCTATACAGCGGCGAGAATTGATCGTCTTGACGGTGAACAAGTACTCCATGACCCCTGGGCGCTCGTACCGGAATTATTCAGTCCGGCATATATCGGTGGTCGAACCATTACGGAACACTGGGATCTTTCGGAACAGATCTTTCTGGATACATCTGTGGTCACGGGCCGCCCCGTGCGATCAAAGCATCAGAAATCAGCTGGTTGGTCGTACACCTTGAAGCAGATCCACCCGGATAAAATTTTCGGACTTGATTGTGTGTGGTATGAAGACATAAAAATTGCAATCTCAGATCTTCCGCGAACGATCCTGGATCTTCTGGGAGATCCTGTATTCGGAGGTGGAACTCAGCATGTAATTGACTGTTTTGGAGAATACCTGCGTCATGACTGCAGGCAGGATGAAACGCTGATTTCCTATGCAGAACGTTTCGGCAACGGTGCCATTTTCAAGCGTCTGGGCTTTCTGTCAGAACTTATGTCAGACTCTACCTATCTCGTTGATGCCTGTAAGAAGAGAATAACCAAAGGCAATACCAAACTTAGCCCGGATGTGCCATGTACTCGGCTGGTGACGAGATGGCGGCTTTGGATTCCTGAACGAGATTTTCGGTACGAACCGGATCGGTTCTAACGAAAAGAGCGGCAGATGGCCGACCTGTACGGATTGATCCCTCATACTACTGCGATGGATGATCTACCTGAATGGGCTTTCGCCGATACCAATTATCGCAACTCTCTGGAGCATAGGCGGATTTTCCAGGAAGGGGCTTGGCCGTGTGACCTTTGAATCCCGCGAAGATTGCTGAATCTTGAAATGTTTCAAACCCTCGAATTCGGAACCCTGTCAGGGAGCAGACTCCGCTACCGCATTCCACGATCCCCTACGGAGATGCCGCTTGCTCCCCGGCATCAAGATTGACCTGGCATCTGACAAGGTTGATGCTGTACCACCGGTTGAACACATGATCCGGCATACTGCCAGTACTCCTGTTCCAGTAATGAGGTTTTCCCTGCTACGGTGTACACGGTGCTTATACAT
>JAJECE010000098.1 GCA_022822185.1 Rhodothermales bacterium | reverse complement strand
AAGGCCCTCACTCAGGGCCTCAAAACTCTCCGAATTGCATACCGTCACCGATTGCCAGTTGGAATAGGCCAGCACAAAGTTGAACAACTTATGGCGAAAGGGAACACCCCGGATCGTAATCCCCAGGGAGTTCATGCTCGTAAAGTCGCTCTGCGCACGCTCGCCAGGCTTGTAGACCTGCTCGAAATACGGCTCCTTGGACAGTTGCCCACGCCATTGCTTTACCCGCCGTTGAAATGTCCGCAATTGACCTGGTTTGAATTGACCGGGATATTTGCGCTGTAAATGCTGAAATAACGCCTTTGCCTCTATGTCCGGATGCTCCTCCAGATACGCCTTACATTCCTGCGCTACCCCCGCAAACGCATCCACATGCGTCCGATGGGTTCGAGCCTTTTTTACCTCGCTCGGTCGTTTCTCCAAACGAAGATATTTTCGCGCCGTCGGGGGACTCATTCCCGTTTTTGCCGCCGCTGTTGTAATTGTCATGTTCTTGTCGTTCCTGTAGTGTAATAGCAGGTCGTACTGCTGGTCTGTAATCATTTGCCCTCGCAAATTTGTGAATGAAAATTCACTTATTTGCCGAAGTACTCAATTTGTCCCCCTTAGGGGAAACTCTAAGTGTCACCGAAAGAAAAAATACTGTCGCTAGACAAAAGAGAGGGGAGACGGAAAACGTTATTGGGATAGTTGCGTATTCCTTGGCTACCTCAACGATGAGTATGACAGGCGGAGTCGCTGTTTACCGATCATCAAAGCTGCTGAATCCAAAAAAGCCCACATAATAACATCAGCTTTCACCTTAACCGAAGTTTTTTGGATCGGGAAAAAGGCCTCTCCAAACAGTGATGCAAAAAAGAAAATCAAGGATTTCTTTGACTGCAGTTTCATTAGCATTTCAGACTTTACCCGAGGAATTGCGGAGTACGCACACAAATTGACATGGGATTAGGAAAACATCAGTAATTGGGACGCGATTCACTTTGCCACTGGATCAATTCCGATCTTGTTCTGTTCGAGACGTACAGCAAGCAACTTTGAGTCACGACTCAAGATTCGAAAATCGAAAGGAAGAGAAAATTCCAGTTATTGGAACCCATTTTCCTCTGAGTGCATATATTCAGTCAGTCGAAAAGTCTCCTCTGATCCTGGACTGTCTGGATAGACCTGATGAGTAAATCAAAGAAATCCCCCACCGTCAAACCTGCCACGCTGGAGCGGGGCGAGGCCCGCTATTTTCATGGACGAGTGAAAATTCTGGATAATTTCAAGGAGCTACTGGGTAGGGCAAAGGCTGGGAATTCCGGTACATCTGTCCTGATCCAGGCGGCCCCTGGCGCGGGTAAGACCGCCCTGCTCCACGAATGTGCGCGGCTCGCACGGGCACAGCGATGGCAGACCGCTAAGATTAATCCAGACGGGTTGTTTGATCCGGCGGAGTTGAGCAAATCGTTGCGACTCCCGCTCCCCGCCAAACGCCAGGAAACGAAGATGGGAGGAAACGTAAAGGTTCTACATCAGGAATCCACATCTGAGCATCATCCCCCAACAACGTTGGATATTCTTAAGTCTGGACGGAAGCCGCTACTGCTCCTGCTGGACGAGGCACAAACGACGGCGGCGGTCATTCCGCGATCCAACCACGAACAGTTCACGAACGCATTGAAGTTTGTCAAGACAATTCACAATGGTGAAGTGGAGAGGCCCGTGATCCTGATCGCCGCCGGCCTGGGGGCAACCGCGGCGGCCTTTGATTCCTTGGGGATATCGAGATTTGACCCTGAGTGCAGAATCAACCTGGAACCGCTGAGTGAAGGGGCAAGGCAGGCGGTCATTCAGGACTGGCTTCTGGAAGAGGGCGGGGCGAAGGGGGATCCGGCCTCCTGGATTAATGCGATTGTACGTGAGACACATGGCTGGCCGCAGCACATCATGGCGTATGTGTGGCCTGCCTTGAAGCAGTTGGAACTGACCGATGGGGAGTTGACTCCAGAGGGACTGAAAACGGTGCTGAAGGAAGGGCAGAAGGGGCGTATTAGATTTTATGAAGCTCGGACTCGGGGCATTCCTGAAGAGCAACTCCACTGCATCGCAAGAGTGATCGCAGGTGTTCCATCCGATACCAGTGTTGCAAAGATAGATCTTATGGCCTCCCTGCGCCTGGACCACGATCGTGATACGGCCGAGAAGATCTTCACACTGGCCCTGCACAAGGGTATACTGGACGAGCGGAAGAACCGGTATGTGGTTCCGATCCCTTCTATGCACGACTGGCTGGTGGATAACTTTGCCCGTATCCCGGAACCGCTATTTCCCCCGCCAGAACCCCAGCACTAGCAGCCATGAATTGGAATGGTTGAGTTTGAAATTAGAGATACAACCAGTGAGGCAAAAAAGAAGATCAAGGATTTCTTTGACTACAGTTTCATTGGTATTTCAGACTTTACCCGAGGAATTGCGGAGTATGCACACGAATTGACATGGGATTACGAAAAAATCAGTAATTAAGACGCGGTTCACTTTGCCACTGTGATCAGTTCCGATCTTGTTCTGTTCGAGACGTACAGCAAGCAACTTTGAGTCGCGACTCAAGATTCGAAAATCGAAAGGAAGAGAAAATTCCAGTTATTGGAACCCATTTTCCTCTGAGTGCATATATTCAGTCGGTCGAAAGGTCTCCTCTGATCCTGGACTGTTTGGACAGACCTGATGAGTAAATCACAGAAATCCCCCACCGTCAAGCCTGCCACGCTGGAGCGGGGCGAGGCCCGTTATTTTCATGGCCGGGTGAAAATTCTGGATGATTTCAAGGAGTTGCTGGGCAGGGCAAAGACGGGGAATTCCGGTACATCTGTCCTGATCCAGGCGGCCCCCGGCGCGGGCAAGACCGCCCTGCTCCACGAATGTGCGCGGCTCGCACGGACACAGAAATGGCAGACCGCTAAGATCCAATTAGATGCGCTGTGGGACCCGACCACGCTCCTTCAGTCGCTTGGACGGAAGAAGGAGGCGAAACAGAAAGAGAGAGGATGGAGCGGGAAATTGGAAGGAGGAGGAGCACTACCGGGGGTCGGAAGCGTGAAGGGGAGCGGAGGGTATGAATCCAGGAAAAAACCTGCCCTTCGCAACACATTGGAGGTGCTTAAGGACGGGGAGGGGGCACTATTGCTCACTCTGGACGAAGCACAGATACTGGCGAAGCGCACGCCGAGTGATCAAAAGCATCGGGTCACGATCATTCTCGACGCGATTCACAACGGTCGAGTAGAGAGGCCTGTGATCCTGATCGCCGCCGGCCTAGGGGCAACCGCCGCAGCCTTTGATTCCCTAGGGATATCAAGATTTGACCCCGGCTGCCACATCAATCTGGGGCCGCTGAGTGAAGGGTCAAGGCAGGCGATCATTCAGGATTGGCTCCTAGAGGAGGGCGGGGCGAAGGGCGATCCGGCCTCTTGGATTGATGCGATTGCAGTTGAGACGCATGGCTGGCCGCAGCACATCATGGCGTATGCATGGCCTGCCTTGAAGCAGTTGAAGTTGACCGAGGGGGAGTTGACCCCAGAGGGGCTGGAAACGGTGCTGAAAGAAGGGCGGAAAGGACGCATTGAATTTTACGAAGCGCGGACTCGTGGCATCCCTGAAGAGCAACTCCACTGCATCGCAAGAGTGATCGCAGGTATTCCATCCGGTACCAGTATTGCAAAGATGGATCTTATGGCCTCCCTGCGCCTGGACCATGATCGTGATACGGCCGAGAAGATCTTCACGCTGGCCCTGCACAAGGGGATACTGGACGAGCGGAAGAACCGGTATGTGGTTCCGATCCCCTCTATGCACGACTGGCTGGTGGATAACTTCGCCCGTTATCGGGCCCCCTTATTTCCCCCGCTAGCAGCCCGTAGATAAAGCACCTTTTTGGAGACCGTGTCTTCGGAACTACGAATTTCGGCATAGATTCTCTTCTGGGCCTATTTGATTGCGAAATATTCTCAAAAGTGCTCCAGATGCCGCAAAATCGCTCAAAATTTGCAATCTTGACCATTTTTCACCCAAAAAAGATAAAAATGACACTAACATGTCACTATACGCGCCAATTGGACGGAACTATTCCCTTGAAGAACCCTTGGCTTACCCACACCACAGTGGTTTCGCATTAAAAGATTCAGGTTAAATGCTGCCCCCTAGATCACCAGTTGTCCCGAACATAAACTCTCCGCGTTCCCCCGTCTCCAGAAGATGTGCAAATGCACGCTCCACTTTCTCGCCCCGCTGCCGTTGTAACGACTTCCCACGCGTCCTACGAATCAGCCGACGGTTCGCATACGTCGGCTTCTGGGCCTCTTTATTCTTTTTCCAATTCCGACACCCACGCCTGAGCTCACTCACATAACTGCGAAGCCCTCAATCCTCCAGCGAAACCATGACCTCATTCGAATGGTTCCCCTTATCTGCAACCACCTCCTCCGCCACTAAGCCCACTGCTTCCAATTGCTCTTCCGATGTCCCGTTCTTATGCGGGGGACTTGCCCCCTATCCACAACAATGCCGGTAGAACCCAATTTCTATTCCTTGGCAAGAATGACCTGAAAGGTGTCCTGCCCAAAAGCTTTATGCAGTTAACCCTGAACAGATTTGAATTTGGAGATAATGGATAACAGTCAATGTGTTTGGGCTCCAAATGATGATAAATTCCAGGCATGGTTGAAGAGTATAGAGTACGCAGAGAAACCAGTATGTACGGGGATTTCTGGCACCATTGATAATCAATAATATCTTCTCATTAAACAAACCATCACTCCTGTCGCTAGACGTCACTGATATTATGGACATCAAGGAGCATTTAATATTGCTTCAAGGTTCTCGTCCTTTTTCCATCGATAGTTCAATTCGCGTATATAAATCAGTTCTCCAGAGGAACTCAGCATGACCCCGAAATACTTTGTAAGTTTTTCCTGATACTTTCTCAGAATGCTGATTGAATCTATATTTTTGATGGAAACTTCATCAAATCTCGGAGTACACATTATCAAAATACCAACAGATATATGAGAAAATTTGAATGAAAATTGTGAACAATCGTCTCTAAGTTTAGACAGATTGAGACATTTTTCAATTTCCCTATTTACCTTTTCAACCTCCTCAGAGGATTGACAAATATCAAAAAAACATAATGCTAAGTTAATAGAAGCTGGATTGTTAATCTGATCAAGATTAGCTAGAATGTTACCAAATGGAGTATTCTTAAACTGATCTAAAATATTGATAGAAGGCTCTGGTTCCTCGGCATTATCACGCCTGATACACATTATCAAATCTACATCTGCTGCTAAAGTTTGATCAGCATAAATACCAGTTATATTTTCATTAAATATTAATCCAAAATGTAAGTACAAAGAAATTAATTCGTGTTCTTGATTAGCAAGACGTAATATAGGCATACGTCCTCTTTGAAGTAAATAATGAAGAAATTTGAGAGGAGAATCTAGTATTTCAGCAACCGTATCTAATGCAAATACGTCGGTCACGAATGGTGGTGAAATTCTTTCTGTCGATTTATCTCTCAAAAGGAATTGAGTTTGCAGAAACAGCGCAGGATAGTGGTCAAGAACCACCGTCATTGGAAGTACATATGCAGACTGACTTATTTGCGGGGGATGGTCTCCATCTCTACTTCTTAAGGTAATGCCAGGATCGCCAATGTGATGAGCACAGGACATAGCTTGATCCGCCGCATCAGAGATAGCTTTCTTGAAATCTTCTCGAAGTCTGTTCTCGTTCCCCTTTCGTGCCTCCATAGTGAGTCGTTTTGATTTGACTTGTGCAATTATGATATAATCTCCGTATACTACGAAAACGTCAATTTCTCCCTTGATTGTTTTTCCATTAGCTTCAATCAATTCTACATTCTTGAATACATTTTTTCGGGGAAACACCCGTGTTAAATGATCGGCTGTTATTGATTCAGCAGCATTCCCTCTATTCTGATTTGCTATTGAAATGTATTTTTTATCTTCGAGCATCCAGAAAAATGGATTTTCATAGAATGCTTGTGATAACGAATAGTACGAGAAAATAATAAATTCACCATTATCTTTCGCAATAATGGGATATTGATATGCTATATTGAAATCATTGATTGATGTGAATGAAGAGTTTTTCTTGCCCGACGGCAAAGTCAAGGATTTAATAAAGCTATACGCCTGTTCTTTCAAAATACTCTCTGAGAAACCTATATCTTTAAATGAATACTGAAATGCTCTTAGCAAGCTCTGATGTACCGTTGAAGATTTGATGTGAGCAAGTCTAGCTTCATTTATTTGTTGTTCATGAAGCCTTCGAATAGTTTGACAGACAGATTCAGCTACGCTCAGATCAATATTTTTATTACTTAGCAACCATTGCGAATCTGCTGCATATTTCTGTGTTGCAAGGTTACTGTATTGAAAATGATACGCCGAATCTCCTGCATAAAATATTGCTTCCCTCAATATTTTAGAAGTTGCTGTGGACGTACTAGAAGGCATTGAAAATGATGAATCATTGTAACTCGTGATGTGAATTTCATCAAGCAATGCATAAGTTCGGTTAACATAATCATTAACAACTGTACGAGAAGGTAAATCATAATTGATAGGTTCCTTAATCAATAGGCCAATCAGTGTCATGATTTCAGAATTTCCTAGTTCTGGCAAATTCTCAGATTTGAATTCAGTTTCTTGATAGGGTTTAGATCCCATTACTATCTCGTTCAGTGCACAAATCCATGCCAGTGCATGCACATATCCGTCTGAACTACAGAGATGGGCTAATTCAGAAAACACATCAGATTCTGATCGTATTTCTATTTTTCTCGAAACTTGATTATTTGTTTCCATTATTATTCTTCAGCGGAAGCAAGATTTGAAAAATAAAGTCCGTTAAAATCGACATTTTCATACTACTATTGTGTATTGAATATGACATCAACTCATGTATGGAAGCTTGCCGATTTGGTACAGGGTTTTCTCTAAAATCATCCAGAGTTCCAGACTTATACACATGACGCATAAACTGTGTAAAAGTAATATACTTAAATAAATTCTTAAACAATGAGTCCGAAACTATTTCCCCTTTAAAAAGTTTAACAAGCGTCTTTCTAGAAGAGACTCCATAACAGATCAATCTCTCTATTTCGGGGAACAGTAAGCGGGGAATTGACCGATAGTGTCCGGCTTCATGGGCTGACAGTACCTCATAAACTATTTTCTCTGCTTCAATATCAACTCGGTAATAATTAGGAATACGTAACTTAATGCCCTCAAAAATTGTATTCCAGTTGCTATGATAGTATTGCTCAAGATAGATGTTAAGGTGGACAATATCACCCCTATACTCAATAATTTGCTGGGACGGCACAGAATAATATATAAGCCATCCTACATCTTCTAATGCTTTGACTGCTTGGAAGTATTCTTGGATTACTTTCACAGATCGGCTTACCACAAAAGTAAAAGGTTCCAATAAGCTCCTTAAATCATCATCTCTTAATATCATACGTCCTCGAATACATTGTATTGAATTCTTCTGCTAATGACTGTCTATGGTGATCTTAGTCAGATGAGATCACCAAGAAACCCGCCCCCTAGGTTGACATCAACCTTTATTCATCACTTCGGTTTTGCTGTACCCCCAAGAAGAACACTTGTTTCAGCATCTGCTCCTCATCTCTTATTGAGAATTTCCTCACCGAACTTGCTTACACTCCTCAATTGCTTCGACTGAGATCTGACAAACATCTGAACCAGAGGGGCAAGCTTTCCCTGATCAGCCCGTTCCAGCGCTTTAATGTATTCCTTCCTGTCATCTCGGGTAATGACCAATGGGAAGATTCCATCCTTCAGTAGAACCAGTGAAGCCAGCGCCCGTGCTACACGCCCATTGCCATCCTGAAAAGGATGAATCTGGGTAAACCGGTGATGGAGCCAGGCGGCCAACACCTCCCCCGAAATACCAGCACGAACATGGTCAGAGTACAGATCAATCAGTCGATCCATCTCGGACGCAACATGCTCAGGTGGATAATACGAATACGTCACACCATCACGGACAGGATTGTTTTCCTGCATTTTCCAGATACCTTTGATGAGGGGTAGGTCTCTATTTCGTCCGAATGCATCCTGCCCTTCAATACTCCCCTGACTTCGGAGCAGACTCACCTGAAGTTCCTTGATGCAGGATATTGATAACTCCCGCTCATGCTTCACAAAATCATACAATCCGTCAAATGTGTCCTTTTGGTCTCGCAGTAACTGCAGCACCAACTCTGGGGACGGATCCATTGCGCCCTGAACGAAGAATCTTCGCTGAAACCCCTTCCTGATCAATATCTTGGTCACCGCACGGTCAATGTCATAGAGGCCCTCAATGATCCCGGTCTCAATTGCCCATTCTCTGCCCATTCTCTCCATAAAATCCTGGAGCTGCACATTCCCTTTGAGTTTTTCCTGTAACGCTTTCCATCTCTCCCGAACACCGGGAATTTCCGGCGCTCGGAGATATTCTGGATTAACCTCAAAATCCTTAATCCCCGTGTCTTTATTCCAGATGGTATAAATCCTGCCGCTTACCCGCTTCATCAAACTTCATCACTCCGACGGGCGGCGAAACTGCGCCCGCTTCCAGGTGAAATGAACCGAAATCCGATGCGAATACCCCAAGTCACTCACCAACCCTCCAAAATCCCCAAACCCATAATCCACCGACAATGGGCCTAAGCGTATCCCGGCACCGACCGAGGGGACGATATCCAATCCATAACTGTCCGTCTGCGCAATGCGGTTCATACCCGCCCGGAGCGCCACAAGATTCCTAAAGGAGAACTCCCCGCCCAATCTCGGATGAAAGGAGATATCCCCCAGATTGAATGCATCCGCCTGCTGCCCGTCAAACGCAATGTCTACATCCAGACCAAACGTCAGCGTACTATGGGAACTGATCGGGAGAATCAGACCTGAGCCCAGGCGAACGACGGGTAACACCAGGAAGGTATCCCCGGTCGGGAGTTCCTGATCAAAGACTTCCGTAAATGTGTAAGGGACACCGGTATCCGGGTTCGTTTCCTCAATTGAAAAAGCCGACGCATTTACACTCCAGCTCTGGAGCATCGTGGAGAGATCCTGCAACTGCACCCCAAGTAAAAACCGGTCTCCATGCCACTGAGCACCTGCATCAAAACTGTAGCCCCACGCATCCGCAAAATCACCAATCGTACGTCGAATGATTTTCCCGGATGCGCCAACCGTGAACTGCGAGTTGAGCCGTCGGGCATAACTGATCAAAAATGCCATGTCTGCAGCCGAGAAACTGGTGATGTAGGACTCAGGGTTCGCTTTGGGCTGGTTCCGCTCAACATCCCACGCATTCAGCGTGTTTTTGATGTCGTTCACACCGCTCCGGAAAAAACTGAGCCCTACAGTGGAATTATGACTGACCGGATATGCAATCGCCGCAAAATCAAACGACACAATCCCGGCAAAGCGCTCCGCATGCATATAGGCAACTTCGGGATACTCCGTGTGCGCCAGACCAGACGGATTCCAGTAGACACTGTTTACGTTCCGGGCCTGTGCAACATTTGCACCACCCATCGCCAATGCCCGGGCACCAACTCCCCCGGCCAGAAAGTCTGCTCCATACTTGGCAATCCTCTGCGCCGATGCAGGAGCGCACCCGATCAGCACAGCCAACAAAAAAAGATTAAGATGACGCAAGATCATTCAGTTCTACATCCTAAACGTATACACATAAACCCCTTGTACTGACACCGTGGTGCTTGGACTGCAGGGTCTGGGGTTCTGAAGATTAGATTTCATTCGCTCACATGGAAATACCCTGTACGTTACCTGACGGATGCGGTTCAGGATTTCGTGACCGTATACACAAATTCACTTGGATTTACGCAGACGCGCCGCAAATGCCCCATCCATGCCATGACGATGCGGTAAGGTAGCCATGTACCCTGCCCCGGTTACCATTGCAGCGGGAAGAAAGTCCCCCGCGTGATCGAGCGTAAAGTCGGGGTGGCGTTCCAAAAAAGATTGGACCTGTATTTCATTTTCCTCCGGCTCAATGGAGCAGGTACTGTAGACGAGAATTCCATCAGGCCGGACACAATCCACAACTTTGTCCAAAAATCGCTGCTGTAATTTGATGAGATCCATCAGGTCCGCTTCGCTCCGCCGCCAACGCAGATCAGACCGCTTGCTCAGTACACCGGTCCCTGTACACGGGACATCCAGCAGTACACGATCTGCCTGCATCTCCGGGGGACTCAGAAGATCTACGACCTGAACATGAATATTTTTCAGTCCCTGGGCCTGTGCCATTTCCTCCACTTTCTGGAGCCGGCCGAGATGAATATCCCAGGCATGCAGCTGCCCGCTCCCCTGCATCCTGCAGGCAGCCGCCAGCACTTTGCCCCCTGGTGCAACACATGTATCCAGAATCACCTCACCGGGTCTGGCATCCAGCAATTCTACGACCAGCCCTGCACTCTCGTCATGCACAGAGCAAACGCCACGATCCATATAACCTTTTCTAATCAGGGGTCCCACTGAAGTAATGTGGAGATAATCCTCCAGAAAATCCGACCGGCTCACCCGGATTTCCTGAGCGCTGAACTCATGTAGAAGTTCTTCCGTGCTCATATGCATTCGGTTTACACGGATACTATAGGCCGGGGCTTCATTATTGCGCTGCAATAATTGAGTTGCCTCTTCGGTGCCAAAACGCTTCACGTACCTGCGAACCAGCCAGGTGGGATGAGACCAGCGGATCGCTAAATCACGAACTGGATTCCCCGTGCCGGGCACAGGCAGCGCTGCATGCGCCCGAACAATAGACCGAAGTAATCCATTGGTCAGGCCTGTCGGCAAATGCATAGATCGCGCCACATTTACAACTTCGTTCACCACTGCATGGGGCGGCTCCTTCAAAAGAACAAGTTCTGCAATCCCCAAGAGGAGGAGCTGCTCCAGTGCCTGAGGAAGCGGCCGGGATTTATCCTTGAGGAAACAGTAGAGCAGAAATGATAAATACCGCCGCCAGCGTGTGACCGTAGACACGTAGGCAACGACCCTTGGCTTCGCACCACGATCAATCAGGCTCCGATAAGCCCCATCTTGCGTAATACGCAACAAATGCCACACCGCATCTCTGCGGTCATTCGGTGGCTCAGTAGCCGATTGCACTATTGCCCTCATAGACACGTATACGCAGCATACCCGATTCTGACGCGTATCTTGGACACTTTATCGTTTAATTTGTATAAATTCCCGCCCATATCCTGCTCTTTCATGATACCCCTTGATCACATTGGAATTGCCACCCATAATGGTGAGGCGGTAGAGGACCTGCTCAAAAAACTTGCCAATTCAACCGCTTCGGCACCTGAAGATATTGACTCGCAGGAGGTTCGGGTTCGGCTCTATGGTAAGGATACCAAACTGGAAACCATCCAGCCCCTGAGCGCAGACTCCACCGTGGCCCGCCACCTCTCCAAACGCGGGGATGGGCTTCACCATATCGCATTCCGGGTCGCCAACGCGCAGGCAGAACTTGACCGGATGCGTGCAGCGGGGTTTCAGCCGCTTACCGACAAGCCCGTGCCCGGAGCAGGCGGAAAGCAAATCTTCTTTTTGCATCCACGAGACACCTGCGGAATCCTCGTGGAGTTCTGCCAGCCTGGTAAACAGTACGCTGTACAATTTGAAGCATGTGATCAATTAGAACAACAACTGCAGTTAACCGGTCATTGTATGGCCTCGGATACATACCCTGCACACAGGGTGACCGGGGGACCGCTGCCAAAAAGAGGCCGGAGCCTGGTTGTCCATAATGTGTCCGCCCAGATCGCCCAGAAAAAACATAACGCTCCAGCGGTACCGGTTCTTATCAGCGAGATCACTCCTGCATCGGCCCACGCCCAGACACTGCATACACAGTGGCCCAAAGCAGAATTAGTCATTCTTCCAGAGAGCGTGCAGCATAATCTGCTTCCGGCAGTCCTGCTTGACTTCTGGGAATCCGTGGAGAATGAGTGAACCTGATACAATTAAGGACAGCCTTCAGACGAAAGTGTCTGAACTGCCAACTAGGTGCGGAGTGTACCAGTTTCTGGATGCGAACCAGAATCCACTCTACATCGGGAAAGCCATTAACCTGCGCAGCCGCGTCCGGTCCTACTTCCGCAAAGATGCACATGTGCAGGGACGCATCCGGCTCCTGATCGCAAAAGCAGTGGATGTACAGGTGATCGTGACCGATAATGAAGCCGAAGCACTCATTCTAGAAAATAACCTGATCAAGGAGCGGAAACCACGCTACAATATCAACCTGAAAGACGACAAGACCTATCCCTATATCTGTATCAAGAAGGAACCCTTCCCGCGCATCTTTACCACACGGCGTATCCTCAAGGACGGGTCCAAATACTTTGGCCCCTATACGGATGTCGGAATCATGAAACGGGCACTGACCGTCATACGGTCAATCTTCAAACTCCGCACCTGCTCGCTGGACCTCTCTCCCGAACCCATTGAGCGCGGCAAATACCAGACCTGCCTGGAATACCATATTAAAAAATGTGCTGCCCCCTGCGTCGGATATCAATCCGCCGAATCCTATGACGAAACCGTCGCCCAGGTCGAAATGCTCCTCAAAGGCCATACAAGCGCTCTGAAACATACGCTCCAGGAAGCGATGCAGACCGCCAGCGAAGCCCAGGAGTATGAAGAGGCGGCACGCCTGCGAAACCAGATCAATGCCATTGAGACCTACGCACAGCGGCAAAAAGTAGTGACTGCCACCCCTGTGGACAGGGATCTGTTTGCTCTGTCGACCGCACGGGACGAGAATGCCGCCGTCGGGATCTGCTTTAAGGTGCGGGAAGGGAAAATCATTGGACGCGAACACAAGATCATGCGCCAGATTGAGGGGCACGAAGATGCGGTCCTGATGCAGCGCTATGTGGAGAACTACTACACGCAATCCGCTTTCTTCCCCGAAGAGGTGTTTTTGAATACGCCAATCTCTGAACCAGAGGTTATTGCAGAATTCCTGACCATCCAGCGTGGAAAGAAAGTAACCCTGCTTACCCCGCAGCGCGGGCAAAAGGCAGAACTGATGCGCATGGTGCAGGCCAATGCGGATCTCCTGCTTGGGGAATTCAAACTGGAATTACTCAAACGCGGTGAAGATCGTATCCCCTTTGCCATCAAAGCCCTGCAGTCCGACCTGAGTTTAAGTAAGCTGCCCAAAAGAATTGAGTGCTTCGATATCTCCCATCTAGGCGGAACCGGCACGGTTGCATCCTGCATTGTATTTCAGAATGGGCGGCCGCGCAAGAGTGACTACCGGAGTTACAAAATCCGCAGTGTCCCCGATGGCAAGCCGGATGATTTTCTCTCTATGGAGGAAGCCATCCGGCGGCGGTTCCAGCGGATCCGGAATGAAGATGGCCCCTGGCCGGACCTGGTTGTCGTTGACGGCGGGAAAGGGCAGCTCTCCAGTGCCGTCAAAGCACTCATAGAAACCGATACCTACGGAAAATTCCCGATTATAGGACTCTCCAAACGTCTGGAGGAAGTATATTTCCCCGATGACAAAGAGCCGTATCATATTGCAAAGCAAAGTGCCTCCCTGCAACTGATTCAACGTGTCCGGGATGAGGCACACCGGTTTGCCGTCACGATCCAGCGAAAACAGCGAAAGAGTCGACTCTTGCATTCCGAATTATTAAATATCCCTGGTGTCGGCCCCAAGACCGTGCAAAAACTGATCCGGGCCTTCGGATCCGTCCGGAGAATCAAACAGACCGATAAAAAGGCACTCAAAAATATTGTCGGCCCGGCACTGGCAAAACAGATCGAAGAGTATTTTTCCAAAGAGGTGAATGTCCAGTAACCGCCGAAATTTTCTCAAAACCGTGGGGTCCATCAGTCTCCTCGGAGGCTGTGCCGAGGTGGAAGGGGCACCGGATCCCTTCTTTAAGGACCCTGCACCGTTCGTGCAGCATGGCACTGCGAACCTGGAATCCAAACTTGAAAATCAGGAAAGCTTTCTGACCCCGGTGGATCAGTTTTTTGTACGCAATAATGATGTGAGTCTCGATATCACCGTGGATAATTATCACCTCATGGTGGAAGGGGATGCCATTGAAACCCCGCTCAGTTTATCCTACGAAGATCTCCGGGCCATGCCGAGTCGAACCGTCTTTTCCTGTCTGGAGTGTGGAGGGAACCAGCGTGCTTTCTTTGGTTCATTACTTGGCCAGGTCGCAACGGGAACCCAATGGAAGCGGGGTGCAGTCGGGATGGCCGAGTGGACCGGCGTTCCACTCCTTGAGGTGCTCCAGGCAGCAGGGATCCGGGACTCTGCCGTGTCTATTCAGTTGATCGGGATGGATCAGGGAGCTCCAGAGGGAGGATTTCGGCGGCCATTGCCCCTGAACAAAGCGATGGATCCAGATACGCTTCTGGTACTGCGCATGAACGGATCCCCCCTCCCGAAAGACCATGGTGCACCCGTACGCGCACTCGTACCGGGATGGGTGGGCAGCAGCAGCGTCAAATGGCTCGGACGAATTGATGTATCGGACACCCAGATATGGAGCCGCAATAATACGACCTCCTATGTGCTGATCGGAGACGACTATCCTCCGGAAGGACAGACCAACGGGCAGGTCGCGAACAAACAATCCATCAAAAGTGCTCTGGCCCTGCCATGGCCGGCTGCGCTGAGAAGCGGGGTTCATCGCATTTACGGATATGCCTACAGCCCGGATGGCCCAATCATGCAGGTCCGATGGAGCGATGACGGGGGCAGTATCTGGAACGATGCCAAACTTCTGGAGCCGCGCATGCGCTATGGCTGGACGCGCTTTGAACTGGACTGGAATGCAGCCCCCGGCCCACACACCATCATCACTTCTGCAGTGGATACGCTGGGGATAGAGCAGCCTGACACAATCCCTCACAATGAGAAGGGTTACCTGTTCAACATGCGGCTGCCCCACCCAATTCAGGTGGTGAGGTGATGCGCATGATGTTCGTACTGGCAACTGTCCTGCTCGCCGCTTGCGGCGGCTCAAAACCGGATCCCGGGTTACAGCAAAACCTCGGCAGCAGAATCTATGTCACCTATTGTCAGAGTTGTCACGAGGTTCCTGGAACCGGCCCGCGCCTGACCCGCGCAGTCCTTGCCTCCCGGCTCACCGCCGCACGGCTTTATACCTATAATCAGCAGCAGATGCCCTATAATGCAGGAGGAGTACTCTCGGATGAGGACTATCTGAATGTGACTGCATGGCTTCTCAAACGTGCAAACCTGCTTACCCCCAATACAACCCTTAGCCTACGCAATATGGAAACGATCCTGCTCATCCCTCCCGCCGAGGGAGCATCCTCTACCTCACCCGGCCCCTGAATCGATGTTGAATTATATCTGGGGTGGACTGATTGTCTTAAGTCTGGTCTTCGCTCTGACAAGCGATATCACTGACTTTGTGCAAGACACCTACCGTAACGGCACCCCGCTCCCTGTTACGATTATATTTGAGGAGGAGTACCATGCCGATACCCGTCGACAATACGTAGAGGTGCAGCTATCGGGAACCGATCTCGCAGCCCACTACGGCGACAGCACCATGACCGGCAATACCTGGCCCGGCGTACTGCTGCAAACCTCCGCCGGGCGAGAACTTCGTTTTGCAGAGGAAGCCTCACTTACGGAACCTCTGCAAACAATCTGTCAGGAAACAGGGCAGGAAGACTGCCGAGGTGCTCTGCAGGGCATCCCTGCCGGCACCGAATGGCAGACCGCCATTACGTTCCGCCCCGTACGCTGGGTCAAAATGAATGCAATTGCCGGTGCCGCACTGGATTTTGCAAGAACAGCGGTCACACTGGCCCTTGGCCTGATCGGAGGTCTAGGATTGTGGATGGGGCTCCTCAAAATCGCAGAGGCATCCGGTATGCTCCAGGCACTGGTCCGGTTTACCCAGCCGCTCATTCGGCCACTCTTCCCGAAAGTCCCCAAAGATCATCCCGCCTTGGGACTCATCGTCCTGAACCTTTCTGCAAACATGCTGGGGATGGGCAACGCAGCCACCCCCCTCGGCATCAAGGCCATGCAGGAACTTCAGACGCTCAACGAAACCGAAGATACCGCAACCGATCCGATGGTCATGCTGCTTACCATGAACACCGCCAGTGTTCAGATCCTGCCCCCGGTCACGCTGGTTGCCATCATGGGACTGCAAATTAACCAGCTGTTTTTCTCCATCCTGATTACGACCGGCCTCTCTCTGATTGTAGGCATTACGGCGGTCAAACTTTTAGGACGGCTCAAACGCTACCGTGAGGTGACATCATGAATATCGTACAGTTATTTCTGGATTACGCATCCGCACTGGTATTGCCGGCCATCCTGGTCGGTTTCCCGCTCTACGGCATGATCCGCAAGGTTCGTGTGTACGAGGTCTTTGTTGACGGAGCCAAAGAGGGGTTCCATGTTGCGGTCATGATCATCCCCTACCTGATTGCGATCCTGTTCGCAATCGGAATGTTTCGCGCCAGCGGCGCAATGGACTTCCTGACCGATCTCCTTCGCCCTGTCGTTGGGCTGATCGGCATCCCTGCGGAGGTGATCCCTATGGGGATCGTCCGCCCGCTGACCGGATCCGGATCGGTCGGAATTGTCCTGGACATGATCAGTCAGTTTGGTGAAGATTCCATCTTCGTCAAAATGGCTGCCACCATGTTCGGCTCCACCGAAACCACCTTTTATGTGATTGCGGTCTACTTTGGTGCCGTAAATATCCGCAAAACGCGGCACGCTGTTCCGGCGGGGCTCATTGCAGATATATTCGCAATGATTGCCGCCGTCTACGTCGTCCTGTTCCTGTTTGGCTAAAGTGCCAGCACGCTGTTATCGGAATAGTGCGGATTCGGTGCATACGCGTCGGCCTGCGGCTCATTGTGCCATTTATGGCCGTCAATAAAGTAGCGGAATTCGATCTGGGTACCCGGCTTGAACGAGAGCGCCTTGGTCCAGACACCTTTGCGATCATTCCGTTTCATCGGATGCTCTGTCGTATCCCAGTCATTGAAACTTCCAACAATGTTGGCACTGTACTGGGCTTCCTCCAGAGGGAGTTCGAAGGTGACACGCACCGAGCGTCCTTTGGGACTGATTTTTTTGAGAATCATGAGATTAAGAAGATTAATGAGCCCCCGTTTACGATGTTTTGGAAGTTGGTTTCAATGGAAGCGCTTGCATACCTGAAAAAATTTTTACCGGCCTGATTTATGCTCAAAAATGAGGCCTCTGGAGGCAAAATGGCATCCCCGAGAGGGGATTGGGTGAATGGGGGATCGGATACTGCTGCATATCCTCGGAGCACCCCCTACAGAACACCTCATGGATGCGCCATAACTGGAAGATTTCGGGTTCTTGATGGGTGGGTCACCCTATCCGTGCTCGTTCAGATGGTGACTGCCCACCAGCCGGAAGTTGGTATTTGCACTGCTGGACGGGGACCCGCCGGAAGCCTCCCTTATGTTATGATGACGATTCACTCTGCCGCATGAGGCGGAACGATAGATCCAGTGATGCGTAAGTCTGTATGATTGTGGTTGATCACACAACATGCAAATTTGTAGTTCATGCTATTTCCTCCAATCAGCAATTCATGGATACCACCTTCCCTTGCGGATGCGATTGTTACCAAGAACTTCTCTGGCATGATCAGTCTTACGACAGGAATGGTCATCCTGGAAGCTTCGCTTAAAGGAAAAGCATCTCTGTGCTTTGTGCGATGATGATTGGTTACAAATAGCATTCAATCTATCCGTGAATGGCAACCGAATCATGTTGGATCTATTGGCAGAACGAATTGCCCCCGCTCAGGACGATATTGGTACGGGGACACACGGTAAAACTCCAGCCCTTATCTTTGGGTATGTTACCGGCATATCCGTGTGCTTATTGTCCAATACCTTGAGATCAACGAGCAGACTTGCCAGTCATTGATACAATCCTTGAATATGAACCTGGATTTTGCAAGCAGACCTTTATAGGAAAATGTCAGATGTCATGCCAAATACTGCCCATTCTTCTCCTGAACACAAGGAAAAGATTGACCCGTTCACCGATGTCAGTGCTATCGCCAATTATTTTATTGAGCAGTCCAGAAAAGATAAAATCAAACTTACCAACCTGTCTATGCAGAAACTGGTATACTTTGCTTACGGAAGGGTGATGGGCTATACTAACGTAAAATTATTCTATGATCGCATTGAGGCTTGGCAATTTGGACCTGTTATTCCGTCCTTGTATCACCAATTAAAACGATATGGCAGTAAGCCGGTGAACGAAAAAATCTTGGAATATGACTATGATAAAAATAATTTTTTCAGTTGGAACCTTGCAGAAGGTACGGCCCTTCGTAAACTGATGGGGATTGTCTGGAGGCGTTATAAGTCATTACCACCGAATGAAATGGTGGCACTGACGCACAAACCAGGCACTCCATGGTTTGAAACTGTCAGGAAACATGGCTATAAAGCGGAGATAGATGATGCTTTAATCTATGAGCATTTCTTGGAACTAATAAACAAAGAGGAGACCCAAAGAAACGATGGATGACCCCCGCAACGAACAACCTGAAGAGAAAAAAACATCTGGAGCGCTTCTTCAAGATACAGCTTCTGAAGTTAGGGCGAATCCTGAATACAAACCACAAGCAGATCAGCATGAAAAGGTCCAGCACTGGAGTGACACCCTCTACAGTTTAGCTAAAAAGGTCATTATCGTTGCCCTTGGGATTGTTTTCCTGATTGATATCGTAAGACCACGGGAAGATAGTACGATTGAGATCATTACGGAACTGTACAGGCTTTCACTGGAAAAGGGGAGGTTGGAATTTCTGGCTCCGGCGGTAGCGATCTTCTTTCTGGCCCGAAATCTCCCGATATTCGTCAAAGGGATGAGAAAAATGTTCAAGGATTCTTGATTTCCCCGCTTCTGCGAAACGGCTAAATCAATACCATCCAAACCTATGAGTCCAGAGTGACCGCTGGCATAATCAATATCCGCCCCGATCCTGCAGTGTTATTTTGAGCATCGGTGACCTGTAGCGCAGAGTATCTACAAGGAACTCCAATAAGCCTCTAGCAAAACCCTTAATTTTGATGGTTTTTGTTCACCTGAGTACACCCAAGAGTGCTTTTTAGTCTGGATTATTATTTTTGTAAGAACCTCGAATGATATACTTGGATTCCGATATACCGGTACTTAAACGTCCGATGAATAAGCGGATGGTTGTGACAGGTTCCTATGATTAGAGCGCGGGATTTACAGCCCATGACCGGGCCCTGTCGGAAAGTTCTTCTGGGGCGGAAATAATATCCACTTCATAGATCGTCTTGCTCTCGTGACCATAACCGCTTGCCTTTCCACGTCTGGTGACTTCGCTTCGTCGTTCAAAAATCTCCCATCTGGGCCACATGGACTTGATTGCTTCCCTACAGGTATCGGCCGTGGTTGGTTTATCACCGCAACGGACAATAACCACGCCATCTTCACGAACATGTCTCTTCGCTTGTGCGAAGACACCTTCTATCAATTCACGGTAGCTGCCTAGATGAGAGTGTTTCTGCGTACGCTTCCAGTCCTTGTGCATATCTGCTCCAAGGAGCCATAAACGAATCCATTGGTCATTCCAATAGTCCGTCACACCATGATACGGCGGGGATGTAATAAGCAACCTGACACTCTGGCTGGACATCACCTCTAATTCTGTTCTGGCATCACCCAGTTTAGTCGTAGAGTAAGCAAGATTGGGGACTCCGAAAGCATATCTTCGTTGAATCCGTTTAGTGAGAAAAGCTACTGGGTCCGTCTGAGGTGGATCCAGCAATCCTTGCTTCGCCCACCATTGCACGGCATATGATGGCGAGTGGGCGACGGTAGGAGAAAGTCGATTGGACAGGCCGCTTGGAGTACTGTCCTGCATATGAAGGGCAATAAATGCCATCAGGGTTTGATCTACGCTGGACTCTTTCCAATTTAATTCTCGGCGGGCTGCACGGAGAAAACCACGAATGATTGAAGACCAAGCCATTTTCTCAAATTCGCTTCTGGCCCTACAATCATGAGGCCGCACAGCCCGTCGTATATCTTGAAGACGAGAGAGCACATCGTCTGCATTCTGTGACGGTTTAAGTTTAGCCACGGTAAATAGCCATGCAATGGGAAGAATATCTATCGAAATGGACGGTCTTCCCATGGCCGCAGCCAAGAATGGTGCATTCCCCCTACCCGAGAAGGGATCCATCACCATATCATCAGGGCATGTGAATTCTGTGAGTGCATTTGTGACAAATGGAGCTGGAAACATTGCATAATAACGTCCAAGGCCATACCATCTATGTTCTGCAGTGCTCGCTGGCCAAGGAAGTCTAGAGATTCCGTGGGTAGTCATTTTGCTCTTGCTAAGCTCTCAATGATAGCTTTACCTATCCGAAGCGGAATAGCTGCCTTCGCATGGGCTCGCCGAAGCGGAAGAAACTCATTGCGCCCTATACCAAGGTGCTCTGCTATGGCAATAGCTTCATTCAGCACAACTGGAGAGGAAGCATTGGTTAGAGGAGGATCAGCCTCCGGCTGTACAAGATTGAGAAACAATCTCTGGCCGTCATGGGTCTTAACTATTAGTGGTCTCCCAAAATAGGTGATCTTACCCCACGGTTGGTTTGTAGCCCCTGGAACGATATTCTCCCGGATGTAGGCATCATCAGGAAGGAATGCCGTGTCCAATGGAATCCGGGAATTTGGTTCTGGAGCTTCATCCAATTCTGCGAAGTACTGTACAAAAGATCCCATCTTAACGGCAGACATCACCAGAAGGTGGTTCGGCCATAGCAACTTTTCGATTCTTCTCAGTTCCCGAAGAATTCCCGCCTGCAGTACAGCGATTGTACCAAAAGCGGCCAGCGGCCCATCAAGTACAAATGCGATGTTCCCCAAAGCAGCTTGCCCCTTCTCGGTTTTTGCGAGCCCCCGCAACAGATTCATCAAGCAAAGAATCTCCAACGCGTGACGGATGCGACCATGAGCGTCACCGCAGGACTCTTCATCACTGAAGATCTCTTGTGCGCGTAAAGCATCCGACAGAAAAACATCAGACTTACACTCTTCATATCTTGACCTCATTTGACCTGGACCGGGAGTAGCGGGCTTTGATTTGCAAAGAATATTAGGACACTTGATCGTACGTAGATTGTTTGTACTCCCTAAGAGAGCATGCCGGGTTTCCGCAAGAGTTTCTCCGCCGAAATGCCCCGACCCATACCCCACAAAATAGCAGCGGAAATTGGGCCGAGCCAAATGGCAAATTCAATCTGAATCTACACTGACGGTAAATGATCCATTTTATGGGCTCAAAAAAAAAGGCCATCGTAATCGTAGCAGAATGAGGCCAACTTAACTTAATTTTCGGTATATTGTGGGTCGGATGAGTAACTTGTGCTGGACGAGACTCTCACGATAGAGTCCAGCCAAAGACGCGAATGCAACTGCTTCTGTATAATGGAATCTTTATCCCGTACAGCGAATGTCGCTATGTGCTAGTATGCCTGCGGGCCAAAATATCATCCCCGTGGATAGACATATCCTCGCAAGAGAAATATTCAGTCTACTGAGACCTGGATGACCTCGTTGGGAAGATCATTTCGTGCATCCCCCTTGAAACGCTGGTAGTACAGACGATATGGGTATATCTCTGTTCATCAAATAGAAGAGGAATGACTTCCTTGGTATGGATATTGGAATTGGACTAGGCCATGCAATGAAATTCAACCGTAAAAATAACTGATTGAAGTTGGAATGCGGCTTCGCTCTTTTACTATCCAAGTTTTTTTCTGAGCACTCAAATTCAACACACTGCCCCCTGCAATTAGAAGTTCTTACTTCCAGTTTTAACCTGCGCTCAATCAAGTGATTCAAACTTCAAGCATTCTTGATCCTGGTATCCGGAACATCTTATTTGGGGGATGCTCAGGAATACACACTAATGATACTGGCGAGTTAGTGATTCACGAACTTGGGCTGGCTCACGCAAAGAGACGCGTGGATGTAACCGTGATAGGTGATGAATTTCATGGGTACGAAATCAAAAGCGAGCGAGACCGCCTTGATCGATTAAAAGGCCAAATGAAGATTTATGCCCAAGCATTACATAGACTAACATTGATTGTGGCAACTAAGCACTTAAAGTCCACCATCGAAATGATACCCGCATGGTGTGGTCTGAAGGAGGTCCAGGTTGATTTAAGAGGTCAGATTGTTCTGAGAGATGTGCGAAGGGCTGAGAGAAATCCTTCTGTAGATCCATTCATTCTTGCACACCTCCTGTGGCGCAGCGAAGTTATAGATATTCTTTCAAACTATGACACTCGCCCAGCGAGTCTTCGCGCGTCCCGCACCAAACTATACAAGCTACTAGTTGAAAAAGTGTCTGAAGATGAATTAACCAGACTGATTAAAATTGCTATGGTGAATCGAGAGCATTGGAGAGTTGATCTACCACCGTTGAAATATGATGATTAATCGTAACGGTCTTCCAGCGGGTTAGGTTAGTTTGATTTACTTTTCCTGAACTATATTGGTCACCATAAGAGAATTCGGCCCCCCGGAACTGGAATTGGGGATTCTCCACTACGGTCTTACAATGATCAACCATTTGTTCAGGATGACCGAGAAACGAACCACTTTTGCAGATGGCCAAGGTTTTAGGCGTAGTGTATACGATTTTACCTGGTGGCTTAATCATTCGCATGTCCAAAACCTTAAATTCAGGGTGAACAATTGTAAAGATGGGAACAAAAAATACTGGGGTTCAACAGAAGTGCAAACCATGGGAATAGCATCTTTATTTGCAGGGCATGGGTTTCGTGGGAAGATTCTCATCATTGATGACATAGAGTATTTCATGTGGGTATACAAAGAATTGCTTGGTAGATAAGGATGGCAGCAGAGTGCATAATGGATATTCAGGTTGAGTTTCAGTCTGACCTGGTAAAGGTTGTCCGTGCTTCATATAGCAAGAAAAGAAACTGGAGCCTTAGGGTTTTGCGGAGGCCTACACGGTTTCCTGACTTTATATGGAAGTACTTGGTAATGTAAGCAAAGATAGAGTTTGATCTGCAGCAATCAAAAGATGTGATTGCGTTCTCCTCACCCCGTGCTACTTATTATCCTTTGGACAGGGACAGGGCATTGGCAACAATGACTTTGCGGGGGATGAAGGATGCTATTATTGTAAAGGATATGCCTAAGGAATTATTGTATACAACTCAAGAACCCCTTGATATTGTCGTTTGATTGTTGTATGTTATAGGCATGGAACCTAAATGCATCATACACTTAACTCATCCTGAATATGGTAGTCTTATCAAGGCTACTTACTCTAGGTATGATTTCTGGCAGATGAAAAGACTTAATAAGCCCAGGGATGTAGATGATGTTTCTTGGAAATTGGCAGTTGTTAAACTTGAACTGGACTTTATGCAGTTGGTAATGAAGGTGAGAAAGGAAAAGGAAAACTTCAACTTTTATCCTTTTGACAAAGAAAGGTCAATGGCCAATGAGGTCATCGGGCAAGGCAAAAACATAAAGGTGATCAAAAAGATTCCCTATGGATTATTAAGAATGGTAAGCTAATGGCATCAAAACTAAACCCTAAGGATTACAAGAAACTTCAGGCATATTCTTCAGAGGATATTTATGTCCATAAGAAGAAGAATGGAAAACCAAAGTTTATTGCAGTTACTGCACGTGGACCTGCCATGGAGTCTATGATTGAAAGCAAAGCCCCATACAAAGACTTCAGGGTGACAGCAGTAGATGATAGATCACTTATTGACCTGAAAATTCAGGTTGATGAATTCTTAATGGGCACATATGGCCCACCATTTATTACTGGGTATGGGTTGGGCGGTTATCCACCTGAAGAAACTTACCGTGGGATTAGAATTGGCAAGTTTACAGAAAGGGATAAGGCTGAGTATCTTCCACGGTACACTGCTTCATTTGAGTTGGATGGTGAATTTGTATGGGTTGACCGGATGACTATTGCAGAAGTCAAAAAAGGAATTGACGAATTATTAGACAATAGGGATGCAAGGCGGGTGTAGATAAGTAGTCTCCATAGACCAGGCGACGCATCTCATGAGATAAAGAGTCAATCACAACCTTGTAGAACAGCCAATCATGACGTGGAATTTCACTATTCCCCTTTTCAATATTTCCAAAACTGTCAGGAATAGCCGAGGAGACTAATATCAGATTCCGATACTCCGAAAGAGTTCGGAAACTTTTCATTCGCGCAATTAACGCATTAGCGAAGTCCTGATAGGGCTCGAAATTCGGTGCTCTGATATCAATGATTAGATCAATCTCATCGAGTGGTCTTGAGAGCTTCTCTGCCAACTTCACTGCTTCTATTTCAAAATCTTCGGCCATTAAGTTCTCAAGCCGTATACGCAGTGCAACACCATATCTGTCTCGGACAATTGCTCTGGCTGCGGCCGCAATAGTGTCTGTGTCACTTTCCGATGTTAATACTGGCATAGCACATGCATGATTGGATCTTAGCCCATCAAGAATGTAGTCAAGAACATGAGTCCCGTCATTCATTCTACCCTCTGCAATTATGCTATGCAGCCCTATCCAGTCTGGGTGCTTACTCCATCGTTTCTTATAACGATCAATAAACGGACGAACATGCTCCTCCTCGTCTCAAAATCAAACTCAATCGGTGGAATAAAGATTAGAGTTACAGTCTTTTTCTGGACTTATGATGTGAGGCAGTAAAGTGCCATATATTCCCCCTGCCTCCAACTCAATACCGGTACGTATCTGTCTTCACTAAAATCATTTTTTATACCAGAAGCTGCTCTCGAACACCAGATCGAATAAGCCCATCAAGAATCGTGGAATTGCCTTGCTCTTTACGAATTCGACCGGCTAATATACTTTCGTCAACCTTGAGTCTTTCTGCGTCAAGTTGAACTGCCTGTTCAGACAATGAGAAGCGAGAAAGGCACTGCTCCCACTGATCTTCAGGAATTAATGCATTGAATGCAAATTCGTCTGCTTCTTGTTCAATCTTGTCTCCACGTATAGTGATGTCATCAAGAGATTCGTCAAAGAAGTCATAGCGCATGCCTCCAAAAAGATGCAGAAATAAATGGCCTAATTCGTGAAAGAGCACAAACCAAAATTCATCGACTCGATCAGAGCGCAGCGTTAACCCAATTACGGGATGATCCGTTGGAGAAAACATTACTGCGCCGTCGAGATAGGTCCCTGGCAGATGCTTTTCTGCTATAAGGGCAATACCTTTACTGGACAGCAATCTGCGTGCTTCAAGTAGGCCATCTGGTCGCCCGGTAAGTGCAATGAGTTCGGGAAGCCAACTGCGATCCAGGACAAATTCCGGCAGTTTCCATTTTTCTATCCATGCACATGCCCGTTCAAGTATCCGTACCTGCCATGCTATTAAAGCATATTCGTCCGAAGATGTCACACCATACCTGCTCTTTCGGGAAAGCACTAATTCAAAATGAGTCTCCGCTACTTTCAGGAAATATGCTTTGGTTACCTTTGTCAAATTTTCATCACCGGGATCATCAAACCACTTACGCCTGATCATTTCTCTAGCCGGAAATTTGTCCCAGGGAACTGCATCTATGTTTTTCCACGCAGGATGGAAAATGCCCTGAGAGGAGGATTCCCTCTCAAATAACTCAGTAGTGTTAACATTCAGAATGTGGGCAACCTTGATAAGGGTAGCTAAATTGGTCCCGATATAATCATACGCTTCATAACGTCGTAATTTCATTTCTTCTATGCCCAGCGTTTTAGCCAATTCTGCCTGACTCATTCCACTTGCTATTCTGGCCTGAATGATGGCCATGGAAAGAGTTTTGATTGATTTTGGCTTCCTCACAGTAAGCTCCCCTGATTTTAGTAGTTGATAGCTTTTCATGTCTTTTTCAAGTTCGGAGATTTGGGCTTGCAGCGCATCAATTATTAGATCTCGGTGCCATTGCTCTCCGCTGTTACTCTCTTTCACACCAGACAATGTCGTCCTGAATTTGGCAAGCATATCCGCCGTGCCTCCGTACTGTTTATCGGTAAGGATCATCATGGTCGCAAAGGATTAAGCACTGGGTCGTTAGCAAGATCTACCCCAATGACTCCTTTTTGTTTTCCAGAATCGGTGTCAATTTGGAAAAACTCAGGAAATATTACACCAACCCCAAGTACTCTATAGATGCACGGGGAGATGCACCATGCTGGGTTTGGTCACCGAAGCTGAGAATAGCGTCTATCACATAACAATACGCTTGATAGAAAAAATCTCACGATCCTCAGACCCACAGAACCACAATCGTCAGTCCTTGATCCAAAATCCGTGGATCTGTAGGCGAAAGCAAGGGACACTTCCTCCCTGCAGGTTCGTTCTATTCCTGTTACCTGTATCAGAGCAATCGTACCAATGCAACTATTTGACCACATTTCTGCGACGCAAGGTGGTATCAATCATGTCCGAAAACACCTTCGTGAACTGTTCCAGCCGATCCGGTTCCGCAAGCGCTCCGATTCGAAATCTCGGGCGGCCTGTGAGATTCTTTTGAAGAGATACCCCCTCAATCTGATTGAGCGCATTCCACAGTTTTTCCTTGACCTCCAAAGCGTCGTATGGCGCAATCATCCATTGAAAATTGATTTCGATCTCGCCGTCAGCGAGAATACTGAAGGTCCATTGAATGATTTCCCGGGGAACGATATCCAACTGGAACCAGATCTTCAATTTGCCACTCGCCATCCCTGTCGGTAAGCGATCATAAGACACCCGGTGCACGGGGGATTGGAGTTTGCCATGCTTACGAACTGCCCAGTCGATCAGATCTTCGGCAATCCGGGCAGCTTCCGGGCCCGCAATGAACTTCATCTCTTCAACGAATGCATCCGGATCCCAAATCCGATCCGGCACGGTTGGGGGGATTTCAAACTCTGCAATCAGTGGCGCATGGTCACTTAACTCTAATTTATAGACCGCATCGTGGTCAACGCGCAGGCGCGTACACCTGCGGGCAAGCTCAGGTGTGGCAAAAATCCAGTCAAGTTGTCCGCCGCGGTAAGTTGGAATTTCATAACACTTATCTTCGGTACAGGGGCAATTCAGTACTGACTTTGGCCGGTCTTCAGCAGTTTTGGCAAGATTTATTAACCCCAGAGACTCTACCGCATTGAGAATGGCCCTGTAACGAATTTGTTCCGGCTCGTGTAATCTGTCCCTGTTACAGGCACTGCTGATATTGAGATCACCTCCTAACACTACCCGGCTGCCAAACCGGGAATCAAACAGAGGAATCAAATCGGCAATGACCCGGAGTATCGTTGTTTGCGCATAGACATTTATAAGACCATAAACACTTACACAGGTGATCGGGCCAATTCCTGGAACTTCAACCTGTGTAACGATCACCGCGCCTGGAAATGTCCCCAACATGCTAAACCGCTTAGCCCCGTAACGCGTGCGCACCGCATCAATCTCCTGAACATTCATGTCCTCGTTAAACGCAACCACACTGGACCCCCACGGGCAATGCCCCGAAATCTCACGATACACAAACTGGCTTCGGTTCAAACCCGGTGCAGCAACACTCTCCTGAAGAAGCATCACATCCGCTTTGGATTCCGTCCGCATATATTCCCATCCCTTTTCCCGCTGTTCTCTCGTCCGCTTCCAATGGTCCATATTCCAGGTGCCAATCGTAAACTTTATCTTTTCGAGGTTCGGATCTTTTGAGTCCATTGTACCGGTCATATCTTCTATTTCAGAATTGCTGATCATCTCTGCTTCCACGCACGGAGAGTATCCTTTTCGTCGAAACAGATGGCATGTTGATCTGTAATATAAGGCGCTTCCTCTTTTCCTGAGGAATACCATTCAGACGGACTCTCCCCGGTTGACTTGGCTGTGCTTCCTTCTCTGAATTCTATTTTCACCAACACGGAGCCAGCTATCCTTGATGTTCCGCGCCAATTAACTGGACCGCCCGATACGCTGGCACGGCCGAAGGCAATAAAGGCGGATTGCAACTGCGTACCTATGGAGTATCGTTCGTGTAAATGCAGGAAACAGAGCAGCGGGAAAACTCAAACTATCTCACAGCAATCCAGATCATCCACACAGGAGCCCGTAAATCCGAATCTCAATAGCAATAGCTTACCGTGTGTCTAGACACCGTGATGAGGGCAATTTGCGGTGTGCTGACCGGATAGGAAGACCGTTAATGACCCGTAAACTTCACTCAAATCAGGATTCCTGATGGAACGAATAGACTCAAACCGTCCACAGGCACAGCCTCTCCGGGCAACTGCTGTGCCCTCGAATCCAGAACACCGAAGAAATCCAACCCCCGAAGAATTTTGGGCATCCGATCCTCATCTACGAGGCACATCCGTACCAATGGGACCCCGCCAGATCCGATACCGGACAAGCACAACCCGGACCGTCCACACGCAGTGAAGTGATTTTCCCCACATCATCAGGAATACGCACACCGCAGCATGCGTAATCCCGCTACAAACTGAAAAACCTAGTCTTCGCCGTCAAGAATGTCTTCAATACGGACACTGACATCTTCCAGATGAAGCCGGGTCATCCGGTCACCGGTCCGTCTGGCGGCCCGGTCAACCGCGGTCTTCAGGGACTTGAGTTCCCCGCGCACATACGCGCGGATATCCGACTGACTTACATCAACGGGAGCCATCCCGAAACTGGCAAAGAACGACGGCACCGGCGCGGCCTCCTCGATCATCAGATACTCAAGACGCTCCAGATGTCCCCGCTGCAGGTTACGCCGGAACGGGCCGATCGCCGAAGCCCTCGGCAGCTCCGTCCAGATTCCGTCCCGCAAATCACTCATAAGTTCCGAAAAGGTATAGACCTCCGCCCCATTCGCCAGGGCTTCCGTCTCCATCAGCCGTCCAATACGGATCGGATTCAGAAGCGTATTCACCGCACCAACCTGATAACGGCGGACACGATCCATAGCGCCAACGCCCTCAATCCGGCGAAGGATATCATTGTTCAGGATCCAGTTGGGAGTTGCAAATGCCTCCCTGGTGAGCCAGTCCATTGCATCACGCTGGACCTCAACCGACACCGGCGTATAGACGACCCCATCCTGATCATAGGTTTTAAAATTCTCATGATGCCCCCCTACATTCGCAGCCACATGGCCAATGTAGCGGTTCCACTGGACAGCAATCTGACTGTAGAGTTCATTCAGATCCCCATAATCCTTGGCATCCTCCGCCGTCCAGTCAATCAGGTCCTCCAGGATCACCTTCAGGTTTGCAATTCCATAATCACTCGCTTTGACCGCATCATCGCCCAGATCCTCATTCTGCGACCTCGGATCTACACGCGGCCCCTGGCGGCCGTAGAAATATAGAGGATCCCCTGCACGCTCAACCACCCACTCATTCAGGGTTTCGCGCTCCTCATCCGCGGATGCGGCATCCGGGATCACCGTGTATCCCCACTGCACAGACCACTTATCATAAATCCCCACATCCGGCATCAGATTCGTCACCCCATCCCCCGGCTGCGCCACATAGTTGAACCGGGCATAATCCATGATGGAAGGAGCCGTTCCATGGGTGTCCGTGAATACAGGTGAGCGCAGCGAATCCACCGGGTAAGCTGCACTGGATCCCCAGTTATGGGGCAGCCCAATCGTGTGCCCGACCTCATGGGCCGATACAAACCGGATCAGCCGTCCCATCACCTCATCCCTGAACTTCACCGAACGGGCATCAGGGTTGACCGCAGCGGTCTGAACAAAGAACCAGTTCCGAAGCAGGTTCATCACATTGTGATACCAGCCAATGTCGCTCTCCAGAATCTCGCCGGTACGCGGATCATGAACATGCGGACCGAACGCATTCTGTATGTCCGAAGAGAAATAGCGGATTACGGAGTAGCGCACATCCTCGGGGCTGAACTCCGGATCTTCTTCCTCCGTCGGCGGGTCTTTCGCCATAATGGCATTCTTAAATCCCGCGACCTCAAAGGCCTGATTCCAGTCTTCCACCCCCTGCTTCAGGTAGGGCCGCCATTTCATTGGCGTGGCCGGATCAATGTAGTAGACAATCGGCTTGACGGGCTCGCTCAACTCGCCCCGTGCATACGCTTCGGGATCTTTGGGCTCAAGCCGCCACCGTGTGATATAGCACCGCTGCTCCGCCTTCTGTGCATCCCGGCCATAATCGGTCATGGTCACGCTGAAAAAACCTACGCGCTGATCGCAGAGTCTGGGCTGCATCGGATCCTGCGGCAAAAGGATCATGGACTGGTTCATCTCAACCGAAACCGTTCCCGCCGCCGAATTGGAGGGCGGCTCCGCCGCATCATAACTCAGCACATGCCTGACCTCAACATTCAGCGGATAACTCTTCGCCGAAACAATATAGGTCCGATCCGAATCCAGACGGCGCACCCGGTACTGCTCCCGCCGGAATGAGGGCAATCCGAGCGACGGGACATCCGATGTGAACAGGTCCGTGACCTCAATCACATTTGCGGTGGAATCCTCGTTCAGCGTCTCAATATCAAATGAGCGCAGAATCGGCTCAAAGTTTGAGTTGCGAACCGCATTGTAGATCGGCTCATCCTCGTCCGCAACATTCTCATAGGATACAATACGCAGCATAATCTTCTTGGCCTGTTTCTGCCAGCGGAGTACCTGGGTACTCGTCTTCATGCCTCCGTACCCCATGTTGTTCATGGTTGCCGCCTGACGTGTCACCAGAAGCATTTCCGTGTCCAGAAGGGAGTCGGGAATCTCGAAGTACAGCTTTTCTTCAATCTGATGCACCTTGAACAGTCCTTCGTCCGTCACCGCATCCTCGGTGATTATATCGCTGTATTTTTTGGAATCATCCTCCTTTTTGCTTTCTGATTCCGCAGGCTTGTCTGCCACGGCAGGGGCAGACTTGCGCATGGATGAACAGCCTGCGATCAAGGTGAGCGTAATCAGAGGAATCAGGAAGCCGCGTAGGAATTTCATAGCCAGAAAATTTTTGTCCAGTACCCGAAGATACGACATCGAAGGGTTTCCATACCCGGCGCGAAAGGGAAAACGGAAGAAATCATGGATTGATGTGATCCATTCCCCGGCGGATATAACTCGTGCCTGCCTAAATCCATGGATCCTCTTCCGCGCAGATCGTGCAATTGGAGTCAGCCTTGAGCCGGTTATGTTCCGCAGACTTCGTATCTTATTGTATCAGCACAGACTGTGCTTTACTACCGTTCTCAGGGATTCAGAAACCCGTCGTATACTTGCGGGTTTCCCTTGTCTCTGGTTCATCCAAATCTTATCAACCAATACATTTTCAATGAGCAACGAAGGCTGCTGCCCGGTGGCAGGCAAACCCCGCACGACACCAAAAAGTTATTCCAATCTGGACTGGTGGCCAAACCAGTTAAACCTGAAAATCCTTACCCAGAATCCGCCTCAACTGAACCCGTTTGGCAAAGACTTCAATTATGCCCGGGAATTCGGCAAGCTGAATCTGAATGAACTGAAGGAGGATATCTATGCCGCAATGACCAGATCGCAGGACTGGTGGCCGGCCGACTACGGCCACTATGGCCCCTTATTTATCCGCATGGCCTGGCACAGCGCGGGCACCTACCGCATTGGAGATGGACGCGGGGGGGCATCCAGCGGCACGCTCCGCTTTGCCCCGCTCAACAGCTGGCCGGATAATGCAAACCTGGACAAGGCGCGCCGGCTGCTCTGGCCGATCAAACAAAAGTATGGGCGGCGGCTCTCGTGGGCCGACCTCATGATCCTGACCGGCAACTGTGCACTGGAATCGATGGGACTGAAAACTTTCGGGTTCGCCGGTGGGCGTGAAGATGTATGGGAGCCCGAAGAAGATATCTACTGGGGATCCGAAACCACCTGGCTCGGCGATGAACGCTACTCCGGTGTCCGTGATCTGGAGCATCCGCTGGGGGCCGTTCAGATGGGACTCATTTATGTGAACCCCGAAGGCCCCAACGGCAAACCTGATCCCGCGGCCGCCGCCGTGGATATTCGGGAGACATTCGCACGTATGGCCATGAACGACGAGGAAACCGTCGCCCTCATTGCCGGCGGGCATACATTCGGGAAGGCACACGGCGCGGCACCGGCCGGCAAGTATGTGGGCCCTGAACCGGAAGGCGCTTCTATGGAGGAGCAGGGACTGGGCTGGAAAAACCAGTTCGGAGCAGGCAAAGGGGCGGACACGATTACCAGCGGACTGGAAGGGGCATGGACGACCGCCCCCGCAAAATGGGACAGTAACTTCTTTGATAACCTGTTCGAATACGAATGGGAGCCCGTCAAAGGCCCCGGCGGCGCCATGCAGTGGACACCGGTGGATGCCTCCGCAAACGGGACCGTACCCGATGCACATGATCCGTCCAGAAGCCATGCACCCATGATGCTGACCACTGATCTGGCGCTTCGTGTGGATCCGGTCTATGCTCCCATCTCGAAACGATTCCATGAAAACCCGGATGAATTCGCGGATGCCTTCGCACGCGCATGGTTCAAGTTGACCCACCGGGACATGGGGCCCATCAGCCGCTACCTTGGACCGGAAGTTCCAGACGAGCCGCTGCGGTGGCAGGATCCCGTGCCGGAAGCCCGTCACGAACTGATAGATGCCCGGGAGATTGATCTGCTGAAGGGACGCATCCTTGAATCAGGACTGACGACTTCGGAACTGGTCAGGACCGCCTGGGCGGCAGCGTCCACCTTTCGGGGGACCGACAAGCGCGGCGGAGCGAATGGGGGGCGCCTTCGCCTGGCACCACAGCGCAACTGGGAGGTCAACCATCCCGCCCGGCTTGGAAAAGTCCTGGATACTCTGCAGCAGGTCCAGTCGGAATTCTCGGCGGAGCACCATAAAGAGGTTTCCCTCGCAGATGTGATTGTGCTGGGAGGCTGCGCCGCCGTCGAGGAAGCGGCAAAGCGGGCCGGACACGACCTTGAGATCCCTTTCTCGGCAGGCCGCACCGATGCCACACAGGATGCCACGGATCAGGACTCGTTCGCCGTGCTGGAGCCGGTTGCAGACGGATTCCGCAACTACATCAAGCCGGGACGATCCCGGTCCGCAGAAGAACTGCTGGTGGACCGGGCCGCCATGCTGACTCTGACTCCGGTTGAGATGACCGTACTGGTCGGGGGATTGCGGGTGCTCCATGCGAATTTTGATGCGTCGGATCTGGGCGTATTCACAGATCGGCCGGGCCTGCTCACCCGCGACTTTTTCGTGAATCTGCTGGATATGGATATCTCATGGACCCGCTCCACCTCCAGTTGTGGCATCTTTGAGGGACGTGACTGCCAGACCGGAACGTTAAAATGGACCGGCTCGGCCGTTGACCTGATTTTTGGCTCCAATTCACAGCTGCGTGCCATTGCGGAGGCATTTGCCTGTGAGGATGCCGACGAACTCTTTGTCCAAACATTTGCGGCGGCATGGACAAAGGTCATGAACCTAGATCGCTTTGATCTTGCACAGCCATAATACAGACAGATGTCCCGATTGCATTCAGGGTGTGAACAGTCGGGACATCTGCCTCCTTACTTATCATCCTGGATTTTTAATTTTCCAGTCTGAAATTACCGGTTCAGAGGAAGGGCGGTTCCCGGAGGCCCGGACAACGTTCCGATACGGAAAGATTCACTGCATGCCACCCTGCGATGCCCCTGAATCCAGCACCTGTACGGGCGGGGTAAGTCTGGAACTGTCTATCTTCGCCTGCACGCCTTTGTCCTCAATACTTCCACAACTGCATGTCTGAATTCTGTCACTTACACTGCCATACCTCCTACTCCCTGCTCGATGGCGCTGCGCGAATTGACTCCCTCGTCGGGCAGGCAAAAAAGCTCGGTATGGATGCTCTGGGCATTTCGGATCACGGCAACCTGTACGGGGTGCCGGAATTTCACTTCATTTCGAAACAAAACGGTATCCGGCCGGTCATCGGCTGCGAATTCTATCTTTGCGCAAGCCCGATGCAGGAACGGAAAGACCGGGTACGGTACCATCAGATCCTCTGGGCCAAAAATGAGGTGGGCTACCGCAACCTGATCAAATTATCCTCCCTGTCCTTTCTGGATGGATTTTATTTCAAACCCCGCATTGATTTTGACCTTCTTACAAAATATCACGAGGGCCTCGTTGCCTCCACCTGCTGCATTCAGGGACAAGTCCCTCAGGCGATCATCAACGGCGATCTGGAGGAAGCACGCAGATGGCTGAAAAAATATATCGATCTGTTCGGCACCGAGGATTACTATGTGGAGATTCAGGATCACGGGATTGAGGAGCAGGCGCTGGTCAATGAGACGCTCCTGAAATGGGCCGCTGAATTCAATCTGAAGGTGGTTGCCACCAACGATGTCCACTATGTGATGAAGGAGGACGCGTTTGCCCAGGACATCCTCCTCTGCCTCCAGACCGGAAAGGATCTCAATGATCCGCAGCGTCTTCGTTTCGATAAAAAGGAGTTCTATCTGAAGTCCGCAGACGAGATGCATGTCACCCTGGGTAGCAAACCCGAGGCGGCCCTCTGGATGGAGAACAGCCTGGAAATTGCCGAAAAATGTCAGTTTGATCTGCCGATGGGAAAGCTGCTGATGCCGCATTTTCAGATTCCCGATGAATTTGAAGATAATGCCGACGAATACCTGAAGCATATGGTGTTTGAGCGGGGCCGAAAGCGGTACCCCGAATTCTCGGATGAGGTGCAGGCCCGCCTGCTCACCGAACTGGGGATCATCCGCGAAATGGGCTACGCCGGCTATTTTCTGGTCGTGCAGGATTTTACCACCAAAGCCCGTGAAATGGGGGTATCTGTCGGCCCCGGGCGAGGCTCGGCCGCCGGCAGTGCGGTGGCCTACTGCCTCGGAATTACAAACGTTGACCCCCTCAAATATGACCTGCTCTTTGAGCGCTTCCTGAACCCGGAGCGCATTTCCATGCCCGATATTGATATTGATTTTGATGACCACGGGCGGGCCAAGGTGATTAATTATGTGGTCAAAAAATATGGTCGACAAAACGTGAGCCAGATTATCACCTTCGGCACCATGGGAGCACGCACCGTCATCCGGGATGTGGCGCGGGTCCTAAGGATTCCGCTTAAGGAAGTGGACCGACTGGCAAAATCTATCCCCTTTGGAACCAGTCTGGACGAGGCATTAAAGACCGTGGACGAGATCAAGGAACTGGTCAAATCTGACCAGAAAGAAATCAAAACCCTGATCAAAGCCTCACAGGTCCTGGAAGGGTGTGCCCGGCACACGGGCGTTCATGCGGCGGGGGTCATCATTGCGCCCGGTATTGTCAGTGATTATGTTCCGGTCGCCACCACAAAAAACAAAGACGAGCAGGTTCTGACCACCCAGTATTCGGGGGATTGGGTGGAGAATTTTGGCCTGCTGAAGATGGACTTTCTTGGACTTTCCACACTGACCGTCATTAATGACACCTGCAAAATTATTCAGGAACGCGGGGGGAGCGCACCCGACATAGACACGCTGCCGCTGGATGATATGCCAACCTTTGAACTCTTCCAGCGGGGAGAGACGAACGCCATTTTCCAGTTTGAATCGGATGGCATGCGTAAATGGCTTGTTCAGTTGAAGCCCACCTCCCTGGATGATTTAATCGCCATGAATGCACTCTACCGGCCGGGCCCCATGGACCTGATTCCTAGATATATCAAGCGCAAACACGGTCAGGAAGCCGTTGAATATCCGCATGAAATCCTGGAGCCGGTCCTGAAAGCGACCTACGGAATCCCCGTATTTCAGGAGCAGGTCATGCAAATGGCACAGGTGATGGGAGGTTATTCGCTGGGTGCCGCCGATATCCTGCGCCGCGCCATGGGGAAGAAGAAGAAAACCGAAATGAAAGCCCAGCGCAAACGGTTCGTCAAGGGGGCCGTCGAACGCGGGGTCCCCGAAAAAACTGCCAACGAAGTCTTTGACATGATGGATAAGTTTGCCGGATACGGATTTAATAAGTGCATTGAAGAATCCACCCTCATCACCAATGCGCGTACAGGGGTACAGGTACCCGTCCGTCAACTCCATGAAGAAGGCTGGGAAGGGGTTCAGGTCTATGCGCTTACACAGGATGGCGATCTGGTTCCGCGGGATGTGGAGGCGGTCTACTATAACGGATTCAAGCCGGTCTTTGAACTGGTCACGCAAAATGGACGACAGATCCGTACCACCGCAACCCACCGGTTCCGCGTGCGCCGAGACTGGCAGCGCCTGGAAAATCTGTATGCGGGCGATCAGATCGCTACGATTGCGTCCGAATCTTCCCCGCTTTTGACGGGGCACGGGGAAGCAAATACCGGTGTCGTGGAGGCCGGTGTACGGATCCTCTGGGACACCATTGTGGCCATCCTCCCGGCGGGCTATGCACACACCTACGATCTCACCGTGGCGGAAGATCATAACTACATCGCAAATGAGTTCGTCGTACACAACAGTCACAGCGTTGCCTACTCCCTGATTGCCTACCATACGGCCTACCTGAAAACGCATCATACGGCCGAATTCATGGCTGCAGTCATGACCAATGTGTCTGGAGATTCAAAAAAATTCATCTCAACTCTGGATGATGCACGGCATATGGGGCTGCGGCTGAGGCCTCCCTCGGTCAAGAACAGCAGGGAACACTTCTCCGTTGACCATGAGGGAAAGATTCACTTTGGACTGTCCTCGGTCAAGGGCGTTGCTAAGACCGCAGTGGACCATATCGTCGCCAACCGGGACAAAGAGGGACCGGCAGTCACCCTCTTTGAGTTCGTAAAACGCCTGGATACGCGTATCCTCAACAAGAAATCACTGGACTCTCTGGCCCGTGTGGGGGCGCTGGACGAATTTGGCACCCATCGGGCACAAATCGTTGAAGCCCTGGACCTCGCCATTCATTATGCAGAACGGGCCAAGCGGGATGAAGCAATGGGGCAGGGGTTCCTGTTTGCAGACGATGATGCAAGTATCGAAATCGCCGAGCCCACATTACCTGTGTGTGATGAATGGTCCCACACCGAAATACTTGCGATGGAGCGGGAGCTGGCCGGCTTCTATATTTCGGGGCATCCGCTGGACGGCTGGGAACTGGAGCAGCGTGCCTCCGCGGATTCCAATCTGGCAGGGATCGCTGAACTGGTAGCAAAGAGTGAGGAGCGACCCTACCGCTCTGTCTGCGGGGTCATTACGCTGGTCAAGCCCAGAAAGACTCGTAAAGGGGATTTAATGTCCTCGGCCATGATTGAAGATCGTACGGGGCAGGCAGAGCTCGTCTGCTTCCCTTCCGTACACGAGGAGTTTAAAGACTATCTTCAGGAGAGCGCCCTCGTGATGGCCTCCGGTGAACTGGAGGATAGTGGCGGAGTAACCAAAGTCCTTGTTCGTCGCATCATCCCGCTGAGTGCAATCCGGGGAGACCTTCTGGACAATATTGTCATCACCCCGGACTTTGAGCAACTGAAGGACGAGGATCTCAGGCACTTCATTCTGACATGCAAAAAGAACCCTGGAGAAAAGAAACTTTTCTTTAAGGTGAAGGAAAACGGCCGTGAGCTGAAACTTGTCAGCGAGAACACGGCCATCGAGTCAAATTCGGAAGTGATCGCATCCCTGGGAACGACCTTTGGAACCCAGCGGGTGCATCTTGAATGGAAAGAGAAAAAAAGGAATGAGTAAACCGACGGTGCTGTTTGTCTGCACGCACAACTCCTCCCGCTCACAGATGGCCGAAGGGCTGCTGCGCCAGTTGTACGGGGAGCACTATGAAGTCTACAGTGCGGGGACCGAGCCCGGCGGTGTGAGCCCGTTCGCAATCCGCGCTATGGCGGAAATCGGGATTGACATCCGGAACCATACATCCAAAGATGTCGGCGAATTCCTGTCTATGGATCTGGATACCGTGGTGACGGTCTGTGACGGTGCGCGGGAGGCCTGTCCCTTCGTTCCCGCCCGAAGGAACCTTCACCGCCGCTTCGAAGACCCCCGTGCAGCCCGTGGTTCGGATGCCGACAAGCTTGCTGCCTTCCGGCGTGTGCGGCAGCAGATCCGCCACTGGATTGCGGACTACTTTCGACCATCGCCATGATGCGCCCCCGCCTCATGGATGACGGCATCCGCCCGGAACTGGACCTGCACGGCTGCACCGTCAACGAAGCGCTGCAGCTTTCGCGGCAGCTGATCCTTGAATCGGTGCGCCGCGGCCGGGATTCGGTGCGACTGATCCATGGGAAATCAACCTCTGCTCCCGGCAGGCGAACGATCAAATTCGCACTCACCGAGTTGATCGACAGCGGACAGTTGACTCTGCATGTGAGCGGTACATTCAAGTCCGATGGACATATGATTGTCGCCCTGCGCAGACGGGGAAGCCGCCATGCCTCCGCGTCTGGACGCATCACCCTGCGTAATCTCCGCCGCCCATGACCCCTTTCATTGGCATAACCACCTCATTTGAGAATCAGCAGCAGCGCCTGGACCACACCTATGTCACCGCGGTCAGGGCCGCACAGGGGCAGCCCATGCTTCTTCCACTGGTGGACTCCATGGCGGAGGCCAGACAGGTTTGTGATCCGCTTCAGGGATTCGTCATCCCCGGCGGCCCCGGCATCACCGCCAACATGATCGGCTCCCTCCCTGCACCGTTATCCCCCGTCAACCCGAAGCGGTGGAAGTCAGACAATCTGCTTCTGGATGTGGCCATTGCGCGAAACCTGCCGATTCTCGGAATTTGCTATGGCATGCAGTTACTCGCCGTCCGGGCCGGCGGCACACTCTATGCAGATGTGGAGACGCAGGTCACCGGCACCTTGGTGCACAGTGAACAGCGGGGAGCACCGGACCATGCGCTGGAAATTCTCCCGAACACCCACTTGGCACGGATCTGGGATTTAGACACGCATATGGTGAATTCCCGGCATTTTCAGGCCGTGTGCGACCCGGGCGCCGGCTATATTGTGAGTGCGCGGAGCACCGACGGGACCATTGAAGCCATTGAGCGCACCGACGGGGTTCATATTGGCGTGCAATTTCATCCAGAGCGAATGGGGGCCTACGGTCTGTTTCGTAACCTTGTACAACAGGCCCTGCGCCTGAACAAACCCTGAACTGGAGGCATGCTGCGTGAGGAACTGCGATTACTGGACACGGGGCCCCGGCAGCTGCGCTCCTTCGGGATCACACTCGGGATTGCATTTCTGGTTGTGGCCGGCCTGCTCTACTGGCGCGACATTCCCGGCGAAATCATCCTTGCGGGGCTTGGCGCACTGTTCCTTGTCAGTGGGCTGGCTGCTCCAAAACGACTGCGACCGCTCTACAAACCGTGGATGGCATTGGCCATTCTGCTTGGCTTTGTCATGACGCGGGTTCTATTGACGGCGATCTTTGTGTTCCTGTTCATTCCGATCGGTCTCCTGATGCGGCTGTTCGGGAAGGATCCGCTCCGGCGCAAACTTGACCCGGATGCGGACACCTACTGGATCCCGAAAAAGTACGATGCCGACGCACCCGAGCGTCTGGAACGCTACTATTAACCTCGCCGCCGTGCCCCAGACGCGCCGCTTTGTTGAGAATCCCCATCCCGCTCAGACCGCCCTCCGGTCATTCAAACAGATTCATGCTTGATCCCGAACCTGCCCGAGTATTCATTGGGGCGGCTTTCCGGTCTTCCTGATCTTTGGGCACTTCAGATCCCCGCTCTTCAAATATTTCCCCCCTCTCAATCGCACGTTTGTGTTGAAGCCTCTCTCTGTACTCCTCCTGGAGTTCCATCTGGGCTTCGCTACCCGCTTCCGCGTTTGTGATCCGAAAAATCAATTCTTTCAATTCTTCCTCAATCAATTTTCGCTTGATTTTTCGCATCGAATCCTTTGCGATGCGCTCTGCATCCTGATTCAGTCTGGGAACATCAATCTTTTTCTCTTCCCATTTGCTGGAAAGTTCATACCTGTTCAGCATGAGACCGGCGACTAACTGCCAGCCTAACATATCCAGTTGAAGTTGCTCGGGGTTAATTGCCCCTGAAAGTTGATCACCGGACTCAAAGTAAAAATCAATCAGCGCCTCCACCAGTTCCCGGGAAGCACCTTCCTGAAACTCTTCCAGACTCATCCGATCCAGAATATACTTAATCATCGGGATCCCTTCCTCGAGCATCAACTGCAGGAGTGTTTTCTCCGCTTCGGGGATTATATCCAGAACGGCCCCCTCACCACCTTGTCCTGAAGCGGCTTCCTCCGATGGTTTCTGTCCCTGGACCAGTACCGCAACCTCCTGCACCACATCGCCTTCCAGAATACCGAATAATTCACTCGTTTTCGCGACATAAAACTTGAAAAGCAGCTGATCCCGCAACAGCCACATAATCCGCTTGGCGACTCTGGTCATTTCCTGCCGCCTCCCCTGGGGGGTATGGAGCAGATTTTTCTGCCGGGCAACCGCGTAAAGCGCATCCAGCCAGTCTTTGGTCTCCCTCTGAAGATAGGCTTTGAACTTGTCTGCCCCCTGTTCGCGGACAAATGAATCGGGATCGTCCCCTTCCGGCAGCCGCAAAACGCTTGGATTCAATCCACTTTGGAGGACGCAGTCAATCGCCCGCTCCGTCGCCGTTGCGCCCGCCGTATCTGCGTCGTAAAGTAACTGGATCTCTTTGACAAAGCGTCCCAGCAATTTTACCTGCTGCGATGTGAGTGCAGTCCCGCAGCATGCCACCGACGCGACCCCTGCCTGATACAGAGCCAACACATCCGTGTACCCTTCCACCAGTAGAATCCGGTCCTGCTGACGTGCATCCCGCTTCGCCTGATAGAGGCCGTAGAGCACAAATTTCTTGTGATACACTTCGGTTTCCGGTGAGTTGAGGTATTTCGGTACTTTCGGGCCTTCTTGCAGTGCCCGGCCTCCAAAGCCGATAATCTTCCCGATATGGGACCAGACAGGAAAGATCACTCTCCCCCGGAATCGATCATAATATCCCCCGTTGTCCCTCTTGATCACCAGTCCGGCCCTGAACAGGGCTTCCGGGTTGATCTGTCCGCGTTCTGCCGCCTTCAGAAGTCCATCCCATGAATCAGGGGCATATCCCAGTTGAAACCGCTCAATGGTCGTCTCCGTCAAGCCGCGCCCGTGCAGGTATGCACGCGCCTGCGTACCGGAGAGGGTCTCCCGCAACTGCCGGCTGAAATACTCCGCTGCAAACCGAAGTGCATGATAGATGACCTCGGTCTTTTGAAACGCCTCCTTATCTACCCGCTGCTCCGGGATTTCAATTCCGGCGCGGCCTGCCAGCCAACGCACCGCATCCACGAACTCAAGCCGCTCAATCTCCATGATAAATGTGATCACATTGCCCCCTTTCCCACATCCAAAGCATTTGAAAAACCCCTTGGACGGGCTCACATTAAAGGAGGGAGTCTTTTCGTCATGGAACGGGCACAGCCCCACATAATTGTTGCCGGCTTTTTTCATCCGCACATAATCCTCAACCACGCTCAGAATATCTGAGCTGTCACGCACCTGGTCTACAATTTGACTGGGGATCCGCATTCGATCTACATGCGAGAGGTTTCTACTGGAGATTGTTCGGGTTTATCGGAGCACTGGCATGCCCCCAGGGCGAGTAATCCGACCAGGAGTACGGTGAAAATAATTCTGACCATTGCAGGAAAGTTTTTGGTTTCTCGCCTAGTATACGCACATCGGGTTGTATATGGTGCCAAATTTGTACTATCTTTGGGATCTAGTTGACACGTCCTGTCTTGGAGATTCTAGGAATAGACATAGGGGGAACCGGGATCAAGGGTGCTCTGGTTGATATTGAATCCGGGCAGCTGACCTCGGAGCGTTTCCGTCTTGACACGCCCGGTGGCGCATGTCCAGAGGAGGTTGCGGAGGTTGTGCATGCGGTCGCAAAGCACTTTTTGTGGAAGAAAAAGGTTGGGATCACGATGCCGGTACGCATACGTGACGGGATTGCATGTACGGCCGCCAATATTGATCCATCCTGGATCGGCACCGATGTAGAAGCACTGTTTTCCTCTACACTGGAACTGGAGGTCACGGCACTCAACGATGCAGATGCTGCCGGCTATGCTGAGGTTCATTACGGTGCGGGCAGAGGAGCATCTGGAAAGACCCTTGTCCTGACGCTCGGCACGGGCATCGGCTCCAGCCTGTTTGTCGGACATGTCCTGGTCCCCAATCTTGAACTTGGCCATTTACGGATGGGCGGTACTACCGCGGAAGCATTGGCTGCCAACAGCATACGCAAGCGGGATGATCTCTCCTGGAAAAAATGGGCCAAGCGCCTCCAGAAATATCTGACCTACATTGAATTCCTGCTTGACCCCAGTCTGATCATTCTCGGTGGCGGGGTCAGCCGCCCGAAGCGCACCAGGCACTACTTCCACCTGCTCAAAACAAATGCACGGCTTCTGCCGGCACAGTTTCAGAATGAAGCCGGTATTATTGGTGCGGCGTGTGCTGCACATACCCGGACCGTTTAATGTCTCTTTCACCCTCCACCATCCGGCAGCAGCTTTCATCTGATGACCCCGCTCTGCAGGAAGCGGGCTTTGAACATCTGGTTGACGCGCTCAATCAGGGGGTTGTGCGGGCGGCTTCCCGCAATGAGGGGGGACGCTGGCAGGCGCATGCCTGGGTAAAGGAGGGCCTGCTTTACGGATTTCGGACCGGGAGACTGGCGAGGATTGCCGCGCGACCCGCCCCTTTCTTTGACAAGGACACCTTCCCCCTCAAACCGCTCCGTATCCAGGATCAGGTCCGGCTGGTGCCTGGAGGTTCTTCCATCCGGACGGGCTGTTATGTGAGCCCGGGTGTCATCTGTATGCCCCCGATGTACATCAATACAGGTGCGTATGTGGATGAAGGAACCATGGTGGACTCTCATGCTCTGGTGGGCAGTTGTGCACAGGTCGGAAAACGGGTGCATGTATCTGCTGCGGTCCAGATCGGCGGCGTATTGGAGCCTCCCGGGGCTTTGCCGGTGATTATTGAGGATGACTGTTTTCTTGGCGGAGGCTGCGGGATCTATGAGGGCTGCATTGTCCGTGAAGGTGCGGTGCTGGCCCCCGGCGTGATCCTGACGGGGGCTACACGAATCTATGACCTGGTCCATGAGCGAATCCTCAAGCCGGGCGAGGTGCCTGCCGGTGCAGTGGTCGTTCCCGGGAGCCGTGCCCGGTCCGGCTCTTTTGCCCGTGAGCACGGGATTGCCACGTATGTGCCGGTGATCGTAAAGTACCGTGATGCCCGGACTGACGCGGCAACGGAGCTGGAATCTGCACTGCGTTAGTCTACGGACTGCGGGCATGTTTACGAACAACTGCCTGTATCCCCTCTTTAGGGGAACCGCGTCTCCCTTACCAGCCCCATCCACGCATCAGTGCCAACATCTCTGAGATTCTCCCAATACGCGGCTACATGCTTTCACGGTATTGCCCCTCAGACATGCTCACATGCCTTGATAATTGTGTGCTGCGCCTCGCTACAGGTCGAACTCGTAGCCGTATACATACTCTTTCCACGGTGACGACACGTACAAGTGATCTCCATGCAGGAAAAAATCCCAGGGAACTGTAATTGTCTCCGTATCGTCGTATGTGCTGAAAATCACTTTTGCGGCGATTTTATAGTCATTTTCAGATAAATCAAAAACGTAATTATCCCCCGAGTTTACGATTAGATAGCGGGAATTGAGAAACTTCATGGTGAAAATGAATCCACGCGTACCCGGTTCCATCCCTCCAGGAGATCCAGCGGGGGGACCAAAAACAGGATTAAAATCACGAACCCGCTTTCCCTCGAACCGAATGGTCTTCAGATGTCTGAATTGATCATCATAGACAAAGATATACGGGAGTCCCTCGTATGCTGCTGCAATTCGATCCCCCTCAGGAGAAACCGTTACGAGGTTGCCGTTTTCTCCCGACCGACCGTCCACCTCCAAAACAGGAAGTAACTTGACCGACTCGATCCAGGAATAGGGGGGTAACTTGCTATAAGGACAAATCAGCCAGTCAATCCCGATACATTCCAGAAATATATAATCAGGAGAAACCGAAAATCTCTGTTGACCTCGTGTCATGAAATTGGGAAACGAGCCAACGTATTCAAATTTCTCCGTGAATATTTGCATACGATCAAAATCTTTGACGAATATGTGCGAACCGTCATAATCGATCCCCATTATGTGATTAAACTCTCCAGGAGCTTTTCCCCGTGCACCAATTTTCCGACTCAGATAGCCATCATCTCCTACCGCGAAGATGTTATGGCCATACGATTCAGAAATGTAAATACTATCTCCAACTGAGATCATATTGCCCGGGCTGCCAAGAAATAACGAGCCAGTTAGAGTCCCCAACCTAGTCGTTGCGATCCATCTTTCCGGTTTAATCTCCGTATCGACCACGAAGTGGGGCGCAAAATCCAGTAAGCTGTCAATAACCGGAGAATCTTCAAACCGAGTAAGCGTCGTTTCTCCGCTCTGACAGGCAGTGAAGGAGAATAACAGCAACAGAGTCCCCGCACATCCCCATCTAAAAAATGGAAATATGCGGAGAATGGGAATGAACTTCATCTAAGGCAGATCAGGTCATGCCGCATAAGGATCCCCCATAGGACCCAGTGCCACGAAACTCGCCGGAACTTCCGTCCTCGCACAAAATCCACTGCACCCATCCTCCGCCACTCTCCACAACCGCAGTTCTGCATCCACCATCATTGTAAACAGCATTCTGAATCCTGGCCGTTCCCTTCACTCCAGATCAAACTCGTAGCCGTATACATACTCTTCCCATGGTGAAGACACATACAAATGATCTCCATGCAGGAGAAAATCATCGGGATTAATCTTCTCTGTATCGTCGAAGGTGGTAAAAATCACTTTTGCGGCCATTTCGTAGTCATTTTCAGACAAATCAAGGACATAATTATCCTCCGAGTTTACCATTAGATAACGGGAATTGAGGAACTTCATGCTTGTAATGAATCCACGCGTACCCGCTTCTATTCCCTCAATGGAGCCATTGGGGTGACCAACAGCAGGCTCAAAATCACGAACCCGCTTGCCCTCAAACCGAATGGTCTTCAGATGTCTGAATTGATCATCATAGACAAAGATATACGGGAGCCCAATGTATGCCACTGCAATTCGATTCCCCTCAGGAGAAACCCTTACGATGTTGCCGTTTTCTCCCGACCGACCGTCCACCTCTAGCACAGGAAGTAACCTGGCAGACTCAATCCATGAATAAGGAGGTAATTTGCTGTAAGGACAAATCAGCCAGTCAATCCCGATACATCCCAGAAATATATAATCAGGAGAAACCGAAAATTGCAGTTGAGATGCTCTAGTGACATTGGGGAATGAGCCGACGTATTCAAATTTCTCCGTGAATATTTGCATACGATCAAAATCTTTGACGAATATGTGCAAACCGTCATAATCAATCCCCCATATGTGATTAAACTCTCCAGGAGCTTTTCCCTGGGTACCAATTTTCCGGCTCAAATAGCCATCATCTCCCACCGCGAAGATGTTATGGCCATACGATTCGGAAATGTAAATACTATCTCCAACTGAGATCATATTGCCCGGGCTGCCAAGAAATAACGAGTCAGTTGGAGTCCCCAACCTAGTCGTTGCGATCCATCTTTCCGGTTTAATATCCGTATCGACCACGAAGTGGGGAGCGGACTCCAGTAAACTGTCAATAACCGGGGAATCTTCAAACCGAGTAAGTGTCGTTTCTCCGTTCTGACAGGCAGTCAAGGAGAATAACAGCAACAGAGTCCCCATAGGACCCAGTGCCACAAAACTCGCCGGAACTTCCGTCGTCGCACGCAGTCCACTGCGCCCATCCTCCACCACTCTCCAAAACCGCAGTTCTGCGCTCAACATCATTGTAAAAAGCATTCTGAATCCTGACCGCTCCCTTTACTCCAGATCAAACTCGTAGCCGTATATATACTCTTCCCACGGTGAAGACACATACAAATTACCTCCATGCAGGAGAAAATTCCTGGCATTAATCTTCTCTGTATCGTCGAAGGTGGTGAAAATCATTTTTGCGGCCATTTCATAGTCATTTTCAGACAAATCAAGGACATAATTATCCTCCGAATTTACCATTAGATAGCGGGAATTAAGGAACCTCATTGTGCCAATGAATCCACGCGTACCCGGTTCTATTCCTCCAAGGGAGCCATCGGGGTGACCAACAGCGGGCTCAAAATCACGAACTCGCTTGCCCTCGAATCGAATGGTCTTCAGATGCCTGAATTGATCATCATAGATAAAGATATACGGGAGTCCCAAGTATGCCACTGCAATTCGCTCCCCCTCAGGAGAAACCGTCACGGCGTTAACATTTTCTCCCGACCGACCGTCCACCTCCAAGACAGGAAGTAACCTGACAGACTCAATCCAGGAATAAGGGGGTAATTTTCTGTAAGGACAAACTAGCCAGTCAATCCCGATACATTCTAGAAGTATATAATCAGGAGAAACCGAAAATTGCTGTTGAAATGCTATAGCGAAAAGGGAAAAAGAGCCAACGTATTCAAATTTTTCCGTGAATATCTGTATACGCCCAAAATCCTTAATGAATATGTGCGAACCGTCATAATCAATCCCCCATATGTGATTAAACTCTCCTGGAGCTTTTCCCTGGGTACCAATTTTCCGGCTCAAATAGCCATCATCTCCTACCGCGAAGATGTTATGGCCATACGATTCAGAAATGTAAACACTATCTCCAACTGAGATCATATTGGCCGGGCTGCCAAGAAATAACGAGTCAGTTGGAGTTCCCAACCTAGTCGTTGCGATCCATCTTTCCGGTTCAATATCCGTATCGACCACGAAGTGGGGCGCAGACTCCAGTAAACTGTCAATAACCGGAGAATCTTCAAATCGAGTAAGTGCTGTTTCCCCGCTCTGACAGGCAGTCAAGAAGAATAACAGAAACAGAATCCCCGCACATCCCCATCTAAGAGATGGAAATATGCGGGGAATGGGAATAAAATTCATCTACGGCAGATCAGGTCATGGTCATGCCGCAAACAGATCCCCATAGGATTCAGTGCCACAAAACTCGCTGGAACTTCCGTCGTTGCATACAATCCACTGCACCCATCCTCCACCACTCTCCACAACCACAGTTCTGCACTCATCATCATTGTAAACAGCATTCTGAATCCTGGCGACTCCCTTCACTCTAGGTCAAACTCATAGCCGTAGACATACTCTTCCCACGGTGAAGACACATACAAATGATCTCCATGCAGGAGAAAATCCCTGGCATTAATCTTCTCTGTATCGTCGAAGGTGGTAAAAATCACTTTTGCGGCGATTTCGTAGTCATTTTCAGATAAATCAATGACATAATTACCCTCCGAATTTACAATTAGATAGCGAGAATTGAGGAACTTTATTCTTAAAATGAATCCACGCGTACCCGGTTCTATTCCTCCAAGGGAGCCATCGGGGTGACCAACAGCGGGCTCAAAATCACGAACCCGCTTTCCCTCAAACCGAATGGTCTTCAGATGTCTGAATTGATCATAATAAACAAAGATATACGGGAGTCCCTTGTATGTCACTGCAATTCGATTCCCTCCAGGAGAAACCGTTACGAGATTGCCATTTTCTCCCGACCGACCGTCCACCTCCAAAACAGGAAGTAACTTGGCGGATTCGATCCATGAATAGGGAGGGGATTTGCCATAAGGACAAATCAGCCAGTCAATCCCGATACATTCCAGAAATATATACTCAGGGGAAACCGAAATTTGATCACGTAACCCGAAATGAGAAAAAAAATCAACGTATTCAAAGTTTTTCGTGAATATCTGTATACGCCCAAAATCCTTAATGAATATGTGCGAACCGTCATAATCAATCCCCCGTATGTGATCAAACTCTCCAGGAGCTTTTCCTTGTGCACCTATTTTCCGACTCAGATAGCCATCATCCCCTACCGCGAAGACATTATGGCCGTGCGATTCAGAAATGTAAATACTATCTCCAACTGAGATCATATTGCCTGGACGGCCAAGAATCAACGAATCAGTTGGAAAACCCAACCTAGTCGTTGCGATCCATCTTTCCGGTTCAATGTCCGTATTGACCACGAAGTGAGGCGCAGACTCCAGTAAGCTGTCAATAACCGGAGAATCTTCAAATCGAGTAAGCACTGTTTCCCCGTTCTGACAGGCAGTCAAGGAGAATAACAGAAACAGAATCCCCGCACATCCCCATCTAAGAGATAGAAATATGCGGGGAATGGGAATGAAATTCATCTACGGCAGATCAGGTCATGCCCCATAGGATCCAGTGCCTCGAAACTCGCCGGAACTTCCGTCGTTGCATACAATCCACTGCACCCATCTTCCGTCACTCTCCATAACCACAGTTCTGCACTCACCATCATTGTAAACAGCATTCTGAATTCTGGCGGCTCCCTTCACTCTAGGTCAAACTCATAGCCGTAGACATACTCTTCCCACGGTGAAGACACATACAAATGATCTCCATGCAGGAGAAAATCCCTGGGATTAATCT
>JAJECE010000054.1 GCA_022822185.1 Rhodothermales bacterium | reverse complement strand
ATCAATCCCAAAAACTCATCCGCCGACAAGATGTCCACATTAGAAGCCTGTCTCGACGAACTGAAAAAGAAAGGCGAAACGTCAGCCCCGTGATACAGTAGAATGGAGATGTCGGGGAGCATCCAATGAAACCAAGATGGGCAATTTATTTTTTGGTGAGCCCTTAGCTCTGAGTAATGGGGTATTCGATCTGCGGGGCGACAGCTATGTGATCCCGATCCCGTCCATGCGCCGCTGGTTCATGGCCAACTATTTTATTGAGCGGAATCCACCCGAACCATCCCAGACAGAATATTCAGTCTGATCTACCCTTGGACCCACACACGGGGTATTTCCCTATTGGCCATGGTCATCTCCCCGATTCTGACCGTGACATAGCGCGATAAAACGCTACCATTCCTGCATGGGGATCACTAGATACGGTGGGAGAGTGCACAGCATGTGGATGGTGCGCTCCGCCAGACGCGGAAAGTGAGGCAGCGGTAGGCTCCGGTCTGCACGCAGGAATACGCGTCCAATCCTGCCATGCGGAAAATCCTTCCATGCTGACTAGGCACATCCTTACAAATTTCCCGCAATTGCGTATCCTTCTAGTATAGTTGCCACTATACATCATGAGTGATTCTGATCGCAGATCCCCCAATATAGAAGACCGGGGCGAAGCCAAATATTTCCACGGACGGACAGGAATTCTGGATGATTTCAAGGAACGTCTGGAGTTCGCGGAGCAGGACCCCAAAAAAGGAACCACGTTTCTGATCCAGGCCGCGCCCGGTGCGGGTAAAAGTGCGCTGCTCTATAAATGTGCGGAGCTGGCGGAAGGTCAGAAGTGGAAAGTTGTAGATATTGGGCCTTTGGAACTCTGCGAGACCAATACACTGCTTCACACGCTGGGGCGAGAAAAGGAGACCCAGACCAAAGCAACCACAACAAGCGTGGACACGCACAGTAAGGGAGGAATTTTGGATGTGATCAGGGCAGGCATAGGCCTTTCCCGTTCCACCACAAGAGCCCATGCAGAGCGGAGCCCACTGGAAGTGCTGAAGAGTGGAGAAGGAAAACTACTGCTCGTCATGGACGAAGCGCAGGACTTTGCGCGGGAATTCGCACCATCGCCGAGTAAGGAGCGACGTGATGCCCATGCCCTCATTGATTCCGTCCATAATGGAAAGATTGCAGGTAGGCCTGTGATGCTGCTCACTGCCGGGTTGAGTGCAACGAAGCGAGCCTTTAAAGATCTGGGCGTGTCCAGATTTAAGGCGAATTGCTACGTAGAGCTGGGCCCGCTGAAACCGGAAGCGGAGCGGAAGGTGATCAGGGACTGGCTCAAGAAAGAGGGGCGGACGAAGGGGGATCCCACGCCCTGGATTGATGCGATTATGCAGAAGACCCATGGTTGGCCGCAGCATGTGGCCGCCTATGCCGAGTCTGCTGCCATCCACCTGCGGGCAACGGGGCGGCAGATGACTCCAGCGAAGTTGAAGGAAGTGCTCGAATTGGGGGAGATACAACGAATAAAATTTTATAAATCTAGAGCGGACGGGATTATGAGGAAAGAGCGCCAGTGCATTGCCAGAGCAATGACTAATGTTGAGGCGGACGGAACCATCGATAAGGACACGGTCATCGCATCCCTGCGAGAAGAATTCAGCGCGGAGAAAGCCGAGGGGGGTATTCGCCTTAGCTCTGGGGAATGGGATATTCGATCTGCAGGGCGACAGCTATGTGATCCCGATCCCGTCCATGCGCCGCTGGTTCATCGACAATTACTTCATCAAGCGGGATCCACCCACCCCCTCCTGATCAGAATCCTCCGCCGAGTAGTACGCCCGACTTAACCCTGGCGGATTTCCCTGTTGGCCATGGCCATGGCCCCGATTCTGACCGTAACATAGAGCGATGAGACTCTTCCATTCCCGCGCATCCATTTAATATGCGAACCCTCGCTCCACACACGAATACCCCATACTATGAAACTTATCACTTCCTGACCACGAAAATGTAGTTCTATATCATTTTTTTTGAAATTTGAGAAGTGCATAACGGCAAAAGTTGCCGTAGTCGTTTGATCCCCTGGGACACACATACCCATCTCAGCGTATGGAGTGAGATAGGATCTCCCAGCTTCCCCTTGGGGCGGGGCCTTGGCTCCAGCAACTCCGCAGGATCGTGCCCTTGTTCGCTGCATTCATTACTACTATGCTCCGATCTGACTTCTCTATTCCGTACATCGCAGGCTTCCGTGTCTTCCACCTTCCCTGCGCAACCCCGAAATACGACTCCAGGATAGAATAGAGACCTCCCAGGTCCAGGTAAAGTGCGTGCATGCGTCCCTGATTTCTTAGACACTGTGGGCCCGTAATCCCTCTCACCATAACGATGAATTACGTGTTGCCTTCGATCATCGGGAAAATTTCGGCGATCCAGACGACAACTCTTTTGATGCTCAATAGCCCCGGCCACATGTGGCCGGGGTCAACACTTCATATCTGCCCTCACGAACAGATGCGCATTACTCGCGGAGATATGTGCTCGGTTGTAGTTTCATAACGGAGGACTTTCACCCGCTACACTTTACTAGTTAGCCTGGCGCACCCCGAACATACTTCTTCCCATTACTATCAATCCTGTAGGACGCATCAGTTAATGGATAGTGATCAGGAACCCCAAACTCCCTGTCTCCACTACTTATACTTGGGCCAAACCACAATCTATGTCTATCTGCCTTGATTAGCGGAAATATCTCCTTATAAGTGACAGCATTCATATTACCAATAATCAAGAACACCTTTTCGTACTCCATCAACTGGGCCATGTACGGACGAAAGAGCGAAAACGGCGGATTGGTCACCACAATATCGGCCTCTTTCAATAGTTCAATGCATTCTGCATTCCGAAAATCACCATCCCCCTTAAGGTGCTTCACCTCAATCTCGTGAGCATCGGGAACCCTGTTCCCATCCTGATCTCCAAAATACTCCAGATAAATCGCCCGCTCACAGTCATGCCGGGAAAATAGATCACGCTGCTGGTTCCTGTAACAGGTGGTCACCAACTTCTTGAGCCCAAGGTGCTCAAAATTCTTGGAGAAGTATTCAAAGAAGTTGCTCACCCTCGGATCATCGCAGTTGCAATAGACCACCTTGCCTTGGAAGTGATGCTTATAATACCGGAGTTCATTCTCAATATCTGACAACTGAGTGTAGAAATCGTCCTTCTTTCGTCGCCTTGCACTTGACAGACTTGCAGTGTCACTCATTGCAGTCAACTATTATTCACTATCTGGATCAATCCCAACTCGGAAATATCAATGCATTTCTAATCTTGTATGTATTCTCATACAGCCAGAACTCAACCATCCCTCAAATATAATCTGACCTCTTGGAAAAAACAAACCCATAAGATCATACCGGAATAATAATGAGAGAACTTGGCCATCCAGATCTGTCATAATTTTGACATCTCTCGCTGTATGCCAAATGGAGGGTGCATCCAATAACAAAGCAACCGACGGACTCCCGTGGAGACATAACTTCCGCCGTCATCTTATATCCGTAGAATCGTCTATATCCTGAGAAAAAGCGGAGGGGGAGGGATTCGAACCCCCGGTAGACAATGCCTACAATGGTTTTCGAGACCACCCCGTTCGACCACTCCGGCACCCCTCCGAGAAACCCCTGTCAACAAATACTGCACATACTTTGTTCGTGATCAGGCGGAAACAGGTAGCACGCCGCGGATCAATTCCGCCGCATTATTGAGCACCGCAGCAAGTTTTTGGGGTTCGCGCCCACCCGCGGTGGCCAACTCCGGGCGGCCTCCACCGCCGCCACCAATTTGACGTGCAAAGTGGCCCGCAATCTTCCCTGCATTCACGCCCCTGGGCAATAAATCATCCGTCACCACCGCCACTAGATAAGCTTTTTGTCCACTAGGGTCCCGTGCCCCCAGGATCCCCACACTAGATGCCTTCAGGCGCTGACGAAGTTCCTGCCCCTGTGCCCTTAACATATCCATACCTGCATCGCCAATCTGTCCAACAGCCAAATGAATCTCCCCTATATTAACGACTTGATTCAGCACATCGTCCAGCTGTGAGGAAAGTTGCTCATGACGCAATTTCTCTATCTCTTTTTGCAGGGAGCGATTCACCTCAAGGAGTTCAGCCACTGATTCCTCCACAGGGCGCTTTGTCCCTTTGAACTGCCTTCTGGTCTGCTCCAGTGAGGCCCGCTCCCGGGTCACTAAATCAACCGCATCCACGCCAGCAATCGCCTCAACGCGGCGAACCCCCGTGGCAATGGATCCTTCTGATTGTAAGATGAACAACCCTATCTCGCCTGTGGCCTCCACATGAATGCCCCCGCATAATTCTACCGAGAAGGATGGATCAAACGTGACCACTCGAACCCGATCTCCATACTTTTCTCCAAAGAGCGCCGTTGCCCCCCGTGCAAGTGCCTCTTTATAGGGGACATCCGGATCAATTTCCGCGGATATATTTTGCTGGATCTGCTCATTGACTCTGTCCTGAACACGACGGAGATCCTCCGCACTTACCCGCTCATAGTGATTAAAGTCAAACCGCAGGTGCACCTCTGCAACCAAAGACCCTTTCTGCGCTACTCCAGGCCCCAACACCTCCCGCAGGGCCGCATGCATCAGATGGGTTGCCGTGTGATGTTTTGCAATACGTTGACGGCGCTCCGCATCCACCGTAGCCGTCACCGGGCAATTCAACTTGGATGGAAATCCCTTAACCCTGTGCGCAATCTGGTTTCCCCGCATCTGGGTATCTAGTACCCGGATCACCTCACCATCAAAACTAAGCGTGCCTGTGTCCCCAACCTGGCCCCCTTTTTCCGCATAGAAAGGAGTTCTGTTCAGCACAATAATCCCTGCATCTTCATCAGAATCAATTACCTGTGCTCCTTCAAGCATCGTCCGTTCATAGCCAACAAACTCCGAGGGATTTCTAATCTCCCCGATTGGATTGCCTGCCTTTGCCTCCATAACAAGCGGGCCGTCAGGCATTCCAACTTTCGCACTGCGTGCGCGGTGCCGCTGCTCGGTCATCAACGCTTCAAAGCGCGGCATATCCACCCGCCGCCCCCGCTCACGGGCCATGAGCTGTGTCAGATCAACGGGGAATCCATACGTGTCGTGCAACAGGAACGCCACCTCTCCCGGAATCCGGCTCAAATGGGCAACCGAAATAAACCGGCGAACCATTTCACCGGGTTGTACCTGATCCATTGTGCCTGCGTAGGCTTTTCGTAAAAGATCCTGTGCAGCTGTATCGTTCTGTAATCGTTCTCTAATCGCTTCTTCATCCTCAGAACTAAGTCCGTCTATGTAATCACAGACCCGATCAAACAGTGCTAATCCGCGTCCTAATGTACGCAAAAATGCACGCTCCTCTCCGCGGATATTTTCTGTAATCAGCTTCTCTTTTATCCGCAATTCCGGAAAGACTTTGCCTAGGGATTCCATCACGACCGGCACTAAACGGCAGAGGAATGGCTCCTTAATCTCCAATGTGGTGTACCCGTAGCGCACGGCCCGGCGCAGGATCCGCCGGATCACATAGCCCTGCCCCACATTGCCCGGCACCGCCCCGTCCGCAATCGCCACGACGACTCCCCGGATATGATCCACGACCACGCGCATCGCCACGCGAATTGCATCTATATCCAGCGCAGAATCAATCTCGTCGTAACCCCGGATCCCAGGAATCGGAGTCAATGCCGCGACCTGCTCCAAAAGTGTACTGAATGCGTCGGTATCATACGTACTGATCTTTCCCTGCATCACTGCCGCAAGACGCTCCAGGCCCATCCCCGTATCTACATGACAGGCCGATAACGGGAGCAGTTTCACCGCCGGAGGATCCGTCTCCGTCCCGGCGCTGTTGTCCGAAAATGGCCGGCTCGCCTGTGCGTTGTACTGGATGAACACAAGATTCCAAAGTTCAATCACCGTTGGGAGATCACGATTTACACATTCATGTCCAGGAATCTGCTGACGCAACTCATCCGGGCGCAGATCAATGTGGATCTCGGAACAGGGACCGCAGGGACCGGTCTCCCCCATCATCCAGAAATTGTCTTTCGTACTGCCGTACAAAACCTGGCTCTCCGGGAGATAGCGTTTCCACAGGGTGGCCGCCTCTTCGTCTGCCGGGAGATTCAAGGCCGCATCCCCCCTGTGTATGGTCGCATATAACCGGTCTTCAGGAAGTTTCCAGCAATTCACCAATAACTCCCAGGCCATGTCAATCGCCTCCTCCTTGAAATAATCTCCGAAACTCCAGTTGCCGAGCATCTCGAAGAAGGTGTGGTGATACGTGTCATGCCCCACCTCCTCCAGATCATTATGCTTTCCCGATACCCGCAGACATTTTTGAGTATCTGCCGCACGAACATACGACCGCGTTTCCTGCCCCAGAAAAATCTCTTTGAACTGCGCCATTCCTGAGTTGATGAAAAGCAGGGTCGGATCATCCGCAGGAATCAGAGATGCACTTGGAACAATCGTATGCCCCCGCTCACGGAAAAATTCCAGGAATTCCGCTCTAATCTGTGCGGTGCTTTTGTGATTTACCATTGAAGAAGTGTTCATACCCCCGTGAAACGCTGGATCATGCACTCTTGTGCCTTTCCATATGGCACATCATTTGCAACCCCGCTGCAAATTATTGCGTAGGGCTAGTTCACCATTTCAAAAAACTGATTCCAATGCAGATGCATCCCAAATTTATCCCGGCCGCCTTGATTGTGATGATCTTTGCGGCCCCGGTCCGGTCACAGGTTACGCTTACCCCCATTGACAAAAAATATGCAGCGGATGATGTTCGTGACCTGAAGGTGCGTACGATTGATGCCGATATCACCATCAATACATCCGACCTGTCTACAATTGCAGTTCTCGTTACGGTAGAAGGGGAAGACGAAGACAAAGCAATGGACGATTACGAAGAGCAGAACTTCAGCATCCAACTGGAGAACGGAACGCTGCATCTGCATTCAGAACGGGAAAAATCCTATGGAACGTCGTATGACTGGCGGAATCCGACAGACATTCATGTGGAAATCAGCATGCCCTCCAATATCCCCTCAAATATTCAGACATCGGATGGGGATCTCATCATTGGTGAACTGACCGCCGGGGCCACAATTCGGACCAGCGACGGAGATATTGAGGCGGACTGGCTGGAAGGGCCCATGATTTCGGTGAAAACCAGTGATGGAGATATCCGTATCGGAACGGCCTCCAGTGAAGAAATCACCATCCAGACTTCCGATGGAGACATTGACGCAGACCGACTGGAAGGGGCTTCCGTGTCCGTAAAAACCAGTGACGGCGATCTTGTACTGGGCGATATCACCGGTGATTCTCGTATTCAAACCTCTGACGGAGACATCATGATCGACTCTGTCGCCGGAAAATTGGATGCACGAACCTCCGACGGGGACTTGCTGATCGGCGAAATGATCTCCTCTGGTGCAAAAGCACGGACATCGGATGGCGAGATAAAAATTGGGAAAATTACCGGGTATGTGACGCTCAGTACCAGCGATGGCGATGTGGAATTAGGACTGATTGATCCCGATGATGTGAATGTGACGATCTCTTCGGGAGATGCATTCCTCAGGATGCCTCGGGATCTCTCTGCCACGCTTGATGTCAAAGCGCAGGATGTGTCAATGAGGTCATTTTCAAATTTCTCAGGTGATCGTGAAGACTCACGCATTCGTGGAGACCTTAACGGAGGAGGAGCACTCATTCGCGTACGTACATCCGATGGAGATGTGACCCTGCGTCCCATGGAATATTAACGTCACTTACCGATTGATCTGGTTACCTGCCTATCGCCAAATACGGACCCAGACAATGCCATTTTATATCCGATACGCCATGCCGTCCCGCCTGAAATGCATCCTGATCACCCTGCTGTTTTTTGGGGCTGCTCCCCTTGTTAGTGCTCAGGTTGAATTCACGCCGATCAAAAAGCAGTTTGATGCCAGTGCCGTTTCGGATCTGGTGGTTGATGCACCCAACGCCAATCTTACGATCCACACCTCCAACCGGTCCGATGTAGATGTTCAGGTCGTGGTGTCAGGCAGAAATCAAGAACGCGTTGAAAACTACTATGCAAACCAGCATCTCAGTTTAACCCTCGAAGAGCGCACATTGCAACTGTACTCGGATCCCAACTGGCAAGAATTGGATGGCCGTAACTGGCGGAACCCGCCAACCATTGAGGTGATCATTGCGATGCCTGCAACCGTCTACCCCGAACTATATACATCTACGGGAGCCGTACGGATCAATGAACTCAAGGCTGGCGCAAAAATCAAAACCATCCACGGAGACATCTCTGTGGATTCAATCTCCGGCGGACCCATCAAACTGCAAAGTTCTGATGGCTCTATCACGGCCAAAGAACTCCAGACATCATTTGTGACTGCGAAGACGATTCATGGCAATATTGCGGTGGACCTCCTCTACAGCGAACATGCAGAATTTCAGACATCCAGCGGAGAGATTACTGCAAACAAAATGCACGGCACCTCCCTGTCGGTACGGACCATTCATAGTGATATAGAGATGGAGGAGTTAATCTTCAAAGAGGAACTCCTGCTTCAGAGTTCAGGTGGAGATATTGCGGCAGAACAAATTGATGCCCGATCACTGATCACTGAGACCATCCACGGCAATGTGGAGTTTGGAATCGCCTCCATCGATCATGCAGAGATACAGACTTCCAATGGTACAATCAAGGCAGGAAGAATCCAGGGAACATCCGTGCTGACAAAATCCATTCAAGGTGACATCAAAGTTACGGAGGTCACCAGCAGCAGTATACTCACCCTTCAATCCTCAGGCGGAAGTATCACAGCGCATCAGATTGCGGCTCCAACCTTAACCGTCAAAACCGTTCATGGTGCTCTGGATCTTGGATTCGTGTCCAGTGACCATGCTGAAATACAAACATCCCGCGGTGCCATTCATGCAGAAAGGATCCAGGGAGGATCCGTACTGATAAAATCCATTCTGGGCAGCATCAATGCTGGACAGGTCACCGCTAGCGAAACAATCACGCTCCAGTCCTCGGACGGAAACATCACTGCAGAACAAATAGATGCATCCACACTGATCGCAAAAACGATTCGCGGCAGACTGAACATCGGGAGTGTCTCCGCCAGATATGGCATTGACCTGAGGTCTTCCGAGGGGACTATAACCGTAACAGACCTGGAAGGCGGATCGGTGTTCGTCAGAAGTATCCAGGGAAGTATCCTTGTGGAGAATGTGACTTCACGCGGTGAGATTTCATTGCAAACGTCCAGAGGGAATATCATCGCCGAGCATCTTAAAGGTGCGTTCGTAACTGCCAAAGCGACAAGCAAGGGAGACCTTGATGCCGGCATCGTTGCGGCCCACGCAGATATGCATGTACGCAATGGTGACATACAGATTCGGCAGATCGTAGGAAGCCTTGTGCTTCACTCCTCAAATGGAGATACTCAAATAGGGGTTATGGAGACCCAGAATATCCGAATCACCGCTTCAAATGGAGATGTCACACTCTCTGCACCAGAGAAATTTGCGGCAACGCTTGATCTGGCCGGGAAAAAACTAGATATCAGCGGATGGGGACTCACCAATCCTGATTCAGAACCCCGACTGAAAATGGCGACCCAGAAGGGTGCCCCCCTGATTCATGTACGGGCAATCAACGGAGAGATCATTCTTGCTCCCCTTCAAAGCTATAACATCTCCAGTGCCAGTGCCGTGCCACCCCCGGTCCCATGACAGAGTGCTGCAAGGCCCAGTGATTTTTCGCGTGCTTTCAATGCATGAAGCAGGGTAACGACAATTCTGGCCCCCGAACATCCGATAGGATGCCCGAGCGCAATTGCGCCTCCATTCACATTCAGTCTCTCGGAATCAATTCCCAGTTCCCTGATAAATAGGGGTGTACTCAGAGCAAACGCCTCATTGTTTTCATAAAGATCAATATCTGCCACCTGTATGTCGGCATTCTGCAATGCCTGCCGGGAAGCCGCAATCGGTGCCTCCACAAACCGCTCCCAGGTCCCCGCAATCCATGCATATCCCAGCATGCGGGCGAGGGGCTGTACATTGTAGTCACGCACAAACTCTCCACTTGCAAGCAGGATTGCGGCAGATCCATCACTGATCTGACTGCTGTTTCCGGCGGTCAGCACCCCATCCTCCGCAAAGACCGGTCTCAATTTCGAAAGTGTCTCTACCGTGGTCTCCGGCCGAATCCCTTCGTCCTGTTCCAGAACCCCCTTTTTTGTGAGAATGGGGGTAATCTCTGCTTGGAATCTTCCCTGCAGGGCCGCAGAATGGGCCCGGGCATGAGATTCTGCAGCGATTTCATCAAGTTCCTGACGGCTGATCTGGACATCTTGCGCCAAGCGCTCTGCCTGCACCCCCATTGCCTCACCGCTGACTGGATCTGAAAGCCCATCCTTATGGAGCAAATCAATGACTGCCTCGTTCGGCGCAGACAGATACTTGTATCCCCATCTCGCCTTACTTGAAAGTGCAAACCCGGTTTGAGACATGGATTCTACGCCTCCTGCCAGGATTAAATTTGACGTACCGGACTGGATGAATGCAGCCCCCATCATTAAACTCATCATTCCCGAAGAGCAGACCATATCAATGCTGACGGCATCTACCGAATCAGGTATTGCCGCACGCTTCGCCGCCTGGCGGGCAACAAGTTGCCCGTGACCGCCTCCCAAAACATGCCCCATCAGAATTAAATCCACCAACCGATCCGGTACCGCGGCCTGGTCCAGTGCCGACCGCAAAACCGGAGCCGCAAGAGCAGCCGGGCTTTGCAGTGAGAGCGCTCCTCCAAAACGCCCGATCACAGAACGTGTAGCACTCACAATATAGACATCTCGCGCCATTTTTCCCTGAAAATAAAGTTCCAAAATCCTGTCTGAAAGAAGATCGTTTCCATGCCGTAAAATACGCAAACCGAACTGATTCTGCGAGCTTGTCTTCCCGTTTCCTCTTTCGGCCTATCCTGTGAAGATGCAGGGTATTTACGGATACATGCAGGCTCTTCCTGCTTCCTGCCCTGACTGCCTGTACGTCACTGGTGAGTTGATATGCCACCCCATTATTTTCTGTCACATCGTTCTCTTGATGTGCCAATGGATCCGATTGATCTCATCGGCCGGCATATCACCGGGCCAAAGGATGGGGATACAAAATGCAGTCTCATTATGATGTGGGTGACGATTTCCGCCAAATCGCAGATCCCGGATAAACATGAGCGGCCATATCAAATTTGCCCAAACACTCTCCAGAACAGTCTACTCTCCGATGATGGCTATATTTCTGTAAAGCGGATATTCGTGCAAGAAGTTTGTTCATCAATCAAATTTGGAATCATGACAAGAACAATACGGTAGACACTACGCGTAGTGTCTACCGGGCAACGAACTACGATTGCGGGGGTATGAAACTCCGAAAAGGATAGCTTGACCATCTGCATCAGAGACTGAATCCCCATAGCCTTAATCCGATCTCACTTTCATCCCGGTAAGATGTATCGGGTGCTTTCATGTGGCAGTTATCCATGGAAAACTGTACCTTTGCTATGGAGGGAACCTTTTTTGTTTAGTCGGGTATTCTTAGTCTGCAATCTCTATGCATACAAAACTTTGGCTACTACCTTATCATTTGCTGAATTCATCATCGCCCTGGGAACCGCAACTGTAATCGCCCTTGGAGTTTCTCTGACCGTCACTAAAATGCTCATTGGGCAGGTTTTGCGTGGCATCAAAGAGAGCGAGGCACGACAAGAACAATCCCGGAAAGAGAGCGAGGCACGACAAGAACAATCCCAGAAAGAAAGCGAAGCACGACAAGAACAATCCCGGAAAGAGGGTGAAGCACGACACTCTGCGGACATCAAAGAGATAAAATCTGGCATGAAGCAAATGAGCGACCGAATTGATGATCTTGCCCATGCAATGTATGACATAAACGGACAATTGCAGCGGATCGTGGGGTATCTTGGACTGGAAGGGATCATTATTGAAAGAAAGCCCCGCTCTCGTAGACGCACTGAAATGCCCCGGAGTCCTACCCCGCCCCTGTCCGCTCCACAATAAAGATCATCCCGCGGTTCGTGGCGGACGTTCACGAACATTTCATTTGGTGACCTGCTGGCAATCACGACGTGCTTAATGAGCGCAGGCAAAAACGATTTCCATCAGAAATGGCAAGCCGCGATAAGGAGGTCTCTGTCCTGCAAATGGAGCATCTGCTTCCCGGAACTGAAACAGACGCTCACTCCGTCGGAACTAGTCCGGATCCGCTGCCTGCAGGATTGGGTTTTGCGATACGGGCGATGACCGCTTTCGTATCCCGCGTGGAGAGTTCACATGCAGATCCATGACACACATGGATTGCAAACTCGCCCGTGCCGCCAAAATCTGGACGCGAAAGGATCACCGCATTGGGGGCATACACACTTCTAAGTGCAGATAATGCTGCTCTGGATTCGGGGTCATCTGGATCCCCGGAAACAATAATCTCTGTGCCCGGCCCCATTCCGTAATCAAGCGCGGACAGCATCATGCTGAATCCATCCGGGTATCTGGACAGCCCCGCCGAATATACCCCCATGCATTGATGCCCGACTGCCTCCAGATCGGAATTCCCCGTAATGCGGGCCAGACGGAACAGGTTCATCACCATCACGGCATTGCCGGAGGGGATTGCATTGTCAAAAGACTGCCTGGGCCGGAACAGAAGCGGCTCCCCGTCACGCCTGACCATGAAAAAATCTCCCCTCTCCGACCTGAAATCATTCAGAACCGTCTGGGTGAACTGCCGAGCGAGCGTTAAATAATGCTCCCTGCCGGTGGCTTCATACAGGGTCAGTAATCCCATAATCATATACGCATAGTCATCCAGCATCCCTTCAATCGCCGCCTCTCCACCCCGCCACCGGTGGAGGAGTCTGCCCGATGCCGGCATCAGATTTTTCTCAATAAAGCGCACACAGTTTTCTGCCTGCTGAATGTACTCCCTGCCTTCCAGTACGATTCCAGCCCGGGCAATTGCTGTAATCATGAGCCCATTCCAATCGGTCAGCACCTTGTCATCCATAAGGGGACGAACCCGCTTTTTTGACCGATGCCTAAGCAACCTCTCACAGGCATCCTCCAAAAATGCACTGTCTGCAAGAGGAAACGCGGGAAAACGATAGAGGATATTCTTTCCCGTCCGCCTCCGCGTCGATTCGTCCAGATAGTTGCCTGCATCACACAGATGGAATACATCCGCAAACTCATAGTATCCTTCGTCTTCCCGCAGCAAACTGCAGATTTCTCCCTCCTCCCATATATAGTATTTCCCCTCAACACCCTCAGAATCTGCATCCTCTCCCGTGAAATATGCGCCGTCACGATGCTTTAACTCACGATTCACATACTGAACTGTATCATAAATCGTTCGAAGATATTCAAACTCATCGGTCACCTGATAGGCTTCCAGATAGATAAGAATCAACAGTGCCTGATCATAGAGCATCTTCTCAAAATGAGGAACCCTCCACTCCTTATCCGTGCTGTAGCGATGAAAGCCGCCCCCCAACTGATCATAGATCCCTCCACACCGCATTTGAAGGAGAGTATGCTCCACCATTTCGAGCGCTTTGGGAATTTGCGTGCGGTGCCAGTAGCGGAGTAGAAATCGAAGCCGCACTGGAGATGGGAATTTGGGGGCAGACCCAAACCCGCCTTTCATTGAATCATACTGCTGCTCAAAATGCCGGTATGCCTGATGGAGTGTGTCTTCTGAGAGTTCCGCTCCCGATAAATCCAACTCCGATGACGTTTCCAGCACCCGCACAAACTCATCTGCGGTCTCCTCGGTATGACGACGATTTTTTTGCCATGCCTCTGCAACCCTGGGGATGATCTGCAACATCCCATCCTGACCATAGCGTGCAGTCTTCGGGAAATAGGTCCCCACCAGAAAAGGGCGCATGGCGGGAGTCATGATGACCGTCAACGGCCAACCGCCACGCCCTGTGGCAATCTGACATGCATTCATGTAGATGGCATCAATATCAGGGCGCTCCTCACGATCAACCTTGATGTTGATAAAGGTCTCATTAAGTAAGCGGGCTACCTCCACATCCTCAAACGACTCCCGCTCCATTACATGGCACCAGTGACAGGTCGCATACCCAATGGATAAGAAGATCGGACGATTGGATTCCCGGGCTCTCTCGAAGGCTTCCTCCCCCCAGGGCCACCAATCTACGGGGTTATCTTTATGCTGAAGCAGGTAAGGACTTTTTTCGGAAGCAAGACGGTTACTCATGGGCTCGCAGTATAACACCTATATCCATTACGTTCGTGTGCGTTGGGCCGGTGACCAGAAGTTGATCCACCGCTTTCAGGCAATGATACGCGTCATTTTGCTCTAATGCCTCATAAGGATCCACACCGGCAGAGCGTGCTTTTACCACAGTATCAGGGGTAACCCATCCCCCCGCCGCATCCGTTGGCCCATCAATCCCGTCGGTGCCGCCGGAGAGAAGTACTGCCTGAATCGGTTTATCCTTGAATTCACACGCTGCGGCAAGTGCCAATTCCTGATTACGACCACCTTTACCGCTGCCCTGCACCGTAACCGTCGTTTCGCCTCCCCAGAGGATGCAGTCCCATGGATCTAATCTCGAAGTCTCTCTGGCCTTGATCACGCCAATATCCCGCGCTTCACCGCAGATACCTGAATCCACAATGTTTACATGATACCCCATATCCTCTGCTGCAAACTGCGCTGCTCGCAGTGCATCCTTATTTGATGCCAACAGCTGGTACTCCGACATCTCCAATAATTTGGATCCCGGCTTAGGGGTATCGGGCAGCCCCCCATCAAGTCCAAGATTCAGATGCTCCTGTACTGCAGCGGGAATCTGTAGATCAAAATGTTGGACAACCGCTATTGCATTCTCCCAGGTTGTCGGATCTGCAACAGTCGGGCCACTCCCAATGACCGATCTATGGTTCCCAATGACATCCGATATGGCTAGCGTAATGACACGTGCAGGCCATGCTGCCTTGGCAAGCTGCCCTCCCTTGATTGCCGACAGATGTTTGCGGACTGCATTGACCTCATGGATCTTTGCACCACTGTGCAATAGTGATTGATTCACCGTCCGCAAATCTTGCAGCGTGAGGCCAAAAGACGGGATACTCCATAATGCCGAAGCGCCACCACTTAGAAGAACGATGAGCGTATCCCCTTCCCCGCAGGCCTGAGCCGTTCGGAGTGCATCTGCTGCAGCCTTCTGGCTCCCCTCATCCGGGACCGGATGCCCTGCTTCCGTTACGCGGATCGTTCTGGGAGGCGACAAATCTTCTGGAAACGAGTCCATATAACCATGCGGTACCACCACCTGCCCCTCCAGTGAATAATCAGGGAATCTCTGCTCCAGAGCCGCTGCCATTGCCATTGCGGCCTTCCCCGCTCCTACAACACGGCACGCCCCGGTAATCTGTAAATCTTCGACCGACTCCATCAATCGGGGTGCACTCACACGCTCCACTGCTGCGCAAAAAATCGCTTTTGCTGCATCAATCAGTTCAGAATCCCTATTTTTAGGTTCGTAAAACCCCATACTGTTATGCATCGTCGTTCATTTATGTCTTCCATCCCATTCGCCGCAACCGCACCCTTTGCAGTTCCGCACACCGACCCCCATCAGCGTCAATATTTTGAGATGATCACGTATCATACGAACGTCGGCCCTCGAAAGTCGCGTGTCGCTGATTTTTACAAGGATGCGGCATTGCCCGCATATGGCCGATTAGGGATTGGCCCCATTGGGGTCTTCACCCCCTTGTACGGCCCCAATCATCCTTCTCTCTATATTCTGGTGCCTCATCAAAGTATCGAGACAGCGCTGCGGGGAAGCACCCTGCTTCTGGATGACGCGGAATTTCTACGTTCCGGAAACTCCTTCCTGAATGCATCCCTGGAGGATCCGTCCTATATTCGTCAGGAGCGTCAACTCATGCACGCTTTTTTGGACATGCCTCAAATTGCAACCCCCGTAAACGGGACTGACCGGATCTTTGAACTGCGCATCTACGAAAGTCACAGCGTGACTGCAGGGCAAAAAAAGATTGACATGTTCAACGAAGGTGGTGAGATTGCAATTTTCCATAAGACAGGGTTAGCTCCCGTATTTTTTGGCGAGACAATTTTTGGGCCACAAATGCCCAATCTTACCTACATGCTGGGCTTTGAAAGCATGTCTGATCGGGATGCTGCATGGGACCGGTTTATCGTGGATCCAGAGTGGATCAGACTGCGGGATAACCCGGCCTATGCGGATACGGTTTCCAATATTACCGACTTTATCCTTCGAGCACTTCCATTTTCACAGATCTGATCCCATGCGTTATTCACTCATTCTCTCCGTACTCCTGTTTCTACTGATTCAGGCCCCCCGGTTTGCCTCCGCACAGGTTGCACCTGCGCCAGACCGCACCGAAGGGGAAGGGCCGTTTGAACGCCTAATTATTCGCGGAGCCACCGTCATTGACGGGACAGGAGCGCCACCCCGCACCCCGATGGATATTGTGATTGAAGGCAACCGGATTGTGGGGGTCCACAGTGTCGGGGTACCCGGGGTCGCCATTAATCCCGAGAGGCGGCCCGGTGGAGCAACCCGTGAGATGGATGCGCATGGCAAATACATCATGCCCGGCATTGTAGACCTGCACGCACACACAGGGGGAACCCCCAAGACTCCCGAAGCAGAGTACATCTACAAGCTCTGGCTTGCGCATGGAATCACGACGGTGCGAGGGGTCGCCTTCGGTGAATTTGACTGGTCATTGAAGGAAAGGGAGCGGAGCGCCAAAAATGAGATCACGGCTCCCCATATGGTCAGTTATCACCGACCGGGCAGCGGATGGGATCAGGGACCGGTAACAACGCCGGAAACTGCACGTGCCTGGGTGCAGTTCGCCGCAGAATCCGGTGTCGATGGCCTGAAACTTGGGGCCTACCGACCGGAGATTATGGCTGCACTGCTGGAGGAAGCAGCCAGATATAATCTTGGCTCTACTGCACATCTCGGACAAATGGGAATTGCACAGATGAATGCGCTGGATGCCGCCCGGCTCGGGCTCGGAAGCATGACTCATTTCTACGGGCTCTTTGAAGCCCTCTATGATCGGCATGATGTTCAGCCCTGGCCGGTGGACATGGACTATAATGACGAGCAGATGCGGTTTGGACAGGTTGCACGACAGTGGTCTCTGGTTACCCCCCAGGGAGAGCGCTGGAATGCGGTGATGGATGAGTTTCTGGAACTTGACTACTATATCAATCCCACCATGACCATTTATTCGGCCGGCCGTGATGTGATGCGTGCCCGTAATGCAGACTGGTTTGACAAATACCTGCTGGGAAGCCTTGATGAATTTTTCAGCCCCAGCCGCACCGATCACGGATCTTACTTCTTTGACTGGACAACCCATGACGAGATTGCCTGGAAAAAATTTTATCAGGTCTGGATGCAGTTCCTGAACGAATACAAGAATCGCGGCGGGAAAGTGACCGTTGGCAGTGACAGCGGTTATATCTATCAACTCTACGGGTTCGGCACAATCCTTGAACTGGAAATGCTCCAAGAGGCGGGATTTCATCCCCTGGAAGTGGTCCGTGCAGCGACCATGCACGGAGCAATGGAAATTCATAAGCCACTTCAGAAACCCATTGAATACGGCGTAATCCGCTCAGGTATGCGGGCAGACCTTCTGATCGTGAGTGAAAATCCGCTGGCAAATTTCAAGGTGCTCTATGGCACAGGTGCACTGAAACTCAACGATGAGACCGGCGAAACTGAATTTACAGGAGGAGTGGATTACACGATCAAGGACGGGATCATCTACGATGCGAAAGCACTCCTGGATGACGTAGCCGACATGGTAGCAGAGCAACGCCTTCGTGAATTGCAATGAATAACAAAATTTTTATTATATTAGGCAGTTCACCTAATTTTACATTCTCATGTTACGACATATCACGTTTTTTCTTCTTGCCGCCGCTCTAGTTCTGCCGGCAACTGCTCAGGAGCACGACAACAGTGCCTATCTGGAAGCTGTCTCCATGGATTTCTCCCAGGCTTCCGAGAAACTCAACAGTCTGGCCGAGGCCATTCCTGATGATCACATGGACTGGAGTCCTGCCGAAGGGGTCCGTTCGGTCGTTTCCGTACTCAATCACGTATCCGATGCCAATTTTGGAATTGCAGCGATGCTGGGACACGAGTCAGATTACGAGGCATCCGATACGGAGACCAAGGAAGGTGCAATCGCACGATTGGCAGCTTCGCAGGCCCATGTAAGCGAACTCCTGGATTCTTTGGCAGATGCCGATCTGACCAGTACGGCGGAAGTCTTCGGTATGACCATGAGCCATTACGGAGTTCTGGGAATCATTACTGGACACACCCACGAGCACCTGGGACAGTTGATTGCCTATGCCCGCTCCAACGGAATTGCGCCACCGTGGAGTGGTGGATGATCACCGAATAGGCGGTCTCTGCCTCCTCCTGCTTATTGCCCTGTGTGCCTGTCAGACCTCTGGCATCGAACAGGCATATCCAAACCAGCCCCTGAGTTATATCATACCCTGGGAAGCGGGGACGGACGGGGATCTTGCGTCGCGTACGTTAGCCCGTGCTCTTGAGAAGGAGTTGAACCAGCCTGTCGCTGTCATCAATCAGGCCGGCAATAATGGACTCATTGGCCATGCCTCTCTGGTACAGTCCAAGGCGGACGGCTATACCCTGGGAGTACTCACAGAAGATATCTCAATCATGCACTGGACGGGGCTCACGTATGTTGATGCCAGCAGGTATTCTCCGATTGCGCTGATTGCTGTAAATCCCCCTGTGATCACCGTTCGCCAGGATGCCCCCTGGAATACAATCCACGACCTCGTTACAGATCTCAGGGCGCATCCAGGAACCTTGACGGCAAGCGGCTCCCGCTTTGGCGGTCTATGGGATCTAAGCCGGGTCGGATTTCTTGATGCCGCAGGACTTGAGGAATCGGCCCTGCTCTGGCAACCCAGACCGGGACCTGCACCTGCATTGCAGTATTTGCTGGCCGACAGCACTGATATGGTCATCGCCCCATTCTCTGCTGTTGACTCACTCCACCAAGCGGGACAAGTAAAAGTTCTGGCAACCATGTCCGGCAAACGTCTTCCGGCTGCACCTGCGATCCCAACAATCAAGGAATCCGGGATTGATTACGAATCTGTGGGCCGCTGGTTTGCGCTTGCAACTCCAAAACAAGTGCCCGATGCACGACTGGAACTTCTACGTACCGCCGTCTGGAATCTATCCAGGCATCCGCAATTCCAGGAGTCGATCCGGCAAACCGGATTCCAGATGCGATACCTTACCGGAAGCCCGCTGGAATCATTTCTGCGTGAGGAGGATCTCCGTAATGGTCTGCTTCTGGATCAAGCCGGACTTTCGCTGGAATAAAGCATCCGGTTACAGATCAGACATGACTACCTGTCTGGAGACCATAACTTGGCGGAATTAATCGGACCGAAGATGTATCCGCTCAACGTTCGGGGGGTGCGTTTTCTGATTCGATGCGTGGACTTCACTCCTATATTGCAAACTCCCGTGATGGTCACACCCCGGACAGTGCCGCACGAAATGCCTCAAGCCCGATTCCACTGGCCCCCGTGCGAATGCGGAGCGTACACCAGAAATCCAGCGCAAGCATCTGCATAAAATGAATCGGCACGGCAACCCAGAAAGAGCGGCAGCGCCAGACCAGTGCGCCCAGAACAATCCCCCCCAATAGTGAGAGAAATAGTTCAGCGGCCGGTTTATGTACATGCAGCAGGGCAAAGGGCAGTGCCTGAACAAAGATGGCATGTACGCCAAATGTATGCGCTGTTCCAAACAGCATAAACCCTCTCCAAAGGTACTCCCAGCCGATCCAGTATAAGAGAAAGGCAGCATGATAGATTGCAAAAATAGACCATGCATCCACTGCTCCGCGGTAGTGTGGATACTCCACCTGAAAAGTTCTTCCATCCGAGAGTATCCAGGTTCCAATGAGAACGATGGGCATATAGGCAGCAAAGACAGTCAGTGCTAGTTTCCAGTCTCCCAGTCCTAGCCCAATCATGACGGGTTTTTTGCGGAACCCAAGGATCAGAACCAGAACCGGGATCAAAAACCCCGTCACTCCCTGAATTGCGAACCACCACCCCCACGACTGTAACCTGCTCCCATTGGAGACAATGTACTCTAAAAAGAAATCCCGACTTCCAAACTTGAAGGTGAGGATCATGAGCAGCGCACAGAGTGTGAGCACAACTGTCGTCTGCAGGTCCAGTGACCGCAGCGCTTTAACAAACCGTTGTCTCTCGGCCTCGAACACCCTACTGCGAATCACTTCCTATATAGCGTTCCATGAACTCCCAAATCCGCAGAAGCCTGTCCATACGCTGTTTCGGGTTGCCGGTACGGGAGAGATTATGTCCGGCATTTGGATACCGCACATATTCCACTGGACGCTCCAGCACTTTTAAACTTTTATAGAGGACTTCACTTTGGATCACACCGGTCCGAAGATCATTATCTGCATGCATGATCAGGAGCGGGGTACGGATTTGATCAACAAACGTAATCGGCGAATTCGCTCGCAGAAGTGCACCTGCTTCCCATGGGTACCCGCCAAAATGATTCGGTACCAGCCTCCAGGCATTTCCCTCGCCAAAAAACGTGCCCAGATCATAGACCCCACGCTGTGCAACTGCGGCCTTGAATCGCTGATCCTGCGATACAATCCAGGCCGTGAGATACCCGGCATAGGAGCCGCCGGTGACCACCTGACGATCTGCATCCACCCATCGGGTTCTTCTTGTCACCTCCGATGCCACTGCCAATACATCCCCACCCGGACCTACGCCCCAGTCCTGATAATTTGCATGTTTGAATGCATGCCCATACCCGCCGGAACCCCGAGGATTCGAGTAAACTAGACCGTAACCCTGTGCTGCCAAAAACTGAAACTCGTGCCACATCGTAAACTCTCCCGGCCCCCACATGGATGCCGGTCCTCCGTGAATGGCAACCAGAAGCGGGTACGTCCGTCCCGGTGCCTGAAAGGTCGGGGGCATGACCCAATACTGTACATTCATCGTATCCCTTTGCAGGTGGTACCCGGCCGGAAAACTCAGCGCCTTATTCTGAAGCCACCCTGCATTATGTTCTGTAAGCGCCATCGGGGATTCAAAATCCATGGACGAGACATACAGTTCGGAAGGATTGATGACCTGTGTCATTGCCATATAAGCCATGGCTGTCGTTAGGTCATAGCTTCCAATCCCACGATTATTTTCCGTCAACTGTGTAACCGGAAGTCCACGATGGAGTAATTCGCCGCGATAGAAGAATGACCTTGCACGCTGAGACAAACTGTCAACAAGGAGGGAATCGGAGACGGGATCTGGAGTCGGAAGTGCGGGTCGCCCATCATTCACTGACACGCGGTACAGGGGGACACCCCCCTCGGATGGAGCCGTAAAATATACAAACCAGTCATCATGCGACCACTTCACGCTCCGGATGCTTCGATCAAAGTCCAGTGTAAGCATCTCGGGGGGACTCAGCCCATCAATCGCAAAATACCCAAGTTCAGATTGTGCATACCCGGGGTCGGAGAGGCTGCTTGCCTGAAACGTGATAAACCGGCCACTAGTGGATACAATCGGTGAACTCAAACGATAACCCCCAATATCAAGCAGTAACCGTTTGCGCGAAGATTCTATATCAATCAGGAATAGATCTCGGTCCTGCTCACGGTCAGGATGGCCTGCCGTCTCCGGGTAACCGCTCACGACAATCTGGCGATTGTCCAGAAGCCATGTGGCACTTCCAAAACTGTAGTGCCCCGTTGTAACCATCCTGATGTCCGGTTCATCACTGGACATGCTCGCAACGAAGTAATGTCTTGAACGATACTCCGGGGATAAATCCAACTCACCCTGAAAGTTCAGACGATTCAATAGACGCGGATTCGCATCGCTGCGATTCTCATCCAGCCATGCTCTTATATTTGCCAGTTCTCCATCCGGATCCGCTTCCGCAACATGCTCTTCCCAGGAGGACCTCTCTGGGCGCTCTTGGGACCATTCTGGCGCAATCCCGGTGATTTCCGTGACTTTGTCCCTGCTGAGCGTTGCAGCAAAGAGTAATTTCTGCCCGTCGGGCGACCACTGCGGATTACTCACTCCGTGTTCAAAGCTGAATAACTGTCGGGCTTCTCCGCCATAAATGGAGATCTCAAAAACCTGGGACATCCCTTCTACGTTGCGTAGAAACGTGATCCGCTCGCTGTCTGGATGCCATACAGGTGAACTTGCTCCCCCGTAAGTCATCTGTTTAGGGGGTTCTGACCGGTCAGCGACGGCCATCCAGATTTCGGACCGATATTGATAATTATCGTCTTCGTCCGGGATGATGGAACGAACTGTATAGACAACATAGCGTCCATTGGGGGCAGCCGTCACGCTACCAAGTTGCTGAATCCTAAGTAGATCACTGGCAGCAATGGGCTCCCGCTCAACCTGAGCAGTTACACTGGATACGCAAAAACAAAGTCCGAGTAATACGATGCGCATGGCAAAGGTAAATGATGGTAATTTGCGAAATATACGCCGAAGCGAAAAGATGGGCCCAGAGGAACGAAAACAACGGTCGCAATACGTAACTCTACCCGCAGAGAAAGATCTTATCCTCTTCACTTCCTGTCATCTTCAGAGATAATGAATGATCTCCGTCGTACTACTTCAGCGAAATTTCAGAGGCGCAGCCATCTTGGATCAGAATACATGAATTCGAGCACTTTGCCCCCTGCCGAAGAATCTGGAGTCTCTGATGCGATCATAGATGATATAGGCCGCACGACGAATTCCGAAAACGTCACCGGACGGACAAAAAGCACCGAGGCACATCCAAAATAGCGGCCTGCGGAGTTCG
>JAJECE010000038.1 GCA_022822185.1 Rhodothermales bacterium | reverse complement strand
CCTTACAAAGTTCATCAGGATAATCCCAAATTTACGATCCAAGTTGTTTTTATGCAAATTTGCTGAAAAGCGCTCCCGGATGCCTGCATATCAGCAAAAGTCTTCAGGATTGGGGATTTTAGACGATTCGACCTAATAGATTCGGGAACCGATCTGTTGAATAAGTTCATGGAGTTCCGCAGTATCCCCCGGGAGTGAGCGGATTTGCTCCAGTGCGCGGTGCGTGTAGTTCTGGACGCGCTCATGTGCTGCATCCAGTACCCCTAGTGCGTCCATCCGTGCCCGTGCTTCCGGGATCTGCTCCCTGCGCAGTCCGGATCCTGGGTAGATCTCGGCAAAAAATACTGCATCCTCACCCGTTGCCCGCTGACGTGCCTCTGTCAACAGGTAGGTTCCTTTCCCTTCCATCAGATCGCCTCCCTGCACCTTTCCCCAGCGCTGATCCTCCGCAATCAGATCCAGAAGATCATCCTTAATCTGAAAGGCCCGCCCGATAAACTTGCCCGCCTCCCATAATGCCCGGCAGGAAGCGGCATCTGCATCACCGACAATCCCCCCCATCTCCAGCGATGCGGCGAGTAACCCACCGGTTTTGCCGTCAACCATACGCAGATAGTCATCTGTGGCAAGATCCTGACGACTTCCAATGACCATATCCAATGCCTGCCCTTCGCATAATTCCCGAATCATCCTCCCAAACACCTGGGTCAACCGTGACGGATCACCGGAAGTTACCTGCCCGATGCACTCCGATGCTAAAGCAACCAATACGTCCCCACACAGGATGGCAGTGTCCGTATTCCAGACTATGTGGACTGTTTTTCGTCCTCTGCGGCTGTCGGCATGATCCATAATGTCATCATGGACGAGAGAAAAATTATGTATCAATTCCACCGCTAGTGCAAGCGGCATTGCATGCCGGAGTTCAACTCCAAACACCCCTGCCGAGAGTAATAATAAGGCGGGACGAATACGCTTGCCTCCGCCTGCAATCACATACCGTACGGAGTCATAGAGTTCCCCAGGCTGATGGTCCCTGACTAAATCTGTGAGATCCGAATTGATCTCAGTGCGAAGTCCTTCAAGCGTTCGTTCCAGATCCCTGTCCTTTCGCCTTCCCATATGTTACGGTTGATTTCTGGAAACTACGGTATTTGCAGCGTTGAGCGTATCTTTGCGTGCACTTCAGAAAATGAACCTAAGGCCTGAATCGGCAAAAGCAGACCCTGAGCGTCATAATACTCAATCAGTGGATGGGTCTCCCGGTAATACACCTTTAATCGTTTTCGAATTGCATCCGGCTGATCGTCCGGGCGAGAGACCATGAACTCGGCCTCTTCTTCGGGGGGCGGCTTATTGGACAGATGGAAATTTTCTCCGGTGAGAGAATGGATCCGCCGCTGCGATAAGCGCATCACTACATCGTCCTCGTCAATCATCAACTGAATTACGGCCGTCAAAGATGCATCTTGCGCATCCATAAATTCACACAGCCACTGTGCCTGCTGAATCGTACGCGGATAACCGTCCAGAATAAATTTGCTGAAATTTGCCTCCCTGATCGCATCCTCAGCCAGAGAGCGTATCATCTCATCCGGGACCAGCCGTCCTGTAACGATGTACTTCCTTGCTTTGAGGCCAACCGGGGTCTCCGCTTTGATTTCTGCGCGAAGGATAACTCCTGTGGATATGTGCGTCAGTCCTCGTCTGGTTGCCAGCAGTCTTGCCTGTGTCCCTTTGCCCGATCCAGGGGGCCCCAGAAACACAAGGCGATGATCCGCTCCGGCAATATCAGGATTCTTCGGTTTCTTCATCATCCTTATCAAGTGCCTTTAGGCTCATCTCAACCGCCACAGGAAGGAGTAATCGGAATAATTCATTGAGTGTACTGGTTCGCTGTGGGGCCACATACGTACGAAGAGCGCCACGGACGGCTTCCTCGGAGGTTTCCCCTTGGCCCAGACGTTCTTTCACCGATTCGATCACCGGTGCCAGTACCGCGTCAAGGAGTGCACCATCTCCAGAACTTCCCTCACGCCGGCCACCTCCAATCAGATATCCCAGCGCAATACCGATTCCAAGAACCGTACATGCGCTGCCAATGGGATGCTTCACAATCAGGTCTTTCACTGGAGGCACCATACCCGTCACTTCGCGTCGAAGCGCACTCAGGTGCTGTTCAATCTGGCGCGCACGGTCATCCAGTGCGGCACGAACGTCGCTACTCGTCCGTCTCTTTTTCTGATCTGTCTTGTCCATTCGTTTCTGTAATCGTACGATCTGTAGGTTCAACTTCGGGGTTTATTAACCGAACCGCCAAGCGGAACAGAAGCCAGGCACCAAGTCCTGTCATGGCACCAACGGATGCAAGCCCCCATATTACATGCCCCAGTAAAAGCCCTGCTCCCAATGCCGCAGCGAGTAGCAGAAAGATAACAGAAACGGCAAGAAAAAAACCTGTGGCGATCACTACGTAGATCGTCTTCCGGTTTTGCATGACCGTATCCCAATACTGCCAGCCTGCAAATTGCACCCTCAGATCCAGCCAGGCCTGAAGATTCCTGACCAGTTCTCTGGAGTGCAGTGTAATGCGATCAGACTTTCTTGTTTTCCACACGTCCCTTGTCCATCAGTTGCTATGCTGCCTAATGACCATGCAACGTACCCGAAGTACTTGTTGTTCCGCTACAAGTCACACAGAAAATCTATGGTATCCCTCCCATCAGGCATCCATGCAAGCTCTGGTCTCTGTGTTGTACCAAGTGGCTGCGCATTCCATGACTTTGGCAGTTTTTCACATAATCCGCCCCGAGCGACCATACATTGCACTTTGTTGCGCATTTCTGCTATAAGATGGATGACTTCACTCATGTCCCTGTACACCACCCAGCGCACATGTCCGGGCATCTGCACTTCCGGCGGCCCCTTGCTGATCAGAAACTCCAGGCCCTCTCCATATGCGTGCGGCTGATTGACGGCAGTCAGATAGGCCTGTTGCATTTTCAATCTTCCCGAGGTTGACGGATGCGCGGGAAACACTGCTCGCATCTGAGCAAGATGCTCCAGACACTGATCCGGCTCAAGACCTACCGGAGCAAAAATCAATGCTACATTGCGGCATCCCATCCCTTCATGCAAGAGCACATCCATCGCCAGATCATCTAAATCATGATCGGTTTCGCGTCCATCCAGAATTGCAATTCCATACCGGTTACCGCGAAGCAGGCATTTCCGGGGATCCAGACCTCGGGTTGTTGCAAGGGAACGGATTTGAGCAATCGATGCATCACTGCCGGTCGCGATGACCGCCTGTATCTGCGTCCAGATTGTTTCGCGATCTGTAAAACTCACATCTATCTCTGCTCCCTGATTGCGAACCGTCTGAACGAAGGCCGGCAGGAGATCAGGGGATTTCCTGGAGAGTACGCCAACATAGGAATGCCCGCAAATCAGAACTGCGAGAAGATCCTGCAAGCCAGCGAATGGCACATTCCCCGCATTGATCACCCCAACACGGTGAACCCGTTTCGGCACTCTGCCCTGGATCCATTTTGTCAACGCGGATTCTGCCACCTCACTCATTTGCTGGTCAATCGCATACCCTAAGGCCTCCTCCGTAAATGAATTGGGTGCACTCAGCGTTGTCTGTACTGCCTCACCTCTGCAGGGTTGACTACGAGAATCATTCCATATGCGAGCAGCCTCAGATAACGCCATGACCAACTTGTTCATGCGTCTTTGGTCGGGTGTTGTTCACAATGAATTTCATCTAACGCCCTGAATCTGGCGTTGTTGAAACGACTTCCCCCCAATCCGAGATATCATTACCCCAAAACCTCGCACCTATTCTTCTTGCACAAAGGCGAAGCTTTTATATTGTACCTGTTCCTGAAAAAACCTGCGGTGCGTCTTGAGGTAATGGACACCCTCTCTTCAGCCAGTTCTCAATCGGTAATAAACCTACCACACGATAAATGGAAATCTCTTTGGGGGCCGGTGCTATTGCCTCTTCCGCATTCTGGGTGTAGTCACGGGCAAACACAAATATTTGGGGTGTCGCATTAATTCCTGGAAATTTTCTTGAATAGATATCTGCTCCCGTTCCATGCCATTTTCGCCCCGTCATTATTTCATCAAAATGGCCAAACCTGCTAAGATGGGCAACACCATCTGATGTGCGCCAATCTACTGACACCCCGATCACATTGAAAGCCCAGCCTTGTTCAGCAGATTTACGTTGCAATTTTAACTTCGCATCCTCAATTAATTTCGGCAGGGCTTCGTGGTTGCTATAGGCACAGGCAGAGGATCCGATAAAAACCATCACGAGTTCCTTTCCTGAAGCTTTTTCGTACGACGGCACATATCCAATTTCAGTCGATTTCTCTGGCCAATAAACCTCCACGATAGGGATCAACTGGAATTTTCCGCTGATTCCCAAAACAAAAAAAGAGGTAATTAAGACACAAGCTGACAAAAACCACCACCGATTATTGCTAACGACACTTCCAAGGCCCATCTCTTAGTAAACTGGTGATACTCCCAACTTTATCGAAAACTATGTATCCGAATCTGGGGAAAACCAGAATTTTCTGTGACGGTAAAGCGATATTCCCCATCTATCGCAACCAACACTTCCCCTATTTCAGGGCCGGCAGCCCCCAAATAAACGCCAATTCCAGAATGGGCGTTTACCATGAATGTGTGACTTTCTGAAAAATCTAAACCTCCTAATAACCCAAAAACTTTTTCACGAAAAACATAGGTGACATAAAAATACTCCCCATCGGAAAACAATGATCTGCTGAATATAGAAGTGCCTGCCTCATACATTGCAGAAATATATGTAACTCCATTCTTCACATACTCTTTCAGCCTATCTATCCGATAATCAGGGAACGTAACTTGCCAGAGTTGTTTCCCTTGATCCGAATAGCCGGTCATGGCCGGTATTTGGTTTGTGACTACCGCAATGGTTTGATGCGTTGAATTACATGCAATAAAGGTATCGCTCGCAAATTCAGATACAGATAACGGGTCATGATAGACGTATGGCTCCCCGAAAGAAGTTAGCCATTCACCATCCAAAGTGTATTTATGGATGATTTTCTGTTCCGAGGCAGGGGTAGTCATATCATAGAATACCAGATAGTAATGCCCATTCATCGCACATAATTGTCCGTTTGAACTGGGATACTTAGGGTGCTGCGTGGACACTAACTCAAATGTTGCCTCATTGCGTTCAAAAACATGATTGGTGAACTGATCCGCAATAATTATCTGATTGCTATCTGGGACTACAAGCAAACCAAGGGGGCTTTCAAGCTCTCCTGGACCACTCCCAGAATTTGCCACGTTGCCAATCCAATCCCCTTCGTAATCATATGCGCGAACCTCCGAGTGAATCATGTCCAAATAGTAGACGGTTCCTTTTCGATCCGTCTCCAGATCAAATACCAAGCCGATCATCTGAGAGGCATCCCCCTCATTCACCCCAATCTCTGAAATACTTGACGAATCCCAGTGCCAGACCCCAGTTCCATCCACCTCGTGCCTCAGTTCGAAACGAGGATCGGAAGAGATTGGGATATTCTCTTTTGTTGGGTGCATTACGGTTTGCGCCCTTCCCGTTCCCTGAAAAAGAGTACAGAAGAACACTACCGTAAGAAATCTGGACCAACATTGGAAATTGGTCGCAAATTTATGTAAAATGAGGTTCATAATTGCCCTTATTCTACAACTACCTGCGGATTGGAACTTTCCCATCGCCGGGGCCACCACCACTTGAGCATCTGTAGGTTGAGCAGTGGGTTCCGTCCATGTTACACCCCTTATTAGAGCCTGGAGCGTCCAAGCAATAACCTATCAGGTATAATTTCAAGCACACATCATTCTCGCAAAATACCGTTTCAGAGGTAGCTGCAGCTCGGCTAAACAATTCTCCACCGACATAAGCGAACGATGATATGACCATAATTATGCTAATGCGAACGGACCAGTACTTCAGTCTAGTTGTCATGATTTTTAGAATCAGATTTTAGGATACGAAATACTTCCCACATTGACAAACCCCAACGGGAATTAGCGATACCTTTGTTCTACATCATAACTCTATCTCCGCCCCACCCCATTCATTTCACCAACACCATTGAGGCTTCCTGCGCCGCGAATCATGGGAAGATTCTTGCATCTCATTTGCCACTAAGCAAGCCTATGCCAGAGGTTTGAGCAACAGTAATACTTTGGGAAATCTTTGTTGATTGGTTGTTGAATACTCCCCTGCTCAATATCGTTCCCGCCCCCTTATGCATCTCGGTGTACGAACCGCCCGTGCACATTCATCTGCCCTCCAATAAAAAATTACATCCTCTTAATGCACTTCCTGAAAAGCGCCCCAAAACTTCAAACCCATCTCCGCTGCTCACCCCCAGATCCTCAGTAAGAAGACTGGAAACCGTATGCATATTTGCCAAATCTGTGATCGTCAGAAGTCCAGGTTCTCCATCAGGAAGAACCCGTTTGGGATCGTGTGGGTCAACAACCTGCACACGCATCCATGGTGGGGGCGTGTATACAGGTCCACCCCGAGAATAGGCTTGACTCAGCAGTTCGCACATCCCATACTCGCTCCACACCTGACTCTCTTGAATCCCGAATCCCTCCGCTAAACATGCATGCAATTCCCTGCGGGTAATCTCTCTGCGGTGGGTTTTCATTCCTCCGGTTTCTACGATTCGCGCATCTTGGGGCAGTCGCCAAGGTCCTTCCTCTGCCAGATCCAGAAGGCCGAATGCTGCACCAAAAAGTACGAGGGGAAAACCCGTATCTGGATCCCCGGGAAATCCCTCTGTTAAAAAGAACTGGCTCCGATCATCCCCATACCGCCGAATGAGAATCTTCAACATCTGAACAAGAGAGGACTCAGTGGAATACCCCGGTAAATGCGCCCAAATCGTGTATGGGCCTTCCCCGAAGACAGCTTCAAAGCCTGCGCAGACAGAATCCTCATACACGGCCAGTCGGCGTACAAAATGTCGACTTCGTAACCCGCTTCCGGTTGCACTGCTCTGAAATACACACTCTGCTTCCGAAGCTGGAAAGGTTACAACTTCCACATGTTTGAATGCGGCTACCGGCAAGTATTTTTCTCCAAAGCGCCGATAGACCTCGCAATGAGTCCTCTGGTAGGCCTCCAGCGCACGTTCAATCACTGAAAAAGCATTGTCCTCACGATTCAAACTCGTGAACCGGGCTTCTATCTCCGCAATCGTCACGGCAGTTTGATCCGACAGCCGAAGGACTGTGTTGAAGGAACGCTCACCGGTTGCCCACTCGAAAGCTGGGCAATGACATCGCTTAGCCAGGTTTGCTGTACGGCTTGTGCATCCGCCGGTGAATCATCAATCCCGCCTGCATAGACAAGCGCTTTGTTCTGATCAAAAACAAATACATGCGGGGTTCGCTCGGCCTCCAGAAATTTCGCCAATTGCTCCCCGGAATCGCGAACATATGCCACCTCATACTGCTTCCCCGGTTCTGCTTCTTTCGGAAAAACCACTGCATCATTACTGTTTACCAGGACTATCGGAAGATTCACCGTGTTTAGCGCTTCTACACGGGACTCGTACTGATCGGTCCAGTTGCAGTCATTGCTCCAGAACACAAAGGCTGCCCCCTGATCTCCAAAAAGTGCATGCGTTGATGTGTCACCACCACGCATATTTTGGAGTGCTATATCCGGCATCACCCCACCACTGGATATCTGGGCTGCAACCATACCGGGGACTAGAAATAAAGCGAGAAGAATAAAGCGATACATTGTACTGTTATACGGTTTTACTGCACACTAAGCAGATATCATGCCAAATTGTTGCTTGAGCGAATACGCCTTGCCATTGCCTGATTGAAGATCAGCAGTATTGCGATGACGACTCCCCATTGCAGAATGCATGTCATCAGACTAAATGGATCTGTCGGATTATACCAGGTATCGGGAGCATAAACCGTTACCGACAACCACAACCACCATCCCAGCAGCACGCATGCCAGAAGTGGTACGACATAGTTCAGTAAAGTATCCCAGGTTCTGCCGGAGTTCCAATCTCCCATCATGTTGTCAATTTCGTTCTCCCGGAAGGAGCGTACGCCCTGCCGGATCACGAGGATCGCCATAAAAGCGCCCGAAAAAATCAGTGCCAATCCCCACACAAAATCCTGATTTTCAAAAAAGCCGAGGTTAATTGCGGAGGGAACGCCCAGAACCAGCGATGCAATGGAAACCCCGACAACGGCATGCGAACGCTTAACACCATAATCCGTTACCGAGCGCACAACCATTTCAACCATGGAAATCAGCGAACTGATTGCGGCACAGGACAGACCCAGAAAGAACAGAACAGCCAGGATATTGCCCGCTGGCATTTTTGAAAACAACTGTGGCATCCAGATGAATGTCAACCCTGTTGCAGCAGGCCCGCTGGTACGCATGACTTCAAGTACTTCGGTACGGGACATTTCCTGACCAAGGATTGCAAACACCGTCCCGAACACGATGATTGCGGCAAGGATCGAGACGGTATTGTTTCCTACACCGGTAATAAATGCATTTTGAACGGCTCCGTGCCTACTTTGCATGTAGGCACCATACGTGAGTACCAATCCCCACCCTGCACCTGTGTCCCAGGCATTCTGCGTCAACGCTTCCAGCCATGTCTTAGGATCTGCCAATGTGGCCCAGTCAGGGGTAAACAAAAATTGGACCCCTTCGCCTGCACCATCTAAAAAGAGTGTTCGCACCAGTGCGATCAGTACAATCACCAGAAGCGTCGGAACCAGGATTTTATTCACACGCTCAATACGGCCAACGCCTTTCCATACCGCCCAGGCCCCCAACGCAATCACCAGCGCATGAAACAATACGGGAAAATAACTACTCTGAAAGCCATCCCATGCGCCCTGTGCGGCATCATACGTAAGATCCGGTCCAAGAAAAATCATCCGTCCGAGATAGAACACACACCAGCCGGCGACAACCGTGTAATAAAATAAAATAGCGGCTGCAACAAAAACACAGAACGCCCCCATCCAGGTAAAACGATCTCCTGCAAGCTTTGTGAATGTCCCAATGACCCCCAACCGGCCTTTCCGTCCTAATGCATATTCTGCAATGATGAGGGGAACGCTCCATATAAACAAGAAAACGAGCCATGCGACAAGAAACGCCCCTGCCCCATCATCTCCACTGTTCGTAGCTGCGATTCTGGGGAACCTCCAGATATTTCCTGTCCCAACCGCCATCCCCAGAACGGTTAAAAGCATCCCCCATCGGGATGTAAAGCGCTGTTTACTATTGTCCATCGTTTGCATTAATTAGTCGGTTCTATCCAGCATTCCGGCTGCTGACTTCCACTGGAATATCTGGCAAAATACTAAAAATCTCCACAGTCGGTAAAAAATTGGAGAATAAATGTCAGGCAATCATCAGGAATTGAAGCCCAAACTGGAATAGATTGAATCCATAACGAGATCTTCAAGGATGGGGCTTTGTATGTCTCCGCCCATTCGTCTAAGTAACGCAGATTCTGGAAGAAGTAAGTGTGCAACATACACGGGTACACTATGACGGCAGAACATAAAATTCCTCTAGCATCACCAGAAATTTCGAAGTGCTGGTTAACAATATGCCAAAGCGCCATATAACAATCTTCCGAAGCACTAGTTGACAATCTGCCGAAGAACCAGTTGACAATCTGCCGAAGCACCAGTTGACAATCTGCCGAAGCACTATAGAACAATCTACCGAAGCACTATAGAACAATCTGCCGAAGCACTGGTTGACAATCTGCCGGAGCACTAGTTGACAATATTTTAAGTGCATACTGACAGCACACAAATGCATACAAAAGGGATTATTCCCCGACAGTTACGATTTCTGCTCACGGAATCAATTGAGGACTCACCCGTCACATTGATTCACGGGCCACGCCAGTGCGGCAAAACAACCCTGGCAAAAAGCGTGGGGGAACAACTCGGGTATTCCTATTTTACCTTTGACGATACGGATACCCGGGTGGTTGTTCAAAACGATCCCCTAGGGTTTATTAGTGATTGTTCCGATCATGTTATACTTGATGAAATTCAACTCGTACCAGAATTGTTCCGTATCCTGAAGCTTTCCGTGGATCGCAATAGAAAACCCGGGCGGTTTATCCTGACAGGTTCAACGAATATGCTCCTTGTGCCAGAATTGGCGGATGCACTTGTCGGTCGCATGGAGACCATACGTCTCCATCCATTTTCACAACAGGAAATTGAACAGTCTCAGTCCACCCCGTTCCTGGAACGACTGTTTGCGGGTGATTTTAAAACCCGCTCCAAAAAGCGGCTGGCAATCTGGTTGATCGGATCGTGGTCGGTGGCTATCCTGAAGTTTTTGACCACCCATCTGGTCGAAAACGTTCTTCCTGGTACCGCAACTATGTAACGAATATTGTTCAGAAAGATATACTAGATCTGGCGAAAATCCGATCTCTTGAAATGATCCCCAAACTACTTGCTGCTACCGCCAATTTGTCTAGCCAACTCTTCAATGCCTCTTCGCTGGCATCAAAGTTGCAGATGAATCGCAACACAGTTCTGGACTACCTCACATTATTGGAACATCAGTTTCTGATTGAACGCATCCCACCTTGGTACAGTAATCGAATGAAGAGGCTGATCAAAACTCCCAAAATTCATGTGGGAGATACCGGGTTGGCATGTGCTCTGATGGGAGTAAACAGCAAGTTTCTATTAAAAGACCGTAACCTGCTTGGACAACTTGTGGAATCATTTGTCTATCAGGAATTGAAAAGACAGGCCAGTGCCACCGGCGACCCCTATGTATTCTATCATTTTCGTGACCGGGATGGAATTGAAGTAGACATGGTTGTTGAGCGCGGTGCCTTTGAGTTGGCCGGTATTGAGGTTAAAGCTGGAGCCACAATATTTGACTCCGACTTTAAAGGGCTGCGAAAAATCAAGGCGGCCCACCCTGAAAAATTCACGTTTGGTGCCGTGCTGTATGACGGAGAAACCTGTGCAAGTTTCGGGAATGATATGTATGTCGTTCCAATTCGCATGCTCTGGGAAAACGACTCAGACCAATGACATCTCTATGCTCAAAGATCCAGTAATTGAACACACAGGCGAAGCAACCGGCAATGCATACAGCCGCTCAGCGGGGCACTATCGATGTGCTCGAACTCTGAGCCCATGCCCCGCACCAACGATCCCAATCACAGAGATCACTGCCCCTCTAACATAAGAATGGCGGAGATGGATTCCATTTCGCCGGAATTCCTAGGCTTATGTAAAGGGTAGTACTGATAGTTCAAAAAATCCTGTATATGAAGGTCATAGTACCGGCTGAGCGGATTGCCACTCTGCCCGCCGGCATAAATTCCAACTCCCTCCGGCGGACTGGAACTAAAGTCTACAATCACACGCCAACTTGCACTGTGCGTGACTTCCAGGCCATCTCCTGGGCCGAGAGTTTCGTCGTAACCTGGATAGATGTACGGTCCGCGCCACAACATATCCAGCGCCGGTGTCTGAGTCAGATGCCGAAAGATTACATGATGACGGGAGGTCCATCTCCAATCCTCTCCGTACTGACTTCGCAGTGCACTTGCGGCCTCCTCCAGGGCCGCAGCCATGAGCGCCTCGGCATCTTCAATCTCTGGCGTTGACTGAATATCAAGCCATTTAGATTCACGATGTAACAGAGTGATCAGGACGGTTTCGCTTGGCACTGGAAGATCCATAAACACGGACTCATCCCATGTGAGACGTTTCAGGGCAATCAAATACTCATGTAAGGCAAGTGGGCCGGTCGTTTCGCCCTCGGCGAAACCATCCCACTGGGTCAATGCACTGCGGACTGCTTCCGCCTGCGGTGAAAGGGAGCGTATAGAATGGAGAAAGGGCACAAACGCATCGTATTGGCCAACATAAAAATCTGACTGATAGGCTTTCATGTCTTCCATACTGTGTTGCATCTTGCCAGAAAGCAGCGTATCAATGCGCAAGGAACGGTAGGCAGCCTGCCAGTCATGGTTCAGATAATAAGGATAATCTGCCGTCGTGGGCTGCTGATTGGTTGAGGTGAGGTACCCGCGGACAGGATTCACCGCACTGGGCATCTCCGCAAAGGGAATATTACCCGTCCATTCCGTAGCACTGGTGCTTCCGTCCAGAAATCCCACCCCGTGACCGGAGGCGCGAATCGGCGCAATCCCTGCCACACGAATTCCGATGGTCCCCCGGGTATCCGCATACAGTATATTCTGGGCCGGTGAATGCCAGTGCTCCAATGCATTTTCTAATTGCGCGGCATCTTCCGCTCGATTCATCTCCCAGAGGGCCGTCATCATGTAGTTTTTTTCATGTGCGACCCACCTGATTGCGACGGCCGCCGTAGAATCCCGCACAACCGGCCCTAAATGAGATAAGATCAACGTATCAATGACGGCCGGCCCGCCCTTCACACGAATTGTATCCGGCAGCATTTGCAGGGGCATCCAACTCCCGTCAAATTCGTAACTGCGCTCATCCTCACTTAACCGGAGCACATAATGATCAATTCCATCCAGCCCTGAATTTGTATACGTCCAGGAAACATGATCGTTGAATGCTTCAATGGGGAGCGGTGCACCTGGTGCAAGAACCCCATATGTATTCATGGAAGGAGAGACTAGATGCACTTCGTACCAGATAGACGGTAACGACAGCGCCAGATGCATATCCCCCGCCAATATCGGAGAACCCGTCGTAGACCGATCTCCCGTCACTGCCCAGTTATTAGACCCCTTAGAGGGCTGATATCCCTCGATGCCATGCTCCCTCAAAGTGCTGTGCATGCGCCTCAGTAATGCCAGTGCATCGGGCGAAGCCATTGAAGTATTCTTGGAATCCGAGACAGATTCCATGGATGCCATCATCTCAGAGGGAATAATCGGCTTATAGCGTGTAGCATTCCGCGGATATAAGTCTGCATAGTCTTCGGGGCTCAGACGATCCTGTGCCAGACCGTAAGCCATCTCATCGGATCCAAAGGACAAGTCAAAATTGAAGTATTGCATCAGGAGAACCGTATGTAATGGCGTATACGGCTCGGGGGCATATCCAAACAGCTTGAATTCAAATGGCAATTCTGCATCCGAAAGGCGGTTAATGTGGGCATTGACACCTGCAGAGAACCATGACATTAGATCATAGTCAAGACTTTCCTCCTGTGCGTGTGCCTGCGTGATCTGTTTTGCGGCCCAGTTCATGCCGGTTGCCCGCAAATATTGATCGGTCTCAATGGAACCTGGACCAAAAATTTCCGACATTCGCCCTGCCGCTACCCGGCTGATAAAATCCATCTGGAACAGCCTGTCCTGCGCAGTGACGTACCCTAGTGCAGCAATGGCCTCCCGGTCACTGGTCGCAAAAATGTGAGGAACTCCACGA
>JAJECE010000057.1 GCA_022822185.1 Rhodothermales bacterium | reverse complement strand
GAGCGGATCTCTGTCCCCCCGTACCGATCATTCAGTACGCGCGTGATTGCGGCCGTCAATGTGGTCTTGCCGTGATCCACATGACCAATAGTCCCCACATTTACATGGGGCTTTGTACGCTGAAAAACTTCTTTTGCCATTGTCTAACTGAATTAAGAACTGGTTTATTTGTCGTTTAACTGGCTTTGCCATAACTGGAGAGAATCACTTTCTCTGCCACCGATTTCGGTGCGGGTTCGTACGATTCAAACTGCATCGTATAGATGGCCCGCCCCTGGGTCAAAGAACGCATATCTGTTGAGTAACCGAACATTTCCGAGAGGGGCACCAGGGCCTTGACCACACGGGCATCCTGCCGCTGATCCATGGACATGATCCGTCCCCGACGGCTGTTCAGGTCACCGATCACGTCTCCCATGTACTCTTCCGGGGTAACGACCTCCACTTTCATGACCGGCTCCATGAGCACTGGATTTGCACGCCTTGCCGCACTTCGGAACGCCATTTGACCGGCGATTTCGAACGCGTTCTGATCGGAATCCACTTCGTGGTGCTTACCATCAAGCAGCCGCACCTGAATGCCCTCCACGGGATATCCTGCAAGCGGCCCGTGACGGACGGCACTCTTGATTCCTTTCTGAACACTTGGAATGAACTCTCTGGGAATTGCTCCTCCGACCACCTCGCTGACGAAGTCAAATCCGACCCCGCTCTCATTGGGAGCAATCTCCATCTCCACCACCGCAAACTGGCCGCGCCCGCCGGTCTGTTTCTTATGGGTATAGCGTTCCAGTACGGGTTTACGGAAGGCTTCCCGATAGGCAACCTGCGGCTTCCCGACATTCGCTTCCACCTTGAACTCCCGGCGCAGCCGGTCTACAATAATCTCCAGATATAACTCCCCCATGCCTGCAATAATGGTTTGCCCGGTTTCGGGATCAATGGTCACCTTGAAGGTTGGATCTTCTTCGGCGAGTTTCTGCAGGCCGGTAGAGAGTTTATCGCTGTCAGCCTTGGTCTTGGGCTCAATTGCAATGCGGATCACTGGATCCGGGAACACCATTTGCTCCAGGATTGCGGGATCGCCCGGATCGGAAAGCGTATCGCCGGTCCGGACATTTTTAAGCCCCACGGCGGCCGCAATGTCACCGGCCTCCACCCGGGTCACATCTTCACGGTCTTTGGCATGCATAAAGAGCAGCCTGCCGACCCGCTCCCTGCGCTCGGTAGTGGAATTGTACACCTGTGCACCTTTCTCCAGGGCCCCGCTGTAGACCCGGAAGAAGGTAAGTTTTCCGACATAGGGATCCGTGGCAATCTTGAATGCAATCGCAGAGAATGGTTCATCCGTCTTCGGGGTGCGGATCACCTCTTTCCCTGAATTCGGCTGAATCCCGGTGACGGCTGGAATGTCTGCAGGGCTGGGCAGATAATCAATGACCCCGTCCAGCAGGCGCTGAACCCCTTTATTCTTGAAGGCGGATCCACAGAAGACCGGCGTAATATCCAGATTCAGGGTTGCGGATCGAACCGTCTCACGAATCTCATCGGCGGTAATGTCTTCCCCCTCCAGATACTTCATCAGCAGATTATCATTGTGCTCTGCGACCGACTCCAGAAGAAGGATACGCCAGTGTCTGGCCTCTTTGACAAGGTCCTTCGGAATATCAATCACATCCCAGGTCGCCCCCTGTGTCTTATCATGCCAGATAATGGCTTTGTTCATAATGAGGTCAATGACCCCGCGGAACATTGCACCCGCACCAATCGGGATCTGCACGGGAACCGGGTTCGCCTTCAGGCGATCTTTCATAGAGTTCAGCGCATTGACAAAGTCTGCACCGGTGCGATCCATCTTGTTGACAAACGCAATCCGGGGGACCCGATACTTATTGGCCTGTCTCCAGACGGTTTCCGATTGCGGCTCCACACCGCCGACCGCACAGAAAAGTGCAACCGCACCATCCAGGATCCGGAGGGAGCGTTCCACTTCAACCGTAAAGTCAACATGTCCCGGCGTATCAATGATATTGATCCGGTACCGGCTGTCATTCTTGTTCCAGAAGCAGGTGGTTGCGGCGCTGGTGATGGTAATGCCCCGCTCTTTTTCCTGCTCCATCCAGTCCATGGTGGCACCGCCATCATGGACCTCTCCCATCCGGTGTAAACGCCCGGTATAGAACAAGATCCGTTCGGTAGTCGTTGTTTTGCCGGCATCAATATGGGCCATAATCCCGATATTGCGCATCCGGCGAAGTTTTGAATCCTTGAGTGAGCTCATTGGAATCACTGCCATTACAATCTAAAGTGAGCAAATGCTTTATTTGATTCTGCCATCCTGTGGGTATCGTCTTTTTTCTTCACCGCCGCCCCTTCCCCACGTGAAGCAGCATACAGTTCGCCGGCCAGACGATCCGCCATAGACCGATCTGACCGTTTTGAGGCCTGCTGGATAATCCAGCGAAAGGCCAGCGCCGTCCGGCGCTCCGCCCGCACCTCAATCGGAACCTGATACGTGGCACCGCCGACGCGTCGGCTGCGCACTTCCACCAGCGGTGCAACGTTCTCCACTGCCCGCTGAAAAATTTCCAGTCCCGGCTCGCCCGAGCGTTCCTCCACCTGTGCGAACGCATCATACACAATCTTCCTGGCAATACTTTTCTTGCCGTGAAGCATGACGTAGTTCACAAACTGCGCCACAAGCTGATCTCCGTATTTTGGATCCGGCGTGATTGAGCGCCGCTCCGCTGATTTTCTACGCATGGTTTCTTCCGTGACTGCGCACTGCAGTCACCTTTCTGGTTCTGACTATCTCTTGGGACGCTTTGCGCCATACTTTGAACGGGATTGCGTCCGGTCTTCCACACCGGAAGTATCCAGTGCACCGCGTACAATGTGATACTTCACACCCGGCAAATCCTTGACACGCCCTCCGCGAACCAGCACAATCGAGTGTTCCTGCAGATTGTGTCCCTCACCGGGGATATACGCGATCACCTCGATCTGATTCGTCAGGCGCACCTTCGCAACTTTCCGCAGTGCGGAGTTCGGCTTTTTCGGTGTGGTGGTGTAAACACGCGTGCATACCCCCCGGCGCTGCGGATTCCCCTGCAGCGCGGCCGCCTTGGTCTTTTTGACCTTTGGGTGACGTCCGGTTCGAATAAGTTGTTGTATCGTTGGCACTTAACTATAAATTCCTCCCAAAGCCGGGTAGTGCTGCGAGACGTTATCGCAGGATGCCCGGCCCGATTATTGTACAGCCTGCTAATTTACGACTTTTTTCTGAAAAGTTGCAAACTTTGTAATTTTTTTTTGAAAATTCTTCAAAAATTTATCCGGTCAGTCTGGAATCTCGGCCGTCTCCTGGGTTTCGGGAGAAGGGGCCTCCAGGGTTTCCGTCTCTACAATCTCCCGGCTCTTTGGCGTACCATTGAGCGACACATACTCGCCGAACGGGCGCTCTCCCAGAACCCCGACCAAGTCTCGCGGCCCCAGAACCTCTTTCTCCAGAAGGAGCTGCGCCAGTTCCTCCAGCCGGTCCCGTTTCTCACTCAGCAGGTTCCATGCCCGCTGACGCACCTCCTCAATCAATGCACGAACTTCCTTATCAATGGTAGAGGCCAGGGTTTCCGAATAGGGCTTGTCAAACATGGGGGTTCCATCCCGGCGCCGGGACATATTAAAACTTACATGCCCCACCTCGGCACTCATCCCGAAATCCACCACCATCGCATAGGCGGTCTTTGTAATGCGCTCCAGATCATTCTGGGCTCCGGTGGAAAGCTGCCCGAATTTTATTTCCTCGGCCACCCGCCCCCCCATCATCATGGTCATCTGATCCAGAAACGCCTGACGTGTCGTGATATAGCGCTCATCGGGCAGGGACTGCGCGTATCCCAGCGCGGCAAGTCCTCTGGGCACGATGGACACCTTGATCACCGGATCTGTATTGGGCAGGTACCAGCCTGCAATGGCATGGCCTGCTTCGTGGTAGGCCACGATCTTCTTTTCTTCGGGCTTGATCAGTTTATTCTTCTTCTCCAGCCCCCCGATGACCCGATCAATCGCCTGCTCAAAATCCGTCATCTGTATGGCCTCTTTGTCAAAGCGTGCAGCCAACAATGCTGCTTCATTACAGACATTGGCAATCTCTGCACCGGCAAAGCCGGGGGTCTGCGAGGCCAGCGTTTCACAGTCCACATCTTCGGCCAATACTAGGTTCCGGGTATGGACACGGAAAATCATCCCCCGCTCCAGCCGGTCCGGCCGGTCAATCAGAATCTGCCGGTCAAAGCGTCCCGGGCGGAGCAAAGCTGCATCCAGCACATCCGGCCGGTTGGTTGCCGCCATGATGATGACCCCTTTGTCGGTATTGAATCCATCCATCTCCACCAGGAGTTGATTGAGCGTATTCTCCCGCTCATCATTGCCTCCCATCATCATACTGCGTCCTCGACTGCGGCCGATCGCATCGATCTCATCAATGAATACGATACAGGGGGCTTTCTCCTTCGCCTTTTTAAACAGGTCACGCACCCGGGCGGCCCCGACTCCCACAAACATCTCCACAAAGTCACTCCCGCTGATTGAAAAGAACGGGACTCCCGCCTCCCCGGCAACTGCTTTGCCCATGAGCGTCTTCCCGGTCCCGGGCGGTCCTACCAGAAGCACGCCTTTGGGAAGGACACCTCCGAGCTTTGTGAATTTTTTGGGATTCTTCAGGAACTCCACCACCTCGGCCACTTCTTCCTTGGCCTCTGCCAGACCTGCCACATCTTTAAAGGTCACCGTCGGCTGTCCGAGTGCCTCAAAAAGCACGGCCCGGTTCTTCCCGATATTGAGAACCTGCGAGCCGGGCCCTGCACGCCGCAGAATGAAAACCCAGAGCGCCAGAATGATGGCCAGCGGCAAAAGCCATGCAAGTGCCCCGCCAAACCAGCTCTCCTGATACTTCACTTCGTAGCGAAGTGCCTGCCCTTCCTCCTGATTGATCCGCTGTTCTTCCAGGAAAACCACCAGATCATGGTTGGCCGTCTTTGTGGTCACAAAGGCGGTCGCATCTTCATTGCTGCTGAACAGCCCCTGGCTGCTTTCCACGACAATGCCGAGTGCCTCCACACCGGAATCGTTCAGATTCCCCATCACCCGGCGATCATTCTGGATGGTCACCTGTGCTATATACCCATCCTCCACATATTCCAGAAAGGTGCTGTAGGGAATCACACGTGCCCCCTTACGTCCGAAAGAGAAGATAATATTGACCAGAAGAAATGCGAGTAAGGCCACATAGATCCACATGTAGCGTCCCCGGCGCCTGGGCGGACGACTAGGTCGCTCAGGCTTTTCTTTCTCTGTATCTGTATTTGGAGTTTCCGGCTTCATGAAGCGCTATCGCGGGATACTTTGAAGAAGAATAAAGTCATGGCAACAGACGTATACGCACACCGATCCGGAACTGTTTCCCTGCCGGTTGCGGGGGCCTATTGCGATACCCCCTGAATCCGGGAAATCTTGGCCTCAACGGGGATTCGACCGGCCAGTTGCTGCATCACGGATTCTGCTTCCTGAACCGTATCGAACAGTCCAAGTCCGACTCTGAACTCAATTCCGTCCTGTACCTGCGCCCCGTAGATGTCCATTGGCTGCGGAACATCCTGAAGCGAGCGGCCAAAATTGGCAATGAATGCCTTGGCCATTTCATGGTCATCATAGGAGATCAGATGGATCGTGTATCCTCCTGGAGACCAGTCAAGATTCCCCAAACCTGGATCCTTATTTTCCTCTGCACCTGCGTTCTCTTCCCCGGTCAATGATTGCGCCCCCGCATCCTCTCCCTGTTCGTCCACATCGTCCTCATTCGATAGAATCCCCAATTCCTGCAACCCGGACACATCAATCGCAATACTGTCCACCGTGACCTCGGTGGAGTCCGGGCTTGATTCCAGTACATGAAGTGTATCTTGATGAAGAGCAGTCAGGCCCGGCATGCGCAATGAATCCACCTGTGCAAGGGAGTCACCGGGCACCACCTGGTTCAGGGAATCCGGGGGAATCAGCGACTGCGCCATCAGCGAATCCGCAATCTGTTGCAGCGAGTCTGCAATCGCCTGTTCACGCGCGGCAAGGGAATCCGCCGCCGCCTGACGCTGCCTCTGTTCCTCTTCAAGCGCCGCCAGAGTGAGGCCTGCACGGCCCGCCTGGAGCGATTTGGAATAGCTGGAGCGAATATACTTCAGCAGCAGCGGCAGGGTGAGGAGGCTATCCTGTGCCGTTGCCGTAGAGTCCATGCGCGAATAGAATCCGGCCGCTTCCAGTTGCGGAACCGTCACTGCAACCGGCATCGGTCCCAATACATCCGCACTGTCTTTTGCGGCCCACTCCAGGTAGGCCCTGCCTGCTGCGTAGAGGGCCCTTGGTGCAACGGGAGTGGTGGTCCATTCCATGCCAAGATGAAACAGGTCGTTGATCACTGCTTCGCTGACTCCTTCCTGCCATGTTTCCTGCTGGTGTTTATAGGCTGTCTCGGCGAGCGTCAGCGAGTCTGCAAGGACACGCTCGGGAACCGGGAGTCCCAGGCGGCTGTAGGCCTGATCCGTCAAATCCGATTCCGGGTAGTCTGAGATGATGATTTCATAGAGACGGTTGGCCGCCAGTGTATCTCCCAGTGCCCGCTGGACTTCTGCCAGTGCATAATAGGCCCGTTGCACAACCGACTCGTCCTCATCCTCTTCAATCACCATACGGTACCATACCGATGCAGAATCCGGGCGGTTCATCGACAGAAAGAGTACGTTCGCCAATTCATACCTTGCATTTGCCCGGTCTGCCAGCATTGCGTCAAATTTTTCCGGGGTCCGCGGCACCGCGGACACGTTCACCATCGGCATCACGGTTCCCAGGCTGTACTGTTCCCGAAGAGCGCCCTCTGGATCATCTGCCCGCAGTTCCGCCTGCGCCGCCTCAATTGCCGCAATGCGCCGCCAGTTCGGTGCCAGCGGCCGGTCTCCCCAGATCGCCAGAAAATCCTGACGTGCTTCCAGCATCCGTACGTCATCCCTGTGGTAGAGGAATCCGGCTTCCCCTTCGGATCCGGCAACCAGCACCTCGCCCCCGAACCCGTATTCATCTTCGATGACCGCGCCGCCACTGCGGAAGGCAGATTCTGACTGGCGCTGGCGCATTTCGCGTTGCATCTCTTCCATCTCTTCGGCCCGGCGCTGACGAAGTTCCATAACCACCGCGGCGAAACTGCTGTCATCCAGAGTGCCGAGATATAACAGGGAGTCCATCAGCACAATCCGATCCAGCACTTCGGAAAAACTCCCGAAGATCTCTGCCTGATCGTCACTGTCAATGATTGCACCCGGTGCAGGTTTGGGCGGAATCGTCATTCGCTGGCTTGCGATCTGCCGGGTGCCGAGGGGCTGGATTGCCTGCGCAGCGGTATCAAAGTGTGCGGCCGCATAGGGGTAATCCAGATACACATCCCTGTAAAACGTGCCGAGTGCATAATGCACCTGCCCGCGGACCCGGCTTCCGCCTGCGGCCGGATCATAGAGTAATTCATCGTACTCGGTGAGCGCCTCACTGTAGCGCCCTTGGGCAATCAGCACCCGTCCTCTCAAATAGGCCAGTTGCGCCCGGTGATCATAATTCTTATCATCCCGCTCCATACGCCGCAGTCTCCACATCGCTTCGTCCGGATCTACATGATCGGCAAGGACCCGCACCGCACTGAACTGCGCCGCATAGGAGAGTTCATAAAACGGCTTATACCGCTCTACCCGCTCGAATGCAGCGACGGCATCGGCATATCTGCCCAGCTGCTCCAGCACCTGCCCTTCCAGAAACTGCGCTCTGGCGGCCAGATTTTTATCCCGAAGTTCGGACAGTCCTGCTTCCAGCTCAATGGCTACTTCCTCCCAGTTCTCATTCTGTACATGTAATTCCGCAAGTGCCAAATGGTAATGGGGGGCCCAGCGGGTAGAGCGTTCCTCTGCACTCATGACCGCCTGCAGGTGCGTAAACGCCTCCTCGTAAATCCCGCTGGCGATCAGCGTACGTGCCAGCCAGAAATTCGCCTCATCCCGGAGCGGGGAGTCCAGTTCCAGAATATCATTGAACTTTTCCTCTGCACCAACAAAGTTGCTGGTAAAAAACCATGCCTTCCCGATGGTCATAATTGCATCATCCACCCACTTTGAATTGGGATGCTCACGAAGGATATCTGCACTCTTGTCAACCGCATCTTCAAAGGGCTTCTGCTGTATGGATGCCGGATCACCACCCCCGAAAAGAGGCAGGAATATGTCCTGATCAATCGGTTGCAGATCCAGCCGATCCTCAAAAGCGCGTATCCCCTCGGAGAGGGAGCGCTGTGCATTGTAGTACTTGTTGTAGTACGCAGAAAAGTCGTTGAATCTAGATCCAAGGAACGAGGTGCTGCTGCACCCGGCAAGGAACAGCAGCATACCGAGAAGACCGGCGGGAAGATTGCGCATTCTGCTTAGTCTACATAGCTCACATGAACGAGATTCGTGCGGCCTTTGCGGGGAAGTGGCATCCCCGCACAGATTACAATGGTATCGCCGCTCCTTATATACCCCTTACTGACCAGGGTTTGCTGAACCAGTCTGACTCCCGCATCTGTATCACTCTGAAAAGGAATCTGAAACGCTTTGGTCCCCCACAGTACTCCGACCTGCCCGATGACATGCGGAGAATCTGTAAATGCATAGACCGGCATCTGGGGACGGTGTCTGGCAAGTGCACGCGCCGTTGTTCCGGAGGCGGTCAGGCAGACCAATGCCCGCGCACCGACATGTGCTGCAAGTTCGCAGGCCGTTAAACTGACCGCATCCGTGACATCCTGAAAATCTTCAATGGAACTCAGCCCTTCGGGAAGCCCGCGGCTTCGCTGCGGCAGTGCGTACCAGTGTTCTTCGGCGGACCGGATGATCCGGGCCATGGCCTTGACCACATGCGCAGGATGGGCACCGACCGCCGTCTCCCCACTCAGCATCACGGCATCTGTACCATCTAGGACTGCATTCGCAACATCGCTCGCCTCGGCCCGTGTGGGCGCATGATTTTCGATCATACTCTCCAGCATTTGCGTTGCGGTGATTACCGGCTTGCCGGCCAGGAGACATTTATGGATGATCGTTTTTTGGGCGTGCGGGATGGAGGACATCGGCATTTCAATCCCCAGATCCCCCCGTGCCACCATGATTCCGTTGCTGACCGCCAGAATATCGTCAATGGATTCAAAGGCTTCCGGCTTTTCAATTTTTGCAATGATCCCTGCCCGGTGCCCTGCCGCTTTCAGGTGTTTGCGCAGATGTACAACATCGGTCTCATTGCGTACAAAAGACAGTGCGATCCAGTCCACATTCAGATCAATGCCGACTTCAAGGTCTGCGAGATCTTTTTCGGTCAGTGCGGGCCCGCTCGTCCGCACGCGGGGAAGGTTGACCCCTTTTCTCGACTTTAAAAGCCCTCCCACCTCAACGCGTGCCTGAACATCTTCTCCCGCAATGGAGGTGACCGCAAGCACCAGCCGACCGTCATCAATCAGGATCTGGCCTCCGACTGCCAGATCATAAGCGAGTGCGTCATAACTGATATAGATGTGCTTTTCGGAGGATATGTCCTCAGGCGAACGGAAGGCCGACAGCGTTACCTCGGCCCCTTCCGGGAGCGTAACCGCGCCTTCCTGAACCGCTCCCACCCGAATACGCGGTCCCTGAAGATCCTGCAGTATGGCCACCTGCTTCCCCTGCCGCTCTGCCTCCTGCCGAACCAGTGCGACCACTTTCCGGTGATCATCATGCTCGCCGTGCGAAAAGTTCAGGCGCACGACATCCGTACCCGCTTCAATCAGAGCGGCAATCGTATCCCGATTATTGGAGGCAGGGCCCAGCGTGGAGATGATCTTTGTGTGGCGGGGCATCGTTGAGGACATGACAGGAGCTGCGTTTGCTTCGTATTGCTTCAAAAAATGTGCATGTCTTGTGAATCCTCTGCAGAACTATCTCTGAAAATTGGAATCACGGATTCGGAACGCATGATTTTAATTCCTGATCAAAGAGGGAGCATCTCCTGCACATGCCGTCCCGATGACCGGCCAATTTCTTTGAGAGAAGATCCAATGCATCCATTCATTTGATGCCCGGTCTAACGGACAGCCCTTCGTAATGGTTCAGTCTGCCGCTTGATTCCGGGCGGAAAAATTCTCCGGTCCGAGACAAGTATCGCCGGAGATTCCGCAACATCATCCCTTCAACCTAAGTTCTACATCCAGTGCACAAACCAGAAATCAGGTGCCTGCGATTTAAAAAATCACCGAACTTACAGGCCGGCAGAAGACATCTGCAAGCGAAGCCTTTGAATACAATCGGACTCCAACCACTCGCCGTCAGAGACCAGCAACAGGCCGTATCGTGAACGAACAGGCCATGATCCGGGCCGCATTTTAGACATCCTGCGAAAATGTGTTTCCCGTTCCGGTTAATCGGGGATTTGACGCAGGATGCAGGATTTTGGAGATGATTGCCATTTTCGGCAATCTGCTGAAAACGTGACCGCCAACCACAGGTGACGCACTGGACGGCGTGACATCCGCAGACAGCCAAGCCATCCAGAATCGGGGAACCTGCTGAGTGAGACTTCGCCCAAAGCGTACCTTTATCAAGAGCGGATCCGCTGAATTGCACGAATCCGACAGTGATTTTTTGAACCGGTTTGTTTATACTCAGTGCGTATCAAACTTTTTTTCAAATGAAATTCTACACAATTCTGGCAGCCTCCGTGTTGCTCATTGCGGGCTGTTCTGACTCTTCGGTTACTGAACTTGATCAGAACATCTAATGAGGATCGGTCAAAGATCATTAATGAAGAGCCGCCGGAACTGGTTGCCGCTTACAATGATCTCTGGGTGGAAATCTCCTACGAGCATTCACAGGGTATACTGGATACCACCAAAGTTTTGAAAGCAAATCGCATTGCCGTTGAACTTTCAGAGTACGACGGACCCATGCAGCAAGCATTTGAAATCATTGAGATTGTTCGTGATGGTCATGAGGCGGGAAAGTCAATGGAGCAAATTGAGCAGGAAGTCAGAGAGTTAACCGTAATGAATTCCCGTTTGATTGGAAGTCACTGCTATACAGAAGCCGATTGTGAGAAATGCAACCAAGGCTGCGATACGGCATTCAAGGATACAGAACTGACCATCAACTTAGAATTTACCGGGGAGGCTACAGAGTGTATTGGGACTGGCGCAGGCATTATGATAAGGTCTCCAAACCTTCTTGGGGTCTTAGGGGGGGTTGCATGGCAGTTGGGATGTATCGGGTATGATGCCTTTCTATACACCAGAAAGATAAGCAACAATCAAAGTACGCGTGATCGGTGTTTGGACCATTGTAAACCGCCAAAACCTGAGTAGACGATGATTGAAAAATATATAAACATCTTATTATCTCTGCTATTTCCTCTGTTTAGTTTTTCGAGATACTGGCGAAATCTTGACGATGCTTACAGTGATGTGAACTTACTTTGGGGTGCACTGGTGACGGTGATTCTGGTGGTGTTTTTTTATCTGATTCTGGAGAAAGATATTGAACGATTTAGTGTGGCATGGGGCATGGGTATATCTCTGGCACTGGGGCTGATCTCCGTTGGGGTAGCCTGGTCCGCTCTGTCTGAGTTGGACATATTTATCGCCTGGGGGCAATATATGTGGTTTTCTGGCCTCTGGCTGATGGGAATATTTGTGGTGATGCCTCAGGAATATAAGCGCTACCAGTGGTTATTCTTTAAACGTGCGAGGCCAATTGAGGATGCAGACAATACCGAAGAAACCCCAAGTGACGGCATGATGTCCCCAACTGACAGACCGGAGCGCACCGCGGGGCAGGATGCCGATTGATTCTACAGGTCTCCACTCCGGCATGCCAAGTCATCGAAACGGACAGAAACCCTGAATACGGTGAATGCGGCTTCGCCCATAGCATACAAAGTACGCGTAATGGGTGCCTGGAACATTGTAAACCGCCAAAGGCTGAGTAGACGATGATTCGAAAATATATAAACATCTTATTAGCTCTGCTAGTTCCTCTGCTTAGTTTTTCGAAATACTGGGGAAATCTTGATGATGCTTACAGTGATGTGAACTTACTTTGGGGTGCAATGGTGACGGTGATTCTGGTGGTGTTTTTGTATCTGATTCTGGAGAAAGATATTGAACGATTTAGTGTGGCATGGTGGCTTAGTATATCTGCGGCACTGGGGCTAACTTCCGTTGGGGTAGCCTGGTCCGCTCTGTCTGAGTCGGACATACTTATCGCCTGGGGGCAATATATGTGGTTTTCTGGCTTTTGGTTGCTTTGTTGGCTATTTGTAGCGACGTTTCAGGAACATAAACACTATGAATGGTCATTCTTTAAGCGTGCAAGGCCAATTGAGGATGCAGACGATACCGCAGGAACCCCAAGTGACGGCATGATCTCCCCAACTGACAGACCGGAGCGCACTACAGGGCAGGATGCCGATTGACTCCGCAGATCTCCACTCCGGCATGCCAAGTCATTGAAACGGGCAGAAACCCCGAATACGGTGAATGCGACTTCGCCCAGAGCATACTATGAGGCGGCAAGCGTAAATCTATCCCGAATTTGCAGGAGGATCTGAGATAAGCCATATCGACCATCCCCTGAAAATCTGTCAGCCCCTGCATGCAGCGGCTGCTTTTCAAAGATATTCATAATTCTATCTGACATTATGAATGCAAAATCATCACTGCAGAGGCATTTTCCACTTTTCTCACTGCCAACTGCCTCCAGACTGATTTTTGTGATTTTCCCTTCATAACCCCATCTGTAGTACGTTTTTCGTATCCAAACTCAAATCAATATGGGATTCGCGGACAGATATCTGGACTGGTTCCATTGGCCACTTAATTCGGAGCGGAGAAATTCTGTCATCCAGGAAGCAGGTATCGCCGCAGATTCTGCAACATCATGCCCTGCAACCGAACGGGTATCTTCAAGGTATGAGTTGAAAATCAGATGCTGTGATTTTTTAACCAAAATTGCCGAACTTATAGGCTGACATACAACTTCATCAGACGAAGCCTTTGAACGACAGCCGGAATCCAAACCTTCGCCGTCCGAGATCTACAGCAAACCGTCCGTATCATGAACGAACAGACCATTATCCTGACTACCTATCCTGCAACGCCAAACGAGGACGGGGATCTGCTGATGCCGCTCCCTGAAATCGCAACCCGAACCACCGAGAGTGCGCTGACCGAATGCCAGAAATACGCAGCATGGGCCAGAAGCAAAGACATAGAAACCTACGGTCCCGAAGGTGAGTGGGGGCCCTGGATGTTCACCGCCTGGGATACAGACCTCATGCAGATTCTCGCCAGTTGTGACATTTATGAAAACGAGATCCCCTCTGCTCACGGGGTTGCCCCGGTCACTTGCATCGCGTATAATCCGCATCAGCCCGGTGCATACGAGGCCGCCCGGGACACCATCATGCAGCAACTGGTCAAAAACATGGGTATGCTGACAATCAATAAAGCACCGATTCAGGAAGCCCGGCGATACGCGGCTAAGATGCAAAGGAAGCTCGGCAAGGAAGAGACTCTGGCCTATCACTTTGCGGCATTCCATCCCGTGAAGGGGATTCTGGTGCAGGTTGACTCCGAGGGAAACGAAATCCCCCGTCAGATGAACGGTGTCCATCTGACCGAGTACGCGACAGACAGTGCAACGCCGAAACAAAAACTCAACTGGGATAAAACGAAGATACAGATCATCTGACCTGCATTTACGGGCCCCATGCCAATCACTAAGCCATTCAAACCAATGCGTTACGCCCTACCCCTTGTTGCGCTGCTCATGATCTCCAATCGTGCACAGGCACAGGAGCACCGTGCCATTGAGTTCCCCGATATTCCCGGATACTATACGCTGGCCTGCGACCTGCACATGCACACGGTTTTCTCAGACGGGAGTGTCTGGCCAGACATCCGTGTTCAGGAAGCACACCGCGATGAACTGGACGCAATTGCCGTCACGGAACATCTGGAGTATCTCCCGCACCGGGCCGACCTTCCTCTACCCGACCATAACCGTGCCTTTGAGGTCGCCAAAAACGCAAATCATGACCATCCCCTAATCATCATTCCGGGGGCAGAGATTACCCGTGCCATGCCTCCCGGACATGCGAATGCGATCTTCCTTACCCTACCTGTTGCATAATTTGATTACTTGACATTGGTAAAAACGTTTTTTATCTTGGTGGTATGGAGTCATTTCAGCCACCGATATTGTCTTGTTTCCGTGCGGATCTTGCGCGTGTGAAGGAGGTTTTGGCCTCCCATCCG
>JAJECE010000051.1 GCA_022822185.1 Rhodothermales bacterium | reverse complement strand
GGAAGATGGAGTACAGGAAAAAACGACTTTTGGCACGGGCAACTCGGCTTCGCAGCTCGCTGCTCCGCCTCGTTGCCCGTGCCCCTCCTAGATTGAAACTTTTAAGTGTCCGCCTAGAATAAAGTTACTGTCGCTAGACAGGTTGCGATCACTTTCCGATTCACGCGTTGCTTAAACCCCCAATCTGATAAAACTCGACGTACGGTAGTGTCCGAACACTGAATTCCCGCAAGTCATAGTTCATCTGAATACACAACTGGCGGCGGTCATTCGCACCCAACAGGTTCCATGGATTGGATCTCCTGCCGTCTCCCTCTCCACTATGCGTGCAAAGTGTTCGTTGAATTCGGGGGTTTTTTTTCAATGCTTTTCCGACCACCGCCGGGTTTACGGATGCGATGCTCCTCAAAGTCTCCCGACAAAATCTGTTTCCGGCCTTTGGTCACCGTTGTACGAGACATCCCCAGTAGATCCGCAACTTGCCGATCCCCTCCGCTGTCCGTGCGAAGCGCCTCCAATCCAGCAAACAATCGCCGTTGCTTTTCATTGAGGGTTCCACAAAACCGCTGCATCGCCCCCATGAAGTTGGCATCCCGCATACTGGGTGGGACGGTAGGACGGCGCCGTTGCCGCCTTCGCCGATCTGCATTCGTCGAAAAGTAGACATAATGGTCACCAATTTTGGTTCGGAACATGCGACCGGTTTTGGTGAGCCGGTGCAATACAGTTAAGATCTCAAGCTTCACGATTTTCTTGAGATCCCGCGCAAGCAAACCACGGGGGGATTGGTCCACTAAATGCACCAGGGTATCGTTGAGGGTATTGTGACGGGAAAAATAAATTTCGCCATACGACCAAAGTCCATTCGCATCATAGTCTGCACATTCATCCAGGGTATAGTAGCGTCCTCCGTGAGAATAGCTAGATCGGACTCCGATCTCAAGCATTTTACGGTATACCGTTTGTCGGCTTACGGGACCAAGTGCATCTTGTAGGTCGGCGTACATGACGACCTTTCGCTCACGAATGAGATCAATCAGGGGTTGGCTTGAGCAAGGAGTTCGAGGCATAAGAATCTGCATAAGTTAAAATGTCTATATAATATAGGAAATATAATATTATTAGTCAAGCAGTCTCAATTTCCACAAAAAATGAATAAACCTGCCTTTAGATGTTCTTCAAGGCCGAATCAAACCATAACCATCATCTTAAATGAGTAAATAGGAAGAAAAATAGAAGTCAAAATGTAAATCTACATATGCTAATTTATTTTTTCGCCTACCCTTAGGACACAGTTCCCACATTTGAGTTTTTACTGTCGCTGTTTTGGGGACGGGTTGTTCAGGGAATCCTCTCTTGTCTCAATTCTGAATCATAAAGGGATTTCCTGCCTTGTCTTTCAGGTTATATCCTGCCCGCCGAATACGCGTCGTCCCTGCCCGCCAAAAGGTGGTACCACATCGTGATATCCGTAGTGGAGCCTTTCGTATAGAGTACCTGTTTCTTTATGCACGCTGGCTGTTCAGCATGCAGGAGGCAAAGTATGGGAGGAGGCCGGATGGACGATTTCGGTTGCAATTGCTGCGGTGTACTGCCGGGTGCTCAAATCCTGAAGTTGCCAGCGGATCATGGGATTGTCGGGCGATTGAAAAATCCCCGTTGAAGCCCCGTGGCGGACGCTCCAGGGGAGTTCCATCCTGGTGAGGTCAGTGGACAATCCGGTCCCGGCTGCTTTGAGCAGTGCCTCCTTCAGTGTCCAGTATCTAAAAAACAGGCTCGCCTTCTTTGCGCCCCTCGCAGACAGGATCTCTGCCCGCTCATTCGGGCCGAAAACCATCTCGGAGATCCCGTCAAAGTCTCGCCTGCGTAAACCCGCCTCCACATCTATCCCTACACGAACTCCCTCCGCAATCGTGATCAATCCGTGCGGATCACTGTGGCTCACGTTGAATTTGGCGGAGACCGTCCTTCCGCATAATACGGCATACGGTTTCCCGTGATCGGAGGCAGCGACGATTGCTAAGTCAGCATTCTTACATCCTAGCTGCTGACAGAGCAAGTAGCGCAGCGTAGCCCGGCAAAGTGCAAACTCCCTTCGCGCACGATCAACTTTGTAACGCTGCCAGCGCTGCAACTCTTCCGCATCAAGCCAACTGACAGCATACTGCTCACGATCCGGATCAGGGGCTAGGCTGATGTGGATCACACTTACCTCGCCGGTTCGGCAAACAGGCCGGATCCATGATTGAATCAGATCAGCCGGCATGATAGAAGAACATGGATTGAGAACGCTTCTGCACTGCAAATTCTCCTCCCTGAATTGAAACGTAACTGCATCCATACATCTCAACCAGGACTGAAGGAGAGCCCGGTAAGGTCCGCATATTCGCCAATCCCCGGTGCCGTACCGATCACGGACTCAATGGATGCATAGCCGCTGGACTTCAGCCGCTGAACCAGTCCCCGCTTCATGTGCTGAACCAGTTTCGGACCCTCATAGACCAGTGCAGTATAAATTTGCAAAAGGCTGGCACCTGCACGGATCATCTGATAGGCATCCTCCGCCGAAGAAATTCCTCCGACTCCGATAATCGGATAATCCGGTCCAACGCATGAGCGAACATATCTGACCATCTGAACCGCTCGAGGATAAATGGGCGGGCCGCTCAGCCCGCCATCACCGATCTCCTGCAGTGATTCCTTATCGGTGACGAGCCCGAGTCGATCCTTGGCTGTATTGGTTACCACAAACCCATTCACGCCATGCCGGACTGCCGTCTCCAGAATTGCGTCCGTCTGGCTGTCGTAGACGACTTTCGGTGTGTCCGGTGGGGCGAGCTTCATCAGCACGGGAACGCGGCCGCTTACCTGATCAATCAGAGCATCCAGCAACGAGTCAAGGTGTTCCGGTGCTTCAAAATTCTTTCCATCCACCGTATTGGGGCACGAGATATTGATGGTCAGGTAGTCTGCATACGGTAAAAGCCGCATCATGCACTGACAGTAATCTTTGATGGCGGATGCACTCCCCTCAACTCTGGCAATGCTTATACCAATTGGCATGTTCACGGCAGATGTACGGGATAAACGCTGGGCGACCAGATTTGAACCCTTGCTGGGAAGCCCTAATCGGTTAATGATTGCACGATCTTCCTGCAGGCGAAATAACCGCGGCCGTGCATTTCCGGCAGAACGGTTCACCGTAACCGAACCGACCTCTATATGCCCAAACCCCAGCCGTTCCCAGAACGGAACCAGCAGGGCGTTCTTGTCGCAGCCTGCTGCCAGACCAATCGGGTTCGGAAACTCCAGCCCCCAGATCTGCTGATGCAGGATCGAGTCCTCAAATCCATAGGTCTTCTCCAGATACGCAGGTATGAGCCGGTCCGCAAGCCACGCAGCGCTGAATCCCAGCCGGTGTGCAAATTCAGGCCCTAGCCCGAAAAGCCTGCGCATCAGAATGGAGTCCATTTTCACTACCAGCCAGGTAATAACTGGAATCCAAAATGTGCTCCCTTGTCCGGCCGCTGGAATGGATAGGCGTAGTAGATCTCAAAGATGATGTAGCCCAGGAGATTGAACCGGGCCGACGGGCCCACACTGACGACCGGGATGCGCTCCACCGAGTCCCGCTCAAACTTGAGCATCTTCAGTGGATCATCTCCCGCATTCCAGGCGATCCCTGCATCCACAAAACCGACCAGTTCCACGGGCAGGTAGGGAAAATTGACCAATCCTAATGTCTCCGTTCCCAGAAACGGAAGACGGATTTCGGCACTCGCCAGCGCAACACGTGTCCCGTAGAGACGTGTATATACCGAGCAGGCGGCATCTTTACACTCATCTACAAAATCAAAGGAGCTATAATTATATCCGCGAACGAAGCCCCGATAGTATGGATAATAGAGGCTTTCCCGTGAAAAAATCTGATCCTGATCCCCTCCAAAATTCCCTGCAAACATACCCCGGACCGCAAACGTGACCGGCTGATAAAAGAAGTAGCGTCGGTAATCCCCTAAAACGCTCACAAAATTGTCCGTCCCAAAACGAGGTATGACCTCAAGCCGGTAGCGGCCTCCCTGCGAAGGTGACGTAAAGCCAAAATTACTGAAGTCCCCCACATAAGCCATGCCTGCGTCAAAGTAATAAAACCCGTCCGGCTCACACGCCCACACAGTCTGGCGTTCCTGCTCTGTCAAACTGCTGCATTTCTGCGCATTCTGACGGTCCCTCTGAATTCCGAACGCTGTATAGGTGTAGGTGTAGGCCTGAATGTCAAATCCATATCGGGTGAATCCCCCGAAGATCTCGAGCCGACGCGTGGTTGAGAACGGATACGAGCCAATCCCGCGAACCTGATCTATATAAAGCCGCTGCCGCAAATCCTGAATAACATACTCGCCATACTGATTAAAGCCTCGTTGCGGGTAACCGTACAGATACGGGATATGCGCAACCATGCCGCCATAATTGAGTCGCCGGCCGCGATTCATGTACTGCGCCATCCCCCCCACATCCCGGAACGTTCCGTTTGCCTGTGCGATCACCGCCAGATTTCGATTTCCCAGCATATCGCTGAAATAAAACCCAACGCCTCCAGACGCGCCACCCCCGTAATACCCCCCTACGGAGAGGCCAATTGAGGGAGGAGCAACGTAGTCTAGACGCAAACGTGAGTCATAGATTTCTTCAATCTTCGTACTGGGTTCCGGCAGCCCGGTCAGAGGATCATCCAGGTAATTCTCAACCAGCCCTTCATCTGCTGCACTCCGGGGAGGCAGAATATGGGCCTGGGATGGTATACTCTGTTCAACGAGCGTCCCGGTTGCATCCTCTCCGTCTAGCCCGAAGACCGAATATTCACCGTCATAATATACGGAGTAAACCAGCCGTCCATTCTGGGCGGCCACACTCATTGTGGGCGAGAGCGCGGTGATTCCGCTGACCCCTGTCTTCAGATTTGTCACACGATACGAAGCCTCTTCCCGTAAATTGTACCGGTAGACATCCGAGAATCCGTCCTGATCACTCACGAAGTACAAATTCTGTCCATCGGGTGAGAACTGAGGGCTGATGTGCTTCCCGTGCAGGAAGGGGCGAAGCGTACGGTGTGTACCGCTCTCCAGATCAATCAGCGAAAAACGCGTATTGGCATACTCCAGGGTCTCAAAATCCGTCCCGTCCGTTCCCCGGTCCGTAACCACGGCAATCGTCTGGCCATCGGGGGACCACGCTGGTTGCAGGTCTGCAAACCGGTCACTGGTAATTTGACGTACCTGTTGACTCTCAATCTCATATATGTACAGGTCGCTGATCCCGCCATCAATTCCTGAAAATGCAATGGATCCGCCATCTGGAGACCACGCAGGATTACTGAGTGCAGTTACACCGTCCACACTGATCCGGCGTTCAATTGCACCGCTGGAGAGACTCCAGATTGAAATTTCATTATCCCCCTGAACGAACGTAACAAACGCAAACTGTTTCCCGTCAGGCGACCAGGTGCCGGCAGAATTAATAAAGCGGATATTGTCAAAATGGGGATTGGTGTTCGTAGACTGCAGTTTGCGAATGGTTTCCCCCGTAGTTACATCTGCAATGAACAGGTTGATATTAAAAACATCCTGCTCACTCAAGTACGCAATATACTGCCCGTCCGGGCTTATTGCGGGAGACAGATTCAGTGCGCCCCCGCTTCGTTCTTCGGTAAGGATTGCAACTCCGGCACTGTCGGGGTGGGTCCGTGATTCCATCAGAGGAAGATAGGCTTCTTTGATCGCCTGTGCCCATTCCACAGAAAGAGAATCCGCCGTAATCCCAATCGTATATACAAATGCGGAATCCACTCCGACGCGCCCTCCCAGTTTGAAAAGATTGGTGACGGCCGCATCGCCGTATTTCCCGCCAATGTATGCCAGATACGCCTGTCCGTAACGGTAGGGGAAGTATTTATTCGTCCGGGTCATATCCTCAATGGTCGGCAAATCGTCACGCAGTGCCGCATCCCGCATCCACATGGCGGTGTGGGCGTCCTTCCTGCCTACGGACAGGTACTCCGCCATTCCCTCTACAAGCCAGAGCGGGAGAATCTGAAGGGCAAAGCGGGAACTGTCTCCGCGCGAAAGCGCAATATCATACTGGAAACTGTGCACCAGTTCGTGCCCCAGCACATGATCCGTTTCCTTGTAGATCCCGGTAAGCGGCATGACCACCCGCTCCTTCAGGCTTTCGGTCACCCCGCCTGTACCCTGACCTAAAAATCCCCCAATTACATTGGTCTGCTGAAAATCGGCATCGTTGGCATAAAAAATGATCGGCTTCCGTTCATGAAAATCACGCAGAAAAGTCCGGGAATGCCGGCGATACCACCGTTCCCCCATACGGGCCGCATCGGCCACCGCCTCCTTTTCTTCAGGATAGTAGTAGAATTCAAAGTGAGGAGTCTGAAAACTCCGGAACTCAAATTGATCGTATTGGACCTTATTGCGGCCAAACTGCTGCGCCAGTACAGGAAAGGCACCCAGAAGAACCTGTAGAACGATGAATGCAGTTATCTTCGAGACATTTCTCATGGAGTTATTCTGCTGATCATTAACTTTATGGGTATCGGAACCGTCTGAAGTTCCCTCTTAACCGTATAATAGGCTTAGACGGGCAGGCGGTTCCCGAATCATGCCCTCGGAACCCAAAATACTAACAATTATTGTACCACTGTTTTGGCACGAACCCGATTCATACTCTTTTGCTCTGCCGTTGTCTTTGTGCTGTCGGTCCTGAGTTTTCAACTCTTTCGCCTGCAGGTGACTGAGCGTCAGGATCTCTCTGAAATTGCACGTGGCAACGCACTGCGTGATATACGTGTACTTCCGGCTCGCGGACTGGTCTACGACCGTAACGGTACCCTTATGGTCCAGAATATGCCGACCTATACGATTTCTCTTGCATCAAGATACTTTGACCGAACCCGCATACCGCTGCTGGCAAAGCATCTGGGTGTCCCTGAATCGGTCGTCAGCCTGCGCCTTGAGGAAGCACAGGAGCATAACCCTTACCGGCTCTATCCCTCGTTTGCAAATGTTTCATTTGAACAGTATAGTCGTATCCTTGAGGATTCATACTGGCTGCCTGGTGTTGGTTGGGAAATCAAACATCGGAGGCATTATTCGACCAATGCCCGGGCCTCACATGCACTGGGATATATCGGGGAAGTCAACCGGGAAGAACTCAATGCGATTGATCAGCAATCTGACTCGTCACTCTATCGGCAGGGAGATTTTCTGGGTCGAACCGGAGTTGAACGGGGATATGAACCCTGGCTGCGGGGAATCCCTGGAGTTGCCCGGCGCTGGGTAAATGTGTACGGGCTGGAGATCATGTCCTATGCACAGGGACAGGGAGATCAGCCCCCGCGAGGAAACTATGACCTTCACCTTACTCTGGACTATCGTGTTCAGGAACTTGCCGAATCTCTCTTTGTCAATAAACGCGGCGCAGTGGTTGCACTAGATCCCAATGACGGGGGAATTATTGCACTGGTCAGCAAGCCGGATTATCCGCTCGAAATGTTCAATGAGGGCATCCAGAGCGATGCCTGGCAGGTTCTGGTCAATCATGATGAACAGCCCCTGTACAATCGGGCCACGATGAATTTAATGCCTCCAGGATCAACCTGGAAACCGTTCATGGCGCTTTTGGGACTTTCAGAAGGTCTCCTGGGAGACGAAGGAGGGGAGGCAACGATTTTCTGTCCCGGCTACCATCCCTTTGGGCAGGGGCGTTTTTTTCGATGTCTGGATGTACATGGTCATAAAAATGTTGTGCAGGCCCTGCAGAATTCATGTAATACATTCTTTTTTGAGCTGGCCCACAGGATGGATCTAGATGTCTTTAAAACGTATGCAAACCGGTTTGGCTTCGGCGTCGAAGCTCCTACGGATCTGCGAGAGCAGACCGCCGGATTTATCCCTGATTCGGCCTACTTTAACCGAACAGGGAGATATTGGGGAAAAGGAGCGGTCATGAACCTCGGTGTCGGACAGGGAGATATGGGAGTTACGCCGTTTCAACTGGCCAGATATGCAGCTGCGCTGGCGAACGGGGGCACATTGCATGCGCCTCACATGGTCTCTCATCTAGTGGAGCCGGAAACAAATGAACGGATAAAATTGCCTGCTATATCCGATCCATCTCATCTGGGGATTGATACCGCCTATGTAAATCTGGTACGCAGGGGGATGCGTCTGGTGATGGAAGCAGGAACTGGGCGAGCGTCCCAGATTCCCGGCATCCCGAGTGCGGGAAAGACGGGGACCGCGCAGGCCCCGGGCAATTTTACGGACCATTCGGTGTTTATCATGTTTGCACCCTTTGATCATCCCCGGATTGCTCTGGCCGTCCAGTGTGAAAATACAGGCGGGGGAAGTCTGTGCGCGGCACCGATCGCCAGCCTTCTCGCAGAGATGTATCTCAAAAGGGAGATCCCCCCCTCCTGGCAAACTGATATCCGAATGCAGCGTGCACTGTCCGCAACCAGCCAGTCTCTTGTATCAACCGCAGAATAACGTATGCGACAGTGGTACCGAAATCTTGATTTCGCAACGCTCCTGATCTGGGCGATGCTCTGCGCCTGTGGTCTGGTTGCAATTTATAGTGCGACCCACGGCGAAGCGCAGGAATTCTTGCTGAATACCGTTCAGAACAGTTTCCAGCGGCAGATCCTGTGGCTGATGATCTCCACCGTCGCCTTAGCGATCATTCTTTCTATGCCAATGCGTCTTCTGATTCGAATGGTTCCATGGATTTATCTGGTCACCATCGGACTTCTGGTTTTGGCGCTGCTGATTGGTCGTGAGGTGGGAGGGGCGCGTTCATGGATTTACCTTGGACCTATCGGATTTCAGTCTGCCGAATTAGCAAAAGTCGGGGTTCTGCTTATGGCTGCTCTTGTGCTGGCATCACGTAGAAAAGAGAATTCCATCATGAATGCCGCAATGATTGCAGCCGGCGTTCTGGCCTTACCTGCCCTGTTGATTGTCCTCCAGAATGACCTTGGAACCGCACTTGTATTTGTGGGCCTTACGCCGGTTCTTGCACTCTGCGGCGGTATTCCGCTCCGGATTGTCGGGCTCCTGATCCTGTTTCCCATTGCCGGGTATCTGGCCATACTCAGTTGGCAGGCTGCCTTGGGCTTTACCGTACTGGTCGGGATCATTGCATGGTATGGAACCCGCAGCCGGGTGTGGATGGCCGCGGGTGTGGTTGCCAGTGCCATGACCTTCGGCATTGCCACGTTTGCGCTGCAATATGTACTGCAGCCGCATCAGGTTGCCCGTATTGCCTCTTTTTCCAACCCTGAAGCGGATGAATACCGCACGAATGTGGGGTTTCATCTTGTGCAGTCGAAAGCTGCTCTCGGATCCGGCGGATGGTTTGGATTGGGATTTCGGCAGGGAACCCAGACGCAGGGTCGCTATATTCCTGAGCAATCCACTGATTTTGTGTTCTCGGTCATTGGGGAGGAATGGGGATTTGTCGGCGGGATCCTGATCCTGCTGCTCTTTGCTGCACTGATCCTTCGTCTGCTCTGGCTGGCACGGGCAATTGATCATCCTATCGGAAACCTTGTTGTTGCCGGGGTTGCCGGAATATTTTTGATCCATGTGTGCGTGAATATCGGGATGGTGCTTGGACTGCTGCCGGTGATCGGGATTCCACTGCCTTTTCTATCCTATGGCGGCTCGGCCCTGTTAACCAATACTGCATTGATGGGCATTGCTTTGGCATGTTACATGAGGCGGGCTGAATTTGCGCTCTACTGGTAGGACCATTGCGTTCATCTCATTTTGACATTATCGTGATTGGATTGGGGGCAGCCGGAAGCGCGGCACTGTTCCATGTCGCCAGTTCAGGAGCTTCCGTGCTGGGGATTGATCGTTTTGTATCGCCGCATGCATACGGCTCCACGCACAGCGAGAGTCGAATTATTCGCAAGGCCTATTCCGAGGGGATACAGTATCTGCCGCTCTTAAACCGGGCCTATACCTTGTGGTCCGAGTTGGAAAACGCAGCGGCAATCAAGCTTATGCATCTGGGAGGGTGCCTGACGATTGGCCGGAAAGACGGTCAAATGGTTCAGTCCGCCTGGAAAAGTGCAGTTGCCGGCAATATCCGTCACCAAATCCTGTCTTCGGATGAAGTACGCCGGCGCTATCCCGGCTATCGCCTCCAGCCCGGTCAGGCTGCCCTGATGGATTCTGAGGCGGGCTACATTCAGCCGGAGCGCTGCGTGCGTACTCATTTACAACATGCGGCAATGCATGGTGCCCGGTGCAGGTTTGGGACCCCCGTTCAATCCTGTAGCGTCCGGCAGGACCATGTCATCGTAAAAACCGATCTGGATACCTTTGCGGCATCACGGGTGATCCTGACCGCAGGTGCCTGGATGCAGGACTTCGCCCCTGTCCCCCTGATGATTGAGCGCGTGACCAATTCCTGGTTCCAGACGAACGGGTCGCATTTTGGGCCTGAACTGTGTCCACCATTTATTATGGAAGAAGACAGTGGGCTGAAGAGTTATGGATGTCCTGACCTGGGCAGCGGAATCAAGATCGGCCTGCATCATGCCGGCCAACTCGCTGCACATCCCGGCGAGATTGACCGAACGATTGTAGTGGAAGATAAAATCCATGCACACCGGATACTGAAAACCATCCTGCCGGAAGCGGCAGGAATATGCCGGAAAACGACCATCTGCATGTATTCCAATACACCAGATCGGCATTATCTCATTGACCGGATGTACGGAGACCATAAACACATCATTATCGGGAGTGCCTGCTCCGGTCACGGATTTAAAGCAAGTTCGGCGGTTGGGGAGTCACTGGCCGCATTGGCACTGGATCAGTCTCCTTCTGTTGATCTCTCACCGTTTAAATGGCGTTGGCCGACCAAGACCTAAGATGAAAGACTATCTCAGCGCAGCCCTTCAGCGCATTCTGATCAATATTGCGTCCGTGCCGGCAGATTTTGTGCCGGAACTGTCCGTGCCCGCAAATCCGGATCACGGAGATCTTGCCACCAATTGTGCGATGAAACTTGCCCGGCATTTGCGTCGTGCTCCACGGGGTATTGCAGAAGAGATTGTCGCCGCATTCATGGCTGAGGAGCAGGATCCTTTCTATATAGACTCGGTTTCGGTGGCGGGAGGAGGCTTTATTAATTTTAAATGCTCCAACCGGTACCTGTACCGTGAACTGGGAGCCTGTCTGGAGCGGGGAGGGGATTTTGGCCGCTCGGATTCCGGCAGGGGAAAACGGGCGCTGGTTGAGTTTGTCAGCGCAAATCCTACCGGTCCCTTAACGGTGGGACACGGACGGAACGCCGTTTTAGGCGATACCCTTGCAAGTCTTCTGGAATGGGTGGGCTATGAAGTTACCCGTGAATACTATTTCAATGATGCCGGGCGCCAGATGCGTGTTCTGGGCGCTTCCGTACGAAGCCGGTACGAAGAGGTGACGGCCGAGGAGGACCAGCCGTTTGCGGATCTGCCCCGTGCCATCGGTCACCGGCAGACCTATCAATCCAAACAACTGACGGGCGCGGGGAACAAGCCGGTCATCGTCCCCGTCTCTTTTCCTGAAGACGGATATCTTGGTACGTATATCACGGAGATTGCCCGTGAGCTGGTAAAAAAGCACGGGATTGATCTGTTGGACCGCGAAGACAATGACATGTTTGAAACCGCAGCTCAATCGGCCATCTTCGGCGCAATCCGTACAACACTGGAGCATCTCGGTATCGCTATGGATAGCTATTTCAACGAAAAAAGCCTCTATGAGAGGGGGGCGGTTACAAAGACCCTGAATGCACTGCGAGCACAGAACATGGTGTATGAAGAGGATGGTGCAACCTGGTTCAAGACCTCCAGTCTCGGCAAAGAATCGGACACAGTGCTGGTGAAGCGAACCGGGGAACCAACCTACCGCCTGCCCGACATTGCCTATCATGTTGACAAGATGGAGCGCGGCTTTGATATTCTGATCAATATATTCGGTGCGGATCATATTGGTACGTACCCGGATATCCTGCGTGGTCTGGATGTGCTCGGATTTGACTCGGCACGGGTCAAGGTGATGATCTACCAGTTCGTAACCCTGATTCGTGCCGGGCAGGAAGTGAAAATGAGTACACGCAAAGCGAATTTTGTGACACTGGATGAACTGATGGACGAGGTGACCCCTGATGTGACAAGGTATTTCTTTGTCATGCGATCTGCTCAGAGGCATCTGGAATTTGACATCGACTTGGCACGGGAGGCCAGTGACAAGAATCCCGTTTTTTATCTTCAGTACGCCCATGCACGTATCTGCTCCATCCTGAAAAAAGCCGCAGAGATCCACCTCATGCCGGATCCCGGTCCAGCCAGTCTGTCGCTCCTTGTTGAGGAATCCGAAATTGCTCTGATCAAAGAAATTATTCGTTTCCCGAGGGTGGTTTCCAGTTGTGCAGAGACATGTGAGCCGCACCGGCTTGCGACCTATTTGCGCGGTGTTGCAGAGGCCTTTACCCGATTTTACCATTCGTGTCGTATTCTTGGGGAAGAAGAAGGGATTGCGATGGCACGCATGGCCTTGGCGCAGGCGGCCAGGATTACCCTCCATAACGGCCTTTCAATCTTGGGAATCAGCGCCCCTGAGCGCATGTAGCCGTGAGGAGTCCGAGCGAATTCATGAAGAACTTCGGGCTGGAGCCCCTAACCCAAGTGTCCTATAAAATGATGAAACGATGGCGGTCACACCGCAAGAAAAATTCAATGCCGGGATTGGTTCAAAGGCTTCCCGGCAATACGGAAATACAGCAGACTGCGGATGAGATGGCGGGGAATAAAGATCTGATTGCGTAGCATTATGCCTGCAGAATCTCCGGCACCGGGAAATTGTGCCAATTGGCAAAACCGTACGCTGTTTCACGGCGATAACCTTCGGTTTCTGAGGGCCATGAACAGCGGGAGCGTAGACCTGATCGCAACGGATCCACCGTTTAACAAGGGAAGGGACTTCCACGCAACCCCCAACAGTCTTGCATCAGGAGCAAAATTTCAGGATCGGTGGAGTTGGGAAAAAGATGTGCATCAGGAATGGATTGATCAATTGAAAGATGACTACCCCAGATTGATGGAAGCCATTGAATCCGCTCAACATGCTCATTCTGAGGGCATGGGTGCTTATCTATGCTTTATGGCAGTGCGGTTGCTGGAAATGCGACGCATTCTGAAGCCAACAGGGAGCATATACCTTCACTGCGATCCGACTGCCAGCCACTATCTGAAGGCCGCTATGGATGCAATCTTTGGATACAGGCAGTTCAGGAATGAGATTATCTGGTGCTACAACGTTGGAGGGAAAAGCCGGCACCATTGGGGACGAAAACATGATGTGATTTTGTATTACACAAAAAGCCGGAAATATCACTTTGACGGGAAAGCTGCCGGCATACCTCGGGATACTGGAAAGAAGAGCTTTGGTGGACGAATTGGTACTGATAAAGATGGTCGTCCATATCAGGATAAAATTGTCCGCGCCACAGGCAAGATATATCGCTATTACCTTGATGAGCCAAAGATTCCAGAAGATTGGTGGACCGGAATAAATAGCCTCCAGTCAGGATCAAAAGAACGTCTAGGTTATCCTACCCAGAAACCACTTGCTCTGTACGAACGTATTCTCAAGGTATCCAGCAATGAGGGAGATATAGTCTTTGATCCATTTGCGGGATGCGCTACAACTCTTGTCGCTGCGGAGAGACTGGATCGTCAGTGGGTTGGCATGGATCTATGGGATGAGTGTAAAAACGTAATCATACAGCGCTTGCGAAAGGAAGGGCTAATTCAGAATACGGATCATCCTGATGGCTATCTTTTCCCCAAGGGCATTGTATTTACGGATCAGATTCCGGAACGGACTGACGACAAAGAAGAAGCCGCTCCGTTTCTACGCGTGAAAGTGCGCGTGAAGGAGCCGAAGGGGCCCCGCTGGTCACGCAGGCAGATGTACGACCATCTGTTAGAACAGTATGGATGCAAATGCCAGGGATGCGACAGAGAATTTGATGATCCGCGCTATTTGCAGTTAGACCATAATACGCCCCGCTCCGATGGAGGCATCAATCATATCTCGAACCGTGTTCTGCTTTGTGGCCCCTGTAATCAGCTCAAGAGCAATATCTATACACTGTCGGGGCTTCGCAGAGAAAACAAGAGACGCGGCTATATGGCACCCGGCAAAGATACCCTGTTCCCTTGAAACTGATGAAACCCGGTCATCGCTATAAGAACACTCCGCCCATACCGGAGCGGTGGGAAGCGGCGGAACATCTGATACAAAATTGATCCATATTACATGAAATTCTTTCAACCACTTGATCAGATCCTGGTGCTATGAAGGTTGCATTTCAAGGAGAAATTGGTGCATTCAGTGAAGAGGCGGCCGGCCGCCTGTATCCAGATTGTCGTGTCGTTCCGGTTCCTGCCATGGAGGATGTATTTCAGGCCGTTGAGGCCCGAACCGTTGCGCGCGGGATTATTCCCATTGAAAATTCCCTCTTCGGCAGTGTCCATATCAATTATGATCTTCTGCGTACACACCAGGTCAGGATTGCAGGGGAGGTCAAACTGCGCATTCGCCATTTTCTGATGGCGAAGCCCGGTGTCCGGTTAGAGGGGATCCAGCGCGTTCTTTCGCATCCACAGGCGCTCGGACAATGCCAGACGTTTCTCAGGGAAAAACTCAGTTGGAGTGAGGTTGTCCCCACCTACGATACCGCGGGTGCGGCAAAGTTGATTGCAGCGGAAGCCGGCTTCACGAGTGCTGCAATCGGACCTGCAAGAGCGGCAAAGGAGTACGGCCTGGAGATTCTGGCAACGGATCTGCAAAGCCATACGCTCAACTATACGCGGTTTCTGGCTTTGGCACCAAGAGATGCGGTGCGGCCGGCTCCGACGAAAAATGCACTGAAAACCTCCGTCGTGTTTGCCCTGAAGAAGAGCATACCCGGTGCCCTTTTTAAGAGCCTCGCCGTATTTTTTCTCCGTGAAATAGACCTGTACAAGGTGGAAAGCCGGCCGCTGATTGGCCGACCGGGGGATTACCTTTTTTATCTGGATGTTGCAGGGGACAGTGCAGCCCCCCTGCTTCAGCGGGCGCTTGAGCATCTTGATGAACTCACCACCGACCTGCGTATCCTGGGATCCTATCCGCACGGAGAAACCTGGGACGGAGACCACAAAAACCTGTCATAATAACCTAAATCACAATCTACGAACCCAATGTACCGCACCTGTTTTCTCCTGCTCACGTTGTCCCTGCTCTGCATGAATGCCAATGCGCAGAAAAAAATGCTGGACCATACGGCATACGAAATCTGGAACAGCATTTCTGACCGGGGAATCTCACATGATGGTCAGTGGAGCTTCTATGAATACGGCCCTGAAAAGGGAGATGGAACCCTTGTGGTCCGCAGTCTCACCGATGATGAGCTGCACAAGATCCCCAGAGGGAATACAATGCAATTCACACATGATTCCCGGTATGCAGTGTACCTGATCTCCCCGTCGGAAGATACGCTCAGGGCTGCCCGCAAGTCAGAGCTTGAGCAGGACGAGATGCCAAAGGATACCCTTGGCATTCTGGATCTTGGAACGGGTACACACCAGTATGTCCCCCGTGTACAATCTTTTAAAATCCCTGACGATTTCACCAGTGTAGTCGCGTATCTTTCGGAAAAAACAGAAGCGGATTCTGTCGGCGAAGGCAATACCCTTCACATACATAACTTTGGAACTACGGATAAGACTAGTTTTGTGCAGGTCCAGGACTATCTGCTTTCTCCAAATGGAGCCCACTTGGTGTATACCTTTGAGGGGAGGGATTCGTTGGATACCGGACTGGTTCGGGTGGATCTTTTTTCTGGTGCCGTGGATACGCTCCTCGCTGGCGGGGGAGCCTATGAGCGCTTGACATTTGATGAAGCTGGAGTCCAGTTGGCGTTCCTGTCCAGTCATGAGGGGGCTGCAGCGGATCCCGAAGAGTATGCGCTCTATTACTGGCAGACCGGTGCCGACAGCGTCCGTGCAGTGGCTACGGCAGCCAGCAATGCCGTTCCTGCGGGCTGGTGGATCAGTCCCCACGAAGATCCGTCATTTTCAGAAAATGGGACCCGTCTCTACTTTGGTACGGCCCCCAGGCCGTTGTCTGAAAAAGAAGAGGATGACGAAGCCCCGGTTCTGGATATCTGGAACTGGCGCGATCCGCTTTTGCAACCCATGCAACTGGTGAATGCGAAGCGGGAAAAAGAACGCTCTTATCTGGCCGTTCTTCATTTAGATACGGGACAGATCACGCAACTGGCACATAAAGGGATGCCGGATGTATCGGTGGGATCAGACGGGGATGCAGACATTGCCCTTGGCTGGTCAAGCTTGCCCTATCAGCAACAGATCAGCTGGGATTCCCCCAGAGCCTACGATACGTATGTGGTCAATGTACTTGACGGCACGAGCACACTCGCTCTTGAGGGCGTTCAGTACCGCCCCTCTCTTTCCCCTGATGCGCAATATATTACATGGTGGGACCGGGATGGACGCAACTGGATGGCTCTGGCAGCAGATGGTGGAAAACCGGTTAATCTGACCGCATCCATGGATTCGCCGGTTCACAACGAAATCCATGACTGGCCGTATGCCCCGAATCCGTACGGAAGTGCGGGATGGAGCAGCAATGATCAAGAGTTTCTGTTTTATGACCGCCACGACATCTGGGCAGTGAACCCCGGTGAGACCTCTGCACCGCGCAATGTGACAGGCGGGGTTGGCCGTGAACGAAATCTGCAATTTCGCTATGTTGAACTGGATTCGGAAGAAGAATCCATTCCGGATCAACTCATGCTTTCGGCCTTGGATCTGGATACAAAAGCATCCGGGTTCTATCGTGTGGAGCTTGATTCAAATGAAGTTCCGTCGGAAATGGTCATGATGGACAGGCGTTTTGGATCTCCTGAAAAAGCCAAAAATGCCGATCAGCTCCTCTTTACACGAGAGAGTTTTATCGAGTCCAGAGACCTTTGGACGGGCAGTCTGGATCTGTCGGATATGGAGCAGGTGAGCAGGATTAACCCTCAGCAATCTGATTACAGTTGGGGCACGGCTGAACTGGTTCATTGGACATCACTGGACGGGATTCCGCTCACGGGAATGTTATTTAAGCCGGATGGGTTTGATTCCTCAAGAGAATATCCGATGATGGTGTATTTCTACGAGAAGATGTCCAACGGTCTGCACCAGTACCGACCCCCCGCCACGGCACGTTCCTCTATCAGTTTCTCTTTTTATGTCAGCCGGGGTTATGTGGTTTTTGTGCCCGACATCCCCTACAAGGTAGGTTATCCAGGCGAGAGTGCCCTGAATGCGGTCATTCCCGGGGTGACCATGCTGATCAATCAGGGTTTTGTCGATCCGGACCGTGTCGGGGTACAGGGACACAGCTGGGGAGGATATCAGATCGCCTATATGATTACAGAATCTGATCTGTTTGCTGCTGCGGAAGCAGGGGCGCCGGTGGTGAATATGACCAGTGCCTATGGCGGGATCCGGTGGGCCAGCGGCATGAGCCGCATGTTTCAATATGAACGCACCCAAAGCCGGATTGGAGGCACTCTGTGGGAAACTCCGCTCCGGTATCTTGACAATTCTCCGCTATTTCAGGCGGACAAGATCAAAACCCCGGTTCTCATGCTTCACAACGATGATGATGGTGCGGTGCCGTGGTATCAGGGCATTGAATTTTTTGTGGCTCTGCGACGTCTGCAGAAGCCCGTCTGGATGCTCAACTATAACGGAGAAGGCCATGGCCTCTCCAAGTATCCCAATAAAAAGGACTTTGCTATTCGTATGCAGCAGTTCTTTGATCATTATCTCATGGATGCACCTGCCCCTGTATGGATGACGGAGGGGGTTCCTGCGATCATGAAAGGGGAAACATTGGGGTTGGAGCCTGCCGGTAACCGGTAATTGTAACCGTCGAAACCTGGAGGATTGGGATGTTTGTGATCCATCCGTCAGGTGTCGAACACTTCACGATGATTTCGGCTTTACGGTTTGAGTATTGTAGTATTTCCTGGCTAATTGTCTGGGGAATTGGTGCCAGATAAACGTTCCTGCCCCGGGCACGGAGCGTTCCCAGGTTTCAACCGGAAGATCAATTCTTACCATAGATGCAGTGGGGAATTCGCGCACCGCATGGTCTGACAGAAGCGCCGCCGTTATGGACCATGTGGGCTGATGTCCTATCATCATGACGGTTTGGAGGTGATCCGGGATCTCTTGCAGGTAGTGGATCAAGTCGCCGGGGGCAGCATGATACAGTGCATGCTCGTACCGGATGTCTGTGTTCCAGCCACCTGCTTTGCTGGCAATCCTGCAGGTTGAACGGGCGCGGACGGCGGTAGAGCAGAGGATAAGATCTGGCAGGGGGCCCCGTTCTTCAAGCCAGCGTCCCATCGCACCGGAGGCACGCCGGCCCCGCGAATTCAGCGGCCGATCATGATCCTGATCATAGGTTGCTTTCCAGTCTGACTTCCCGTGACGAAGAAGGAGAACGGTTTTAGACATCAACTAACTCTCCCACGAGAAGGATGGGTACTGATCGGTCGTTAACATCAAACTGTAAACATATGCGCGGAGGATCCACCGTAATATGCCGAAGGGGAAGTTAAACAGCGTTTGCGGATAACGCTCCGTGACTACGATGAACCCCCAGGCCACAGGTGTGATCAGCCACACCAGCATGAAAGAAAACAAAAGGAGTGCACAAAAGTGTGGAAAGATGAGCAGCCACTTCACCAGAGGCAGTAAGCGGCTCAACTTCGTATTCTTATCAGGGTAATTGACCTCTATTTGAACCCCGCCCATCTCGCTGAACGATGGATATTCGTTGGTCAGCAGCAGCAGGTACGCAAAAAGTCTGAACTTGAACCGGGTGATACTCAGATTAAACGTAAAGAGCCATCTGGGATACTGGTCAAAGAACATGATGGAAAGGCAGGCCAGAACATAGCTTAAGGGTATAGGGAGCACAAGAATCGGAAAGACAATCATTGCCGGCACAGCAAGAAACAGGCGAAAGATGGCACTCCACCGACTCTGATGGTCCAGACAGGGGATTTTAAGATTTACAGGATGTTCCATGAATTCGGTTCAACACGTTGATAAGGTTCTATCGTGATTTGTTCGGAATGATTAAATCTTCTCGGCTTCACCAACCAATATAACTTCATGTTTGTCATTCACAGCAATGCCGGAGAACTATCCTAAACCGGGCAGGGGTTCTACCGGCATTTGTATGGAAATATTTAAATTTCGGTTCCACTACCCTGGCTTCCCACTCGGTAAACTTGCAGGTGACTTTCACGCGAACTCAATTCGGAGGCTTTTGTTGTCTAGCCAGGGGATTGGCAGATTTACTTTATGGTATTCGGCATTCATGAGCAGTGGGCTGTGAGCTCGCCGGGGATACTGGACGATAATTTCTTTTTCTGTGAGATGGATTTTGGCTCGTTTTGGGATCAATTCCCTGAACAGGGTTCGTGTTTCGGCGAGTTCCTTTCGTTCCCCGACACGTATTCCGAGGAGTCGGTAGAGCAGCCCGGCAATGAGGGTAAGTTGTAGATCCACATGGATTTTCATGGGAACGGCTGCACTCAGGGCATCCATATGAAAGAAGTCAATGGTATCACTGATCACATTTTCGATCATCATTCGGCGTGCATAGCGGTCAATGACCTTGGCGGGGGCTGGCTCGGTTTGATTGGTAATCAGAAACATGAGTTGATCCCGTCCTAGTCCGTCAATGGCAAGTTGACGGACTTCATCGGGGTATCCTTTGAGCCTCACTTTCTGCTCCAGAACACGCGGATGGCGATACTTGCGCCCAATGTTGGTCAAGGTGATGGAGCGCCACTGATTTGCAGGTTGTTCCCGTGCGGCCTGGACCATGGATTTATGCCGTTTTCGCAGCGTAATAAAGCCGATCTTCTGCGCATGGATCTTGGCCAATTGGGCATAGGTCGTCACTCCACTGTCAAAGACCAGTTCGCTCGGTAGGGAACCGGTCCGTTGCTTCCAATCCTCAATGAAATAGTGGATGGCCATCGAATGATCTTTTTTGTGTACGGTGGTGTTTGCGTAGGTGAAGATGCGTGTGGAGGCATCTCGGACCAGGAACGTGAGAATTCCCAGTTGTCGGCGACTGCGTTTGCTCACGTAATGTTTTTCCATCAACGCCTGATCTCCATGGTAGGGGATGGTATGGAAGTCCAGATCAAAGGACTCTCCTTTTTCTTTCAGTCCTGGATCAAGTTGCGCGGCGACATCAAACCATGCGTGCGTAAACTCCTGGGTAAAGTGGGGATCGCACCGTCCGGTATATTCGGTGAGCGAGGAGCGTTTTGGAATTGCGTTGAGTCCGGCAAAGAGGGCTAATCCTTCATCCAGAGCCTCCGACATGACACGGGAAGGGCGACCGATCCCCCAGAGTTTGAGTGCCAAAAGAGATCGAACCATGTGGGAGGCCGGGATCTTGTCGGATCCTGGAAAATCTTGGACCAGCGCGTCCATGTCCATCTGAACCGGATCCGGCATAAACAAAAAGAGTCCTCCGCAGGAGGTCGAGAATGAACGGGGAGACAGATCCAGGGTAGCGACATCTGCTGGCGGGGCCTTGATCGGCTTCGGTTGTTTGGGTCCACGCGGTAGCGAGGGCAAGCCTGCGGCTCGGAGGACCTTACTGATGTAGGAGGGACTCGCTGAGCGCCCTTCCTCTTCCAACAGTTGCTGAATCTCATAAATGGAGACTTTTCGGGTTTTGCGTAACTCCAGAATGCGTGCACATAGCGAGTCCGGGGCAGGTTCTTTTTTGGGAGTTGGCAGGAAGAAGGACATGTTCGGATTTTTGCGGAATTGACAGCAGAGATTCTTGAAGGTCCCCAGTGTGTAGCCAAATTTTTGGGCAACGTCTTTGCCTGGGGTGCCGTTGAGATAGAAATCTCTCAGTGCTTCATACTCTCGCTGGTTTTTATCCGATGGATGCTCGAAGAAGGTTCTATAAATAGTCATAGATATTAAGACATAATAACACTAACTGTCAAGATACAGAATGTTTTCCACAACAATGCCGGTTGTATAACCACTGCGGGAACAACGAAAAAATCTCGCAGCCCGTGGATAAAGTCCAGAAAAATCTGAGCAACGCTTTTTGGAGTGGTTTTTGAGGATTAGATAGAAGAGATATTTTTGGCCTTTAGAGTCTCAAAAAAGGCGAAAAATAGATGGCTTGACCATCTATGACATGCAGTTGTGCTGCCTAACTCTGTGATCATACTTTATCCACAGGCTGCTAGGCAAAGTCCGCTCAAATTAACTGAGGAGAGGGGAAAGTAGAAATGCAGACCCGTGAAGACTATTTATTTTGCACCATCCTTAAACTCCGAAATTGTACGCATCAGGCGTGAGGCGGTTCGCATTACAGGCCAGAGGCGACCCAGTTTATGCGACAGGTCTACATAAGTGGCATCGCCACAAAAATATGTCAGCATTGCATGCCACAGTAGAGGCTTTGACCTCTCAATCCTGTGGAAGATGCCGGGCCAGCGGTAGAATAGATCGTGCAATGTTTTCGCAGCCCTGATATCGGAAAAGATGTCTTTTTCAAGATTCTGCTGATAGGCTCCCAGACTAGTATTGTTGTTGAGGTGATTGGCGATACTCGCCGCTGCGATTTGCGCGGAATGGACGGCCGCGAAGATGCCCTCTCCTGTCAGAGGATCCACCAGACCTGCAGCATCGCCAATCAGAACGACATTCCCGCTTACAACGGCCGAGGTCTCATGTCGCTGGGGCAGGTGATGTCCACGCAGGCCCCATAACGCTTCGGGGGCATGGCCGTAGAATTTAACCAGTTTTTGCAGTTCAGTGCGCAGTTTTGGTCCAACATGCGTATAGCCCCCCACTCCAATATTGAGATGATCACCCTTTGGAAGGATCCACCCGTAGCCCCCGTCCATGCTGCCGAAATCGATACCAATTGCATTGAACCACTTGTCTGGGACACCATCTTCTGGACTGATATTGCCTTCTAATGCAATGCTGCGATTGTGTTTTGGCAGGTTGATGCCGCATAGTCTGGCAGTTACTCCGTTGGCACCGTCCGCCGCCACGAGTATGCGGCCACAGAACACATCGTCGGACGTTCGGACCGTGACACCTGTATCCATGGGTTCGATGCTTCGAATACGTGTTCGCTGCCGAAAAACTGCGCCAGCTTCCAAGGCCTTCTCTGCCAGTAGTGCATCAAGGAATCGCCGCTGTGTCAAATGACCAAAAGGTTTGGACGATGAGCGGAAAAGTTCTGAAGGGGGATGTTGGTTCATCGTGATACTCACATCGCTGACGGTTCGCTCAATGACAGAGGAAAGATTCAAGCCGATCTGTTTCTCGCATTTGGTTGATACTGCTCCGCCGCACGGTTTATCTCGCGGGAAGGCAGCTCGGTCAAACATAGCAACCGATATCCCCCGCTTAGCGAGTTCTCGGGCCACGGTTGATCCAGCAGGGCCTGCCCCGACTACAATTACATCGTATCTCATACCGTCAATCCCTCTCGGGTCATGACGGGTCGCCGCATACATTTGAGTTTAAACTTCTTCGTTGCAGCCGGGAATCCATAAAAGGCGATCTTCATCTCGTAGTTAGTCGGGTCCATTTGGACATCCAGGTAATGCAGAATTGTTGTGAGCGAAAACATTAGATGTGCGTTGGCGATGACGTTTCCCAGACATTGATGAGTTCCGAACCCGAATGGCATGTAGACCCCGGGTTGCTTATGTTCGCCCCGTTCCGGGAGATAGCGATCAATGTCGAAGCGATTCGGATCTGGAAAGAATTCCGGGCAGTAATGCGGTACGGAGATTGGAAGAAAGAGTCGAGTCCCTGCGGATATGGTATAGCCGCCGAAATTGAATGTGTTAACGGCGTGCCGGAAGACCGAATTGAAGGGATTGTACATCCGCAGTGTCTCGAACACAACTCGTCGGGTGACATCCAGAGTATTCATTTTCTCCGGATTCGGATGGCCGTCGGAATAGAGGGAATGTGCCTCTTCACGGACACGCTCAAGTATATGAGGATGCTTAAGTAACAGGTACAGGGCGGATGTTCCAGTACTGGCGGTAGTATGCAGGCCGGAAAATATCGGGCCCAGGCAGGATACCCGCAGTTCGTGTTCTGGCAGAAACTGCGGATTGGATCGATGCAATTCAAGCATTGCGTCCACCACATCTTCCTGACCGTCGTCCCCTCCTTCATCTAGCCGCTTCTTCAACATACCATTGAAGATATCAAAGAAGACGGCTTTTGCCCTCCGTGCACGCGGGGTGTATGCCATGAATTCCGGCAGTGACCGAAGTGCCTTGGAGGCAATCATGCGACGGAGGAAGAAGTCCATGCCCTGAACTTCTTCGTCTGACATCAGGTAGCCGGTGCAGGCGAGCCCGATTGATTTGGCCGTTAACTGACTGAATGCCTCAATGGCGACTGTGCTGCCGTTCTCCGGTAATTCACCCAGGATGATGTCCCGAATAGCGGGCAGTCTGGACAGGAATCGTTTACCTGAAAAACCCGAGGAAATTGCCCTGCGGAGCCTAAAATGCTCTTCACCGTCCATGCTTAAGATGATACGCTGAGCATCCATGCTTTCAAAGAAGGGGGTGTATGTGGCGTGGCTGCGAAACAGTGATCGGCTGTGTTTCTGGCAGAAGCGGTTGGCTTCTGGTCCTGCCAAAACGGTAAGTTCACCTAACAGGTCACGCACTCTGAAGACAGGACCCAGGGAATGATAGTACTTGGCAAGGGGTTTGGTTGGTGTTGGGCGCAGGCGCAGCGCATGCCCGAGTAGCGGGAGTGATCCGGGCACCAATGGAGGACGTTTGTGGTAGGTGCCGGGAGACGGTTTCAGGAAGGCCCTGCGAAGCATTTTGTCCTTAGTTCCCGGCTTCTTGACGGTCAGGATTGCATTACGGACCGACAGTCCGATAACATCCAGTTTACTCACGAGTTCAATCCGCTTCTTCCGATCAGCAAGTTCTGATTTCGAAAGTATCTTCTTGAAGATACCGCACACATCACCTAATGCGATGAGCATCGTCTCGTCAGGTGCGGGAATATCTTCGCTAAAGATTACATTCATAACCCGCAGGAGAACATCCTGGCCATATGGTAAAGCGACACCAGTATAGCGGCGTGTTCGGCTAACCTGAGGATCAAGGAGAATGGTTCCGCCTGGATCCCTGATGAAGATGCCTCGGTCGATTAGGCGCTCGGCGGTCCGACGACGTATCTGATTGGAGATCTCCGGAGCGGAAAAACGCTTAATCCAATAGACGGTGTCGGTCTTATCATCAACCCTGGTGATGATAGAGAGCAGGGGATCCAGGATTTCGTCTCCGAGTGGTGTCGGGTCAACAAATATCAGGTTTTCCAGATCGGTGTCAATACGGTATGCCTTTGCTAGTTCCATCAGTGCCGCACCAGCAAAGGCATATCTAATGTTCCGCTCGTTTATATTGACAATTCCCCCTCCTTCCCTATTTAGCAGTAAAATATATAATTCTTCTATGATAGAAGGGGGGGGGAACTGCGGGAATCCTGTGTCAGTTCTCTTCGGGTGTGATGTGATTCAGATTGCATAGCCCAAGCGTTCAAGTCCTGGACGACATGCTTCCGTGATGGCGAACTGCGTCTCAGTGTTAAGGAGTGCGAATCTGGAATTCGTTTGGCGCGGAATCTTGACCACTTCACTGACCCATGCATCGTTTTCCAGTTCAGGGGAAACGAACCTGATAAAGCGTCGAATTTCGCGTTCAGGGTTCGCCTGTATGTCTTCAAATCTCAGGTTGAGCAGATTTTCAGCCGGAAAATGGCCGAACACACGGTGCCCGGTTTCGATCATTCTGCTCCAGAATCCGGCGAACTCGGAGAGTGGTATCTGTTCGGCGAGCAGGCTGTCAATATCGGTCCGTATCCATTGCGTAATTGCCAGAAAGTTCGTCAGCGAGTCATAGCGTTCAATTTTCTCCAGCAAGTGGTACAGATCAATTTTCCATCGCTTGGCTCGGCGTAATAGTGCAAGCGTACCACGGAAGGGGGGATGTTTACTCATTGACAGAGTTGTTTCACGTCCATCTCGGAACATGTGAATGATCCGTGCTTCAGGAAAGTGACGCAGCAATCTGGAAGCCAAGAGAAGAGAACCGCCGTGGCGCTCAATCCATATCTTCTTGCCGAAACGCTCACCTAACCATGTGAACAGTCCACGATAATGGTCGCTCGGCCATGCTTTAGGCTGGGAGCACACAAAGCGGCCGATTTCGTCGTAGAATTCATCGTAGCGATCTGTGAGATGAGGTACTGTGATTGCCATAATGGGTGGCAACGTAAAGGCGTTAAAGCGTGCATCAGGATCAGTGTAGGGATAGAGTAATTCGCTAAAGTGCTCTCGAGAGATAATGCTCATCCGTTTGCCTGGTTCACTGTAGAGATGCCACATATGTTTTCCGGTAACCTTTCTGCCTGGAAATGCATTTAGTCCGAGAACGGCAAAGAATTCCGACATGCTGAGAATATCAGGATGCATGTTGAGCATCTCTGAAATCATCGTTGAGCCGCAACGGCCGGTATTGAGTACAAACACAGGGGAAATTTCATTCATAGTGCTCACCAAAAAATAAATTATATGCCTTTGCCCCTTTTGTAAAACTCTTTAATCTTGAAGATTTTTATCGTCACGAAGGTGTCCATGATTAATTTTCCGTCTGAATTATTAGTTTTATAAGAACATCTTGTTCCACGGGTCTGCTGTAACATTTCTGTTTGACTGCGTCGATAGGGCGAATTTTTCGATTGTATCCTTCAATTCAACAGGGCATGCTCTCGGTGTCAGCATATCCGCAACCGATGAGTTTCCAAGATTGATGTCGCAATTCCACTTGAGGCAGAACTCATTGTAAATCATATTTCGTTAACCCATGTCCTCTCTGGCTGACTTTGACACCAGCCCAGATTACCTCGTTAACCGCACGGTGTCCATTTTGTTCATCCAGATATGTTTTTGGCGGTACGAATCTGGTTTAGCCCGGTTCAAAATTGATGTTATATCAGAAATACGGGTCACCCCTAATCCCATTTTGGACGTTTCTGAGAAACTGTGAACGCGCGTGTTTTTTACAGGATCTATGGGATTGATTTAATGTGGTTTATGGACTGACCTCGTCAATTTTCTGAACCGAATACCGCGGGAGTCACTCCGTTTTGAGTCGGTCGGATCCGCCATCATGCAGAGAGGAATTTGCGTTACGAGTCGAGTATTTTTGGTTGCTCCTTTACTACCTAGCGTCAACTAAGGAGGGATTTCGTCCATGGGGTGCGAATTGCCTTGTTCAATTCAGCCATGCGGCAGGCATTTCTGGATGTTTGCTGGTCCAGCATTTCTCTTGCGATCTTTGGTCCGGATCTGTCAGGATGCTAGGCATTCATCGAAATTTTTAGAATTCCAGTCTGACAGTCTGGCATGTATGCAGGGAACGTATACCTGACGAATCCAGACTCTCAGACGGACACCGAGCCAAAGCGGCGCTGACGCTTCTGGAATGCATACAATGCAGCATCCAGTTTGGTGCCATCAAAATCCGGCCAGTAATCCGGCGTAAAGTAGAGTTCCGCATAGGCACACTCCCAGAGCAGAAAATCACTCAGGCGCTGTTCCCCGCCGGTTCGTATGAGAAGATCTACGTCCGGTACGGGACTGTCCGCATTGTACGCCCGCATGAGTGCCTGCAGAAAATCCCCATTCCCGTTATTTCCGACATGCTGTGCTGCCCGGGTCAGGGAATCTCGTGCAGAATAGTCAAGGGCTAGGCGCAGGTGCAGTGCGGTGCCATGTATGGTGCGGGCCTCTGCCCTCTGAACGGCCTGCAGCACAGGATCTGGAAGGCGGTCACGCCGGCCAATGATGCTGAGCCGGATATTCTGCCGGACACAGCGAGCCGCCTGACTAGGCAGTTGGGCGGCCAGGATCCGCATCAGCGCCCTGACCTCGCTCTGAGGGCGCTGCCAGTTATCGGACGAAAATGCATACAGTGTTAGGGTATGAATCTGCCGCTGAACGGCCGTCTCTACGATTTCCCGGAGTGATCGAATCCCCGCGTGATGCCCGGCGGTACGCGGCAAACCGCGCTCGGTTGCCCATCGGCCATTTCCGTCCATGATAATGGCAACATGCATTGAATCCTCTATAAATTCCTGATCTCCAGTCATACTATTTCTCCTGAATTACAATACGTTGCCTAAGGCCAAATGCGGTGCAGGTGCACATCCTTCGCTGCATCTCCATGTTAATTTGAAAAGTTGTTCTGATCAGCAGTTACAGATCGAGCCACCTGGAGCATGTGCTCCATTTGTTCTATATACGCAAGAAGGGCCTCATTCCCTTTGGGGGTCAAACGATATTCTGTGTGGGGCATCCTGCCCTGAAAAGATTTGATGCACTCAATATATCCTGCTTTCTCTAATTTTTGCGTATGGCGACTCAGATTGCCATCCGACGTGCTGAGGAGGACTTTCAGATCCCTGAAGCTAAGTGTCTCGCCTGCTGCCAGCGCACTCACGATCCCAAGCCGCACGCGTGCGTGAATCAGGGGGTCCAGATTTTTTCGCAGTACTCTCATGGAGTTGAAAAAAATTTTATCCCCCATATTTCCGTGCGATATACAACCCGAACCCGATGTGCAGCCCTCCGAAGCTGAGTGCAAGCAGCAGATGCATCCAGGCAGGTGGAAGAAAGAGAGAGAGGATTCCCATCATCATAAAGCAAATCCCCAGAACAGGGATGACTCGCACACTGCTCGTCCCCCCTGTAATCGTACCTGCACCATAAAACAGAAGCCATAATGTGGCCAGAAGATCCTGATTCCCCGCCTGCCACAGGGCAACGGTAAACAGAAGCCCAGCCACCATGGAGGGAGCAAGTGTCAAAATATATTTGCGTCCCGGGCCACTGGTGAGGGACACCCCGCATTTGCGTGCTTTCCTGCGCAGCGTCCAGATGGCAATGGTTACCGCAACTACTGCTTCAATAAACCAGATCAGCAGTGTTCCGTCCGGAGTCGACTGGAGCGAGGCGATCCAGGACGCAAGCAGCGCCGTAACTCCGACCGTCACCATACCCCATCCGGGGACTGCCGTGAAGGAAGCGGAACGCTCCATCACATCGCGAATATATCGCAGATGCTCACTTGCCTGATTCTGGGGGCTCTCTTTTCGGCTCTGGACTGGCCCGTATTCTATGCGCATAAGACGTATACACTGAAAAGTACTTTATGTTGCAAAGTACAGAATTTTTTCGCCACCATCCACGAAAAAGTTTCGCAGGTGCCTCCACTCAGGCCCTTATATGAGCATGAATCTACTTTCTAAATACCGTCTCCAATGATGATCAGAGGAATAATGCAGGCTCTCCTGTATCGATTGATTTTTCCAGAGAACTGAGTTCGTTCCCGAGAGGTCTTTTCACGGGTTGAGCATTTCGTTTTACCGAGAGCCATTTTTGGGCAAACTCTACATATTCTTCGTTGATTTCAATGCTCAGGAAAGGTATGCCTATATCCTGCGCAGCCACACGTTTGGAGCCGGACTCCGCAAAAGGGATCAGAACTCCAGATTTATCCTTATTCTGGCCAATCCTGGATTGAATTAACCTGCGAGTCAATTCTTCTGGTTTTTGTGTTGGATGCTTCAGGATGTCATGTTCACGATGATGCTTAAGTTGTGGCGGGGCATAGACCGTCCTGTTGCAGGTTCGGCACATGAACCATCTTTCTGCCCGCCCGGTGCCACCTGCCAACGCTGGAATCTTGATCACATCTCTCGGCAGTGCTCCAGATTCGTGGGCATTATGGGTGGTGTTTTTTTGCGGGTTCGTCCTGCTGCGTTATTGAGAAAGGGTTTTGTGTCGGGCTCACGAATCTGATCGGTCTCAAGCGCAGGGCACCCGTTCTCAGGATTCCATAGGCACAAAATGGTTTCATGTGATCGCTGCCAGAACTGCGATCTGGGCACCGTCTTGTTTTTTATAGTGCCATGCAGGCCATCGCTGATGTTCAACCGGATACCGGATCGCTACATGGGCAAGAATTTCTGCAAAGCCATAGAAATACAGAAGGCCGTCAGCACGAAGCAGTTTCAGGCAATGATCCATCCAGTTAGAAGCCCACGCAGCATGCCTGTTTATCGGCAGTACTATGTTAGTTATCCCTGCCAAAGTCCTTGCCGATGTTATATGAAGGATCTGCGATGATCACGTCAAATCTGCGATCTGATTCCACCAATTCACATAAAATCGTGGATGCATCCCTCCCGCAAGCCACATCATTTTCCGTATGAGGAATGGTGTGATCTCTGTTCAGTAATGTGCCGGATCTGGGATCCTGACCGGGCAATAGATCGCAGGACAGATCCGATGAACTCGTTTCTGGGTGCATCCGTCTATCGACTTTGAGCGTATCGACGCACAGGATTCAGCCCCGTACAGGCTGCCTGTGGCGATTCATTCCATCCTGTTGGTATTGGGTGCGAAATCATTTTGTTCGCGGAGCTCCCATTCAGAATTGTCAGGTAAGTGGAGTTCGAATCTTGTGCAATCACTGCTCTAGGATTCATGCTTACAGGGAAATCAAAGTCTTTATCCCCGCCGCCGGTATTTGCCAGTTCGTTCATATAAACCTATGAAATCCGTGAAGGTGTGAGAATTACCGATAATCAGAACCTCAACATAAGCATTTTTGAATTTATGGTTGCCGTAGGTCATGAGGTGTTTTTAGGGGTTCGTGGACCGTTAAACGCAAACATCTGCCATCCCCTTCTCCCGCATCACACTGCCGGAACCCACGCCCACAAAGCCCGTTCCAAAGATAAACATCTGAACCCCATGACCGAAAGCCCAAAGCCCAAAACCAGCGCCGGCAGGCTCTGGGTCCGCCGGATCTCCGTCGGACTGACTGATTGCACCGCTGCCGAGGGTCCGTCATGTCCCAAAGCGGAAGCGAAAAACCGTCCAACGACCTTTCTGCACCCATGGAGGCCCAAAACAGGCCTCCCATTGCACCCGCGCAGTGGGAGCGAAGTGCCCCGTTGCCGTCCATAAGGTCAGCCGGGATAAGATGGGACCCATGCCGATGCCCCCACAGGAAGCAGAGATTCTATACAGGCAAAACAACCCGCGGTCACCGGAGGAGCTGGCCGCAGGGAAGGAAGCCGCCCGTAAGGCCAGGGCAGAGGCAAAGGAGAGAGAGAAACGGATGCGTACCTGCATTGAATCAGGATGCAACAACCAGACTCCGCCCCGTCAGAATTATCACACCATGAGCATGGAGTTCAGCATGACGGTAGACCCGTACTGTCACCGATGCAGGCCATGCTATGCGAAATGGCTTTGCCGTAACGCCCACCTGGAGACCGAGCACGCAGGGGCTAGACGGGAGCGTAACCGCCAGATCGTTCAGCAGACCACCAACGGAGTAAGCCGGGCAGATGTCGACAAAGCGTTCGGAACGATAAAGGCTTATGTGAGCCGGATATACGCGAGGGCGGGCACAAGAGCCAAAGACCTTCGCAGGCAGGAACGCAGCGCCCGCAACGCCGAGATCGTTGAACGCGTCCAGGCGGGAGAAACCTTCATTGCCCTTGCCAAAGAGTTCTGGCTGGCATGGAAAACCGTACAAAGAATTTGCCAGAGGGCTGGACGGAGCGTAGCAGACCGCTCTCCGGATGCCGGGTCAATGGCCCCCGTATACCTGCAGAAATGCATACAGGAAGGGGCAGATCGCCGGCCCCGGGGAAAGGAAGTATTGCGGAGGGAGTTGCACCTTCAGCAGGGGAGATTTTGCGGCATCTGCGGGCAGGTCATGGCTCTGGAAGGAACCCAAATCGATCACATCGTGCCGCGAACCAGAGGAAGAACCGACGACCGGGCCAACCTTCAGCTGACCCACGCAGTCTGCAACATCATCAAGAAAGACAGCATTCCGTATGTCCGCGGTGTCGGCGCGGAGGGGGAAGACGGATGACCGGACCGGAGCGGGAGGAACGGAATCGGCAAATCGTGGAACGGATCAAGGCAGGCGAACCCACAAAGGCCGTGGCCAGAAAATTCAAAATGACTTCGATCAATGTTCGTACCATCTGCCGGAAGGCAGGCCTTCGGAAGTACAGGAAACGCCGTGATAGGGGCACAAAACAAGCCCGCAACGCAGAGATTGTGGAACGGATCAAAGCGGGGGAAACCCTAGAAGACGTTGCCAAAGAGTTCGAGCTATCATTGAGTACAGTAAAAGAGATGTGTAGGAAGGCGGGAGTGCGCGCCCAGACTCTGCAGGCGCAGGAACGCCAATCCAGGAACGCGGAGATCGTCCGCAGGATTCAGACAGGGGAAACCCAGAGGGCCGTTGCCAAAGAATTCGGAATGTCACCGGCCGGTGTCACCCGCATTTGCAAGTTAGCGGGAGTCAATAAACAGAACATAACACAGGAACGGAACGCGGAGATCGTGCGGAGGGTTAAGGAAGGGGAAACCTATGAAGACGTTGCCTCGGAGTTCGGACTGGCAACAGGCACCGTGAACAGCATCTGCCTGCAGGCGGGAGTCAGCCGCCATGCAATAAGAGCGGAACGAATCCGGGAGGAACTCCATGCCCGAAATACAGAGATCGTGCGGAGAGTCAAGGCAGGGGAGACACCCACCGCCGTTGCAAAGGATTTCGGACTGACAAATAACCAGGTCACCTACATCTGTCGGCAGGCGGGATTTCGGCAACGCCAACGCATTGACGACAAAGACCAGCGGCAGAGGCGTGATGCCGAGATCGTGTGCAGGATCAAAGCAGGGGAAATCCAGATCGCCGTTGCGGAGGCGTTCGGAATGACCCCCCAGCATGTCGGCCTCATCTGCCGGGAGGCAGGAGTCAACCCTCGGGTCATCAAGCAGGAGGAAACCCAGGCCCGGAACGCCGAGATCGTTCGGAGGATCAAAGCAGGGGGAAGCCGTACTGCCGTTGCCGCGGAGTTCGGTTTAGTACGGGGCACCGTGAGCAGAATCTGCCGGAAGGCGGGAGTCAGCGTTCTGGCCTTGAAGCAGGAAGAACGCCAGACCCGGAACGCGGATATCGTGCGCAGGATTAAAGCGGGAGAAACCCTAGAAGACGTTGCCAAAGAGTTCGGAATTTCAAAGAGCAGCGTCAGAAACGTCTGCCGGCAGGTCAGGAAAAAGGCCCAAACTGATCAGTCTTTATGCGCCGGGTCCGCCGCGGAGGAAGACGCATGACCGGTGCGGAGCGGGAGCAGCTAGCCCGCCTGATTCTTGGTATCTGTACGAAGTAACATGAAAAGATGGGCGAACGGAACGCTGAGATTGTCCGCCGCATTGAGGCCGGTGAAAACAAGGTCGTACTGGTCGAAAAGTATGGCATGATCCGGGCCGCCGTCCGGCGCATCGGAGTAGAGGCGGCGAACCGGAAGAAGACGCAAGCCCGGCAGTCCAAATAATTAAGAGTTCCGTTAAGGAGAATTATGTGCACTCATGGATATAAACCAGTTTCAAAACTCAGCGACCCGGCTCCTCTGATTCTCTGATCATGCGTACTCTGGACAATTTAGCAACCCCGTGCGTACTCATTGATGAGAGGCGCATGGAAGCGAATCTCGCACAAATGGCCGCAAGGACCAGGTCCGTCTCCCTGCGCCCCCACACGAAAACTCATAAATCCGTCGAACTTGCAGAATGTCAACTCAGGCACGGTGCCTGTGGAATCAGCGTGGCGAAAGTCAGTGAAGCGGAGAGATTTGTTGAGCATGGCTTTGAGGATGTACGCATTGCTTATACCGTGGTAGGTCAGAGGCAGCTTGAACGCCTGATCAAACTCGCACACCAAGCCCGTATTTCTTTTTGTATTGACAGCAGAGAAGGGGCAGCGCGGGCCTCTGATGCCTTTCGAAAAGTGGATATTTCTGTTGATGTGCTTCTGGAAATTGATACGGGTTATCATCGGTGCGGTGTCCCCTATGACGGGAATGAGATAGTTGCTCTTGCCTCGGAAATTCAGAACATGAAAGGGCTGAATCTATGTGGAATTCTGACACATGAGGGAAATGCTTACGTTCAGGATCCTTCAAATCGGGTCGCAGTCATGGCCCGGACACGTGACCGAATGCTTGAGGTTGCAATCAAGTTGCATAAAGCCGGGTGCATTTATCCATCCTCCTTTGAAATCAGTATTGGCTCCACCCCCTCCATCCATGTTTTTGAAAATCGGCTGAAAGATGGCTTCCAGATTACGGAGGTGCGTCCAGGCAATTATATTTTTAACGACCGAATGCAGGTTGAACTTGGAGTTTGTTCGCTGGATGCCTGCGCACTGACTGTTCTTTCCACGGTCGTGAGCCGACACCGCACTGCCCACGGTACCGAGCGTTTCATTCTGGATGCAGGACGAAAGATACTCACTAGCGACACACTGCAGAACAGATCCGACTACGGCTGTATCCTGTACAACCCCCGTGTCCGTGCAGCCCATCCTCATGCAAAAATTACGGGGCTTTCGGAGGAGCACGGCTGGGGCGAGGTGCAGGGAGGGAGTACCCTGCAAATTGGAGATCGTATACAAATCGTTCCGAATCATGCATGTGTGGTCGTGAACACGGTGGACCAGATGTTTCTTGTTCACGAAGACTCGATGGTTTCAGAAATCCCTGTAGACGCACGCGGCTGTGTCATATAGATTAAAAATATCTATTTATTTTGCTGCCGGGTTGCTTGTTCAGGGGAGCCTTCAAGGTCAGGATCCGGTCCCATAAGATGGAAGTGTCTGGCGGCAGTAATCAGGATTCCGGCTTCCTGTTTTCATGTCCGAATCGTCAGTCAGACAAGTACTCTCCTCCTATTTCAGCAGTGTCATAATCTTCACGGCCCTCTGTTTTTCGGTTTGCAGAACATAGATGTACGTATCGCTGGCGAGCCCCGATCCGTCAAACAGGACGCTATGATGTCCCGCCGGCTGTGTACCATCCATCAGTGTCCGCACCCGCTGTCCTAACAGGTCATACACCGTGAGCAGAACATATTGCGTTTTTGTAATCGAAAATCCGATGGCGGTGGAGGGGTTGAACGGATTTGGATAATTCTGCTCCAGAGAGAAGTCGGACGGAATCACATTTTCCAGCGATTCAATGGAGGTTCTTGTGCCTGCATCTGTGATCCGAACCTCCATAGAGGCCTGTGCCCCTGCCAGAATTCCCGGAGGTAAAGTTCCGAGTGCCACCCTGAATGTCTCGTCATCAGGGTCGTCATCCACAGATGTCATAATTGTGCCGGTCCCGCTCAAATTGTCCGGGTTGATGACGATAGAGGTGAGTGTGCTGTAGTCATCCCCCTCGGCGGTGCCCGGGGTGAACACAAGCGGAATCGTTACCGCGCCGGCGACCATCTTCGTTAAAGTGGCCGTTGCGGTCACGGCCTCGCCTTCGGCCACTGGATTTGGAGAGGCGGATAACGTAACCGTTGCATCGTTGTTGGTAATCGTCAGCTTATGCACATCTATACTTCCTAAATCATACCCTGTACCGCTTGTCAGCGTGAGTATAATGGTCTCACTGTCCTCCGCCAGACTGTCATCTGCAATCGCAATCACGATGCTTGCGGCAGTCGCACCCGCGGCGACTGAAACGGTCCCTGAACCGTCAATCATGTAGTCGGAACCTTCGGTCGCGGTGCCGCCCGGTTGATAGTTCAAGGTGAAATTCTCCTCCGGCACCGCGCTGAGTCGCACAGTCAGGCTGTAGGTACCCACATCTTCACCCACGCTGGCCGAAGCCGAAAGGAAGGTGATTTCGGGCCTGAGCGTAAATACGGGAGGTGTTCCGTCATTATCCGTGATGGTCAGCGTATATGCGCTCGCACTCCCGATCTTATATCCCGTGCCGCTAGTCAGTGTTAAGATGATCGTCTCATCACGCTCCTCTTCGTCATCATCGGTAATCTTTACCGGGATGTTCACCGAAGTGGCATTTGCTGTGACCAAAACAGTTCCGGGAGATGTGTAGTCCGTGTTACGCTGCGCCGTGCCCTCCAGTCTGTAGTTCAGGGAGAAATCTTCCGCCGGTGCAGGGAGGATGCTTACCGTCACGTTCCGGGTACCCACATCTTCGCCCACACTTGCAGAGGTTAGAGCAAATGCAACTTCCGGGAGCACCGCCTTGTCATTATCGGTAATCGTCAAGGTGTAGGTGTCTGCGATGCCTACCGTATATTCCGGACGAGTCTCCAGTGTCAGAATTATCTCCTCGTCATCTTCTTCTAGATCATCATCAAGAATCCTTACCGGAATATTCACCGAGACCGCATTTGCGCGCACGGCAATGGATTCATCGATGCGGTAGTCCGTGTCCCGCTGTGCAGTGCCTTCCAGACTGTACGCCAACATGAATCCCGCGGCGGATACAGGGCGGATACTTACGGTCACATTGTGGGGGGTGCCGATAGCTTCGTCCACATGATCCGAATCGGACGCAAAAGTAATCTCTGGCAGCATCACTGCGTCATCGTCCAGAATCACCAAGGTATATTCACGATCACCCCCCACATCATATCCTGTACCACTGGTCAGCGTCAAAACCACCGTCTCATCAGGTTCTACAATCTCATCATCGATAATGGCAATCGGAATATTCACCGAGGTCTCGTTCGCAGCCACGGGAACACTTTCTGAGCCGGTATAGTCGGTGTTACGGGTTGCCGTGCCGCTGAAACGGTAGTTTAGGGTCAGCCCCCCTGCAGGCGCAGCACTGCTCAGGCTTAACGTTATGTCATGAGAGCCAACCCCTTCGCCTGTGCTGGCCGAAGTGGAGGCGAACGCAATTTTTGGCAATGCCGATCCATCGTTGTCCGTGATGGTCAGTGTATATTTGCTGCTCTTTCCCACGGTATACCCCGTGCCGCTTACCAGCGTCAGGATTACCATCTCGTCATTCTCCTCATCGTTGTCATCGGTGATGGTTATCGGGATAGCCACCGAGGTTGCCTTTGCGTCCACTTTAACAGTCCCTGAGCCGGTGATGCGATAATCTGCTCCCTCCAGTGCCGTGCTCCCGTCCAGACTGTAGTTCAGCGTGAGGTCTGCTGCGGGGGCGGGACGAATACTTATGCTCACATTCCGTGTACCCCCTGCTTCGCCTATACTGCCTGACATGGTAGTGAAGCTTACCTCCGGCGTATCGTTGTCGGTGATCGTCAGGGTATGGACCTTTTGCATTCCGACCGTATAGCCCGGGTTATCCGTCAGCGTGAGCATAATGAACTCGTTATCATCATCCACACTGTCATCAATAATCTTTACCGGAATGCTAACCGATGCTGCATCGGCGGCAACTTTGATGGTTCCAGAGCCGGTAATACTGTAATCTGTTCCTTCGGTCGCCGTACTGCCTGCCAGGCTGTATTTTACGGTGAATTCCTCTGCGGGCACAGGATCAATGCTGATGGTCACATGCTGTGTATCCTCTCCTTCGGCTGCACTGCTTGCGGGTAAGGCAAAATAAATCTCCGGTGTTTCATCATTGTCCGTGATCGTTAAGGTATGGATTTTTGCACTGCCTACGGTATACCCTGTACCGTCGGTCAGCGTGAAGAGAATCGTCTCGTTCTCTTCGTCCATCCTATCATCCGTAATCTTTACTGGAATGTTCGCAGAGGTTACACCTGCTTCCACATCAAGTGTCCCTGAGTCAACAATGCTGTAATCCGTTCCTTCGGTTGCCGTACTGCCTTTCAGGCTGTATTTTACTGCGAGTCTTGCTGTGGGTGCAGGATCTAAGTTGATGGTCACATGCTGTACATCCTGTCCCTCGGCCACACTGCTTGCGGGTAAGGTAAAATTAACATCTGGGCTGACATCATTGTCCGTGATCATCAAGGTGTAGGTTTTTGCACTGCCTGCTGTATACCCCATGCCATCCGTCAGCGTCAGGATGACGGTTTCGTCATTTTCAACCTCCAGATCATCTACAATCACGATCAGAATGCTGACGGAAGACGAATTTGCTGGTACAGAAACACTCTTGGAGGCAGTATAGTCCTCGTCCAGTGTCGCAGTTCCTCCCAGAGTATAAGTCAGGGTGAAATCCGATACTGAAACAGGATGAATGGTCACTGTCGCCTTATGGGTGCCGACATCTTCATCCACGCTGTCGGAAGCTGAAGCAAACGCAGTCTCCGGTGTATCGTTATCTGTGATCGTTAACGTATATACTTTGATGCTTCCCAGATCGTACCCGTCGCCATCTACCAGCGTCAGGATGATTTCCTCGTCATTTTCGTCCGCATTGTCCTCGGTGATCATCACTGGAATATTCACTGAAGCTGCATTTGCAGGCACTCTGACCGTTCCTGCACCATCAATCGCATAATCCTCGTCCAGTGTTGCCTCCCCCGTCAGGGTATAGGTCAGTGTAAAACCCGACGCGGAAGCGGGATCAATATTGATCGTCACATCGTGAGGGCTGCTGAGGCTTTCGTCCACGCGGTTTAAGGCGGACGCGAACGTAACCTCCGGTGCTACATCATTGTCCGTGATGGTCAGCGTGTGTCTATTCCGAGTTCCTATCGTGTACCTCGCATCAGACATTAATTCCAGAATGACGGTTTCGGTACGCTCGATTTTCGTGTCATCAATAATCGTTACCGGAATGTTCACCGAATTCCTTCCAGCGGGTACGGAAACGCTCTTGGGGGTGGTGTAGTCTTCGTCTAGTATCGCACTCCCCTCCTCCGAAGTATAAAACAATGTAAAATCGGTCTCCGGCACAGGATCAATCGTTACCGTCGCCTCATAGGGAGTGCCGGCACCTTCGTTCACGCTGCCTAAGGCCGAAGAGAATTCAACCTCCGGCTTATCCTTATCGGTAATCGTCACCTTAACGGTTGTGCTTTCGCCATCATAGATGCCCGGGCCGCGACTGGTGAGGGTCAGGGTCACCGTGTCATCTGTCTGATCTGGATCGGTACCTGCTGTCAGCGTCACCGTTCTCGGAAACCTGTAGTCTGTCTGCGTAAAGGTCAGGCTGGTTGGGTCCGGGGGTACGCCGGCCAAGTCGGACATTTCATACCCGGTAATCCCCACGGTTACTGCCCCGGTAGGCGCTTCCGACAGTTTGACATCGAAGGTTTCCGTAGATCCTTCCTGCATAATGACCGACGCCGGCGCATCAATCGGGGAGTCATCGTCAAGGATCGTCACCGCCAGTTCTGTAGTATTGTAGACGAAAGGACATGCTAAGCAGGCATCAGAGTCAAAACGAATCACCCCTTCGTCATCGTAAAAATCAGCATCGTCCTTCGCAATCAGCGTGACAGTTTTTTCGGTTTCGCCCCTGTTTGCCTCAAAAGACACTCCCCGTACCCGCTGTACATAGGGCTTACCCTCATGTTGGACTATTTCCGTCAGATTTACCCGATCTTTCAGATGGCCATCAGGAAATACAAACGCAGTTACTATAGGACCAAAAGGTCCCAAATAGGAGTAGCCGTCTTCGCCGTGTGCTTCCCCGTAGTTTGCATACTTAACGCGCACTTTGAAGTCAATGGACTGGCCTTCGGTGATTTCGATTTTGTCCGGGATGACCTCATAGCCGCCCTCATCATCTACGACACATAATGACTCCGTAGAATCTTCCGGATCTCCAGTCGAATTGCCGTCATCGTCCGGGTTGGGGGTAATCTTTAACCCTACACGTCTACAGGCACCGAAGCCATCGTCATCCTGCACCGAGTTCAATTCTATGGTTTTCCAGTCATAGAAATTTGCCGGTTCAAAAACGACTTCAATCACCGAACCCGTGGCCGTGCCATGTGTCGCCGTAACGGGTGCCCTTGACGGCATGGGACGCAGATCTAATTCAACGGTGAGGCCATGAGTCCTGAATGGGTCATTCTGTCCCTGTACAGGCCGCATCCTGAAGGAAGCCGCTTCACCTTCGTTCAGGGACCACCAAAAAAGCGGTACATCGTTCAATGATCGGTCCGTGAGTCCGCTGATTATTTCCACTTCAACGGACTGTGCAAGAATTGCA
>JAJECE010000124.1 GCA_022822185.1 Rhodothermales bacterium | reverse complement strand
CAGCTCCCCCTGTCTACACTCCTTTCGCTTTCCTACAGCCATGAATTGGTATGGTTGAATTTGAAATTAGGGACACAATCATAATATACCACGCCATATCTAGAATTCCTAGAATCCCAGACTTTATCCACAGGCTGCTAGCACCTGCCCTCACCGGATCGTACGCTCATAGACCGTGCCGGCCGGAGAAACAGTCCCATTGAGTCGTTAAGAGACCATTACATCCCCGTTGTCAAGGAACTCTGCACTAATGCTTCGGCCATGCATCAAGGAATCTGACTGCAATACTGCGCATCTGCTGAACCGCATCCTCAATCACATCATCCCGCTCAACCCCGGTCTTGAGACGTATCGGAATGTAGAGCACCCCCTTATTTGCCTGTGCTTCGTCGAAAAGACTCACATTCTGATCGGCGGTTTTTCCTGGTACGCCGGCAAACGAACCTCCGGTATGCTGCTTCAACCACATCGGGGTAATCCCCCAGTCACGCCAAGCCTCAAGGTCAACCCCAAGCCACAATCCAAACCTTTTATGCAATTTCAGGTAGCGACCCGCAGTGGTGTAGCCGTGTGTAGGCTTCAGACCTTTCTTGCTGGCTATTCCATCCGCAATGAGATGATTAACAATCTCTTCGATCAGTTGGCTGTAGTTGATCAGGCGGCGTGCCACTCCTATATTGGTTACTTCGTCCTCACGCAATGGAAGAAATTCGTCTGTATTCATTTGTTCGGTCAGGCCGCGAAGCTGAAGAATGTCCTGTTTAATTGAATCCTGATTCGCGGCATACTCCAGCCATTCCAGAACCCGATCCCAGCAAGTGATCGCCAGCGTTCGATTCCCCCATTGCGCCCAAATGAGATTAATGCCGCCGCCGTCTTTGTCCAATTTTTTGTCTCCGAGTTCAACTGCGGAATCTTCACACCTCGAATCCAGTTCGTCCCATAGGCTGCGCATTCTCAGTTTCGGGACAATAAATACGACCACGGAAGATGGAGCAACAGGCAATGCCTCCAGATACGATACCGGCTGAGCATCCGTCAGTCCGGCCCAGAACTTGTTTTCAACGAGGATTCGCACGATACCGGACTTATCGCGGATCGTCAGATCTGGAATACCGTCGCCGTGCGGTTCTTCCGCCGTTATTGCTCCCGGCTCGAAAGACGCAGTGCCGGTCCTGCTGACGAATTGAACGAAGGCGCTGGCGACTTCCGCCGACTCGCTGAGAATGTAGGCGAGTGCCTGTGTAGCAACCGGTTCCGCCCCGATTGAAGTGATACGGGGAACAAGGTGTCCAAGTAGACTCATAAGTAATGGGTTCTATGTGATGATGCAGTTATGGTAAAATACCGTTGAAGAGTGAACGCTCCGCTCAATTTAGGAATTATTCTCAAACTGCAACAAAGTGAACCTCTTTGGCATTTCAATACATGTTCTCTGGTTTTGCGGGCATAACGCTTCACAACGACAGAACTTACATCGGTTCCATCCCCGTTCAGTGATTCGTTTTCTCGCCGACCGCCATCCCAAACGAAACAGGGAGCCCTGTTCCGCAGCCCCAAGATGGTTCCCCGCAAGAGATACGGTTTCGGTATAACTCCCATGTTGTGGACTGATCTCCGGTCTTGTGCGTGATCCGTTTACACCTGCAGCAGTCCCGCTCAAATCTGTTCCATCTCTGTATCCGATCAGGGCTTTTTCCGGTGTATCTGCTCCGAATGGTCACTCGACCACCAGCGAAACGTACAAACATATACGGTCTGGACGGTTCTGGAAATTTCAAGGGATTCCGGGGAATATGCATGAGCGGACGATTACCGGCGATCAGTGAAGTTATTGCCGCAAAGCCGGCAGCCGGGCACGGGCGATAAAACACCAACAAAAACGCCAACTGCCGGGGTAACCACACTGATCGGCTCCGAGGTATCAGGATGGGGGGAGGCCTCCGGTCTGACCGGAGAGATGAACCTCTTTCGCCGGCATGATGGGAAGTTTCTGCTCTTCGGCCAGTCTTCGAACCCCTAGAAGAATCTCCTCCTGCGTCACCATAAATGCCGCAAAATCCGTGGACAGCGTAAAGGCCTGCACCAGTACGCCGAGACCGCTTGCATCCAGTTTGGTGAGTTGAACCAGATTCTGGTCGATGTGAAGATCCGTCCGCTGCGCAAGCAGGTCACGGATTGAGGTGAGGAAGCGCTCCAGCTGCGATACCGTTGCCTCATGGGTCAGGGTTATCTCAAAACGGACCCGGCGGGAGCCGCGCTTGGAAAGGTTGCGGACTTCCGCATTGGTAAACGTCTGGTTCGGGAGAATCGAAACCGTCTGATCAAACTGCCGGATCCGCGTGCTGCGAATACCAACCTCCTCCACCGATCCCTCCACCCCGTTGATCTCCACCACATCCCCGATCTGAAATGGACGCTCACTGAAAATGACAATCGATCCAAAAATATTCGCCAGCGTATCCTTTGCCGCAAACGCCACCGCCAGCCCGCCAATACTGAGACTCGCAATCAGGCCGGTCGCCGAATAGCCAAACTGCCCCAGAATCGCCGCCACCATGATCAGCGCCACCAACAGCTTCACCGTATTGGTCACAGGATTGACCAGCTGGTCGTCCAGCTTCGTTTCTGTTTTTTCTGCCGTACGCGCTGCAATTGCCGCAAACACATCCACTACATGGAATGCGCAATAAGCCACCACAAGAATCAGGGCCACCATCCCGGCAGTGGTCACCCACAGGCGGATATTCAATGGAGTCTCTGGAAGACCGAGAAGCCCAATGACCCCGTTCCAGATTGCCACATTGACCAGAAAACTGAGTGGTCTGGTAAGGAGGCGATACACATCATTAACCACATTCTGATCCCCTCTCCTGCTGAAGCGGCGCATCACCCGGCGAAGCAGCCGACGCACGACAGCGTGTGCCAATAACCCTAAAAGAAGAAGCACCGCAGCAACAATCAGCTGACTGATCGCAATTCCCCACAGCACCTGTTCGGATAAAAAAGAAAGATTCATTTTGCTATTCCATTTGATGGTTCGCAGGCAGAATACGTGTGCCTGCACGAAGCATGCCCGCACTTTCGGGGCCATAATTGAAAATCAGATCCAGCACCGTCATGCCCTCAATAAATCCGGCAAATGCCTGACGGTAATCCGGCACCGAAAAATACAACCGCCGGGCAGAACAAGGTTCCGGGGTTCCGGCAGGTGCCAAAAATTCCGCCCCCGGCCAGCACGCCATGATGGTTTCCACCGTATCCGGCGCCCCATCCAGTTCGGTCGCACAGCGCATCGTTCCCGATCCATGGATCCACTGATAGACCAGTCGGGTCGTCGCAATATTCAATCCGCCCAAATGCGTCCAGTCCCGAAGATACAGAGCACGAATTGCCTCCTGATAATGATCAAAATACGGAGACTGACTGTAATTGAACCGGATCGCTTTCCAGTGGCGCTTCCGCCATCCCGGAACCGGACGGATGCGGGTCCTAAACTGCGCCCGCCCGTGCTGCCCGCCCTTCAAAGGCACCGAAACCCATTGCCATCCGTCTGGATTCCGGACCCGCATGCGATTCTGCAGGGACTGGCGGCTGTACTGGAAGGTGTCCGCCAGAATCACAATATCTGCCGCCTGCATCAGCGCAGCAGAGGCCAGACCCGGCCAATACTCAGGGGGGCGTATGCTTATGGTTCTGCAGTTTGCCATAAAAGTTCAACCATCTATCCGGTGGCTCGTTTACTGTGCGATGCTACCGCTATCGTCTGTTCATTGAAAATTATGGCCTCTCCGCCATTGTGGCATCCCGCCCAGGAATTGGGTGTTGTCTCGCCGGCAAGTGCACCGCGTATCCCTGAAACACTGGAGCATGGCCTCCATGCACTGGCCGAGGATGGATATCAGGTGTACTGGGATCCATGCCAACTTACAAAGCACCGATACCTGAGCGGCTCCGATGTCCAGCGTGCTGCACAGTTTCACGAAACACTCGCCCGTACAAGGTACCTGATTGCCGTTCGAGGAGGATATGGATGCCTGCGAATCCTGGATCAGATTGATTATGCCGCCGCACAGCGCACGCCCGGTGTGCTGATTGGATACAGTGACATCACCGCCCTGCAACTCAGCCTCTTTGCCGGCGCAGGATGGCGGTCCATCTCGGGACCTGTGGTCATTGAATGGATGTCCATTACAGCAGCCATGAAAAAGGAAGTCCGACGGCTGCTCGAAGGAAAACTGCCTGCACCCATTGATGAGCTCACAACCAGGCGGGAAGGGCAATGCACCGGCATTCTTCTGGGGGGCAACCTGTCCATGATCGCCCGAATGGTTGGCTCCAAATATCTGCCAGACCTGAAAGGGGCGATCCTCTTCATCGAAGATGTCAATGAAGCCCCCTACCGAATTGATGCACTCCTGACACAACTGAAAAATGCTGGAATATTTGAGGGACTCGGGGGTTTAATCCTCGGGAATTTCACTGGAGATCCATCCCAAACGAAACCGGAAGACGAAGATCTTGCAATGCATACCATTCTGGACTGTATCGGGGAATATTCCTGGCCCGTGGCATCGGGTCTGGCCTATGGACATCTGCCTTCACGGCAGATACTCCCCATCGGAGTGTCTGCCCGTCTAACGGCAGATCGCCGGGGCGCATGCCTTACGCCCCTGGAATCCGTTACAAAACCGTAACTTTGTCCTGATTTTCAACCTCGCACCTTGATTTCTAAACGTTTCGTGATTGTGTATGGATTTGCGTGTTGCCGTCTTTGCATCCGGGGGTGGGTCAAATTTTCAAGCACTCGTAGAGCGTGCCCGTCAGTACCGCGTGGCCTTCCTAGTGTGTAATCGCCCCCGGGCCGGTGCACTAGACCGGGCAAAAAATTTAAATATACCCGCATATATCCTCGCTCCCCGTATCTTTGGGGATGAGAACCTCTATGCCGATGCGGTTCTGGATCTGTTGCACAAAGAAAATATTGGTTTGATTGCACTGGCCGGTTACCTGTCCAAAATTCCCGCCCGAATCATTGGAGAATTCCAGGGGCGGATACTCAATATCCATCCGGCTCTCCTGCCACGCTTCGGAGGCAAGGGCTTCTATGGAAGCCGGGTGCACCGGGCCGTTCTCGAAGCAAACGAAACCGTCAGCGGTGCAACCGTTCATTTTGTGGACGAAGACTATGATACCGGACCGATTCTGCTTCAGAAAAAAGTCCCGGTACTTGCTGACGATACGCCGGACTCGCTGGCGGCACGCGTCCTGCGTGTTGAGCATGATCTTTTTCCTGATGCAATTCACCTGATTGCACAGGGCCGTGTCCAAATTCAGGGCAGGCATGTCACCATCCATTCCCCTACTGATGACCATTAAACCTCTGAATCTACCTGTCCCCGATCAGGTACGGCCCCGCCGTGCCCTGCTGTCGGTGTTCAATAAAGAAGGCCTCATCCCGTTTGCCGAGGGGCTTCGGAATCATGGAATCCAGCTCGTATCCTCCGGAGGCACCGCGGCCCACCTGCGTGATGCCGGCCTGGATGTCACCGATGTTGCCGACGTAACCGGTGCCCCCGAGATACTTGGAGGACGCGTAAAGACCCTGCACCCGGCAATCCACGGAGGGATCCTCGCCAGACAGAATGCAGACGAAGACCTGTCGGACCTTGCGGTGCACGGGATCCAGCCGTTTGATCTTGTCGTTGTGAACCTGTATCCCTTCACGGAAACCATCCAACACCCCGATGTGACCGATGCCCTGGCCGCAGAAAATATTGATATCGGCGGTCCGGCCATGATCCGGGCCGCCGCCAAAAACTTTGCCTATGTGACGGCCGTCACTTCTTCGGATCAGTATCCGGCCATTCTAGATACACTGCAGAACACGAAAGGCCGTCTGCCATGTTCACTCCGACGCCAATTCGCACAGGCTGCGTTTGCGGAAACCGCCGCCTATGACCATGCGATTACCGCCTACTTTGCACAAGAGTCGGAGAAAACGCTGCCAGATCAGCTTAACCTGCAACTTCCTCGCAGCCGTGTGCTCCGCTACGGAGAAAATCCGCACCAGGAGGCGGCCTTCTATGGCGATCCGGAAACATTCTCCACCCAGCTTCACGGGAAAAATCTCTCGTACAACAACCTGATTGATCTGGATGCTGCACTTGCACTCATTCAGGAATTTATGGAGGAAGATTCAACGGTCGCCATCCTGAAGCACACCAATCCATGTGGGGTCGCCAGTGCGACATCCCTTGTAGAGGCCTGGCAGCAGGCCTTTGCAACGGATCGGCAATCCCCGTTCGGGGGCATTGTCGTGATGAATCAGGCATGTACGCCTGCACTTGCCGAGGCCATTGATCCGGTCTTCCTGGAACTGATCATTGCACCATCCTTTGAGCCGGATGCACTGGTCCGGCTTGAGAAGAAGAAAAATCGCCGACTGATCCAGTTCAACCCCACCGTCATCAGTACGTATCAACTCCGGAATGCCCTGGGCGGCATTCTCTGCCAGACGAACGATACATTCGCCGCAGAAGACCCGATGACCACGGTCACCGACCGCATACCGACCGAATTCGAGTTCCAGGATCTGACCTTTGCCTGGCGCGTGGCCAAACATGTGAAGAGTAATGCCATTGTGTATGCAAAAAATCGACAGACCCTAGGGATTGGAGCCGGACAGATGAGCCGGATTGATGCCTCCGAGATTGCCGTCTCCAAAGGCGCCAAGTCGGACCTGAACTTTGACGGGTGCGTGGTCGCCTCGGATGCCTTCTTTCCCTTCCCCGATGGACTGCTTGCCGCAGCAGACAGCGGCGCGGTCGCCGCCGTACAGCCTGGAGGATCCATACGGGATCACGAGGTCATCGCGGCCGCAAATGAACGCAGGATTGCCATGGTGTTCACCGGGAAAAGACACTTCAGACACTAACCAGAATAAGCGTATCTTTCCGATACGCAATCCAGCCAAGAACCACCGATGGGCTTCTATAATTTTTATACCGATGTTGCGGTCGACCTGGGTACTGCAAATACCCTCGTCTACGTGAAAGGACAGGGGATTGTCCTGAGTGAGGCAAGTATTGTTGCCTATGACCGAAGCACCGAAAAAGTGCTCGCCATTGGCAATAATGCACTCACCATGCACGAGAAGACGCACAAAAACATCGAAACCGTGCGCCCCCTGAAAGATGGGGTCATTGCAGACTTTCAGATGGCGGAACAACTGATCCGGGGCCTGACCCGAAAAGTACAGACAGGATGGATCAAAACCATTCGCCAGATGGTGATCTGCATCCCCAGCGGAATCACTGAGGTCGAAAAACGTGCAGTCCGGGACAGCGCCCAGCATGTCGGGGCACGGAAAGTCCACCTGATCTCTGAACCCATGGCCGCCGCCATCGGGATCGGACTGACCGTACATGAACCGATCGGGAACATGATCGTGGATATCGGCGGAGGAACCACCGAGATTGCCGTGATTGCACTGTGCGGAATTGTGGTGGATCAGTCCGTGCGCGTGGGAGGCAATGCCATTGATGCAGCCATCCTGTCCCACTTCAAACACTACCATAACCTGATTATCGGCCAGCGCACCGCAGAGCGGATCAAAAAAGAGATCGGCAGCGCCACCCTGATGGAGCCGGAAATGGAATTGTACATCAAAGGGCAGGATTCCAGTACCGGCATGCCCAAGGTCCATTCCACCACCTCCCAGGAAGTACGCAACGCAATCTCGCAGGTGATCAGCAATATCGTTTCGGCAGTCGTCCAATGCCTGGAAAAAACCCCTCCAGAACTGGGATCCGACATCCTGGAGCGGGGAATTATGCTCACCGGAGGCGGAGCACTCCTCCATGGAATGGACCAGTTTATCTCCAAGCGTGTCGATATTCCTGTCTATGTTGCCGAAGATCCTCTGACTGCGGTCGTGCGCGGGACAGGCAAGATCCTGGAAGATGTGCCCGCCTACACCGATGTGCTCCTGTAGAATCCACATCAGGATGGGCCAGATCCCCCGGCGGCGACACTGCCACACCCGATGACCTGATTCCGTGACGGGATGATTGATCTCCTTGACCGCCTGCGTACGTTCCTCCTTGTGGCCGCTTTGCTTGCCGTCTCCTTCGTGGTTATGGCAAACGCGAATCGCCCGCTCATGCGGGGCCTTCGTGCACAAACCCTGAAAATCGTCGGTGCCGTGGAATACCGGATCAGCTGGGTCGCCGAAATCCCGCGCTCCCTGCGCGAAAATCAGCAACTGCGGGATGCCAATCTGCGCCTGACCAATGAACTCAATCGCTTACGCATTGCAGGACGGGAAAATGAAGACCTCCGGGAGGCACTCGGATGGAAACGCAGGAATGAATTTGAGACGGTAGCCGCCCGTATTATCGCACGGCAACCCTTCGGATTATCCAATTTTTTTACACTTGATGTGGGACGCGCACAGGGCGTGGACATGGATATGGCCGTAATCAGTCACATGGGAATTCTAGGGCGGGTCGTTCAGGTCAGTCAGAATTACAGCGAGGTCATGCCCTATCTGCATTCCCAGTTTTATGTTCCCGTTATGATTGACACCCTCGGTGCGGTCGGCATCGTTTCCGGGCAGACCAGCAGCCCGGACTCGCTGATCCTCAGTAATGTGGTGAAGACCGAGAACCTCCAGATCGGCCAGCGCGTGATCACGCATGATGCCAGCGAAATCTTTCCTCCTAATATCCCCGTCGGCACCATCACTGACTACCGGGCCCAGCCGGGGAGTAATTTCTGGGAGGTCCGGATTGAACCGGCCGCCCCCCTGCACACCATCCACTTTGCCTTTGTTGTCCTACGCCACTCCGGTCAGACACAAATCACCGCCGAAGCCCTGTCCGATCCGCCATGAACCGTGCCTGCCTTTTCGTCTGTCTGACTGCGCTATTGCTTACAGGCAGGGCCAGTAACGCACAGAGCACTCTGGATTCCCTTCTGAACACGCGCCCGCATGCATGGTGGGGTGTCATGGTGGTGGAGGTCAACTCGGGGGATACCCTGTTCGCACACAATGCCGCGCGCAGCTTTATTCCGGCTTCCGTTACAAAGCTGTTTACCACGGCAGCGGCACTGGATCAACTGGGCCCGGACTACCGCTATGTGACCCGGTTCTACGCCGACGGGGTTCAAGCCGGAGATACGCTGGCGGGAGACCTCCTTGTTCGGGGGGCCGGGGATCCCTCCACGGGAGCACCCGGGCCGGAATGGATGGACCTGTTTCACACATTCGCAGATTCCCTGCTGGCACTCGGGATCCGGGAAGTGCGCGGAGATCTGATCGGGGATGACGATATATTTGATGATACCCCGCTGGGCGCAGACTGGAGCTGGGAAGACCTGTCCTACGCATATGCGGCACAAATCAGCGGATTAACCTTTTACGATGCCGTGGTTGATCTGCACACTCATCCAACCGTGCCGGGAGCCCGGGGGAGGCTGGCCATAACCCCCGAATCAGGAGACTATCTGAGGATTGACAACCAGACGCTTACCCGTCCACCTGGACAGGAGCTCATTGAAGGGCATACACACACCCCTGGATCCAACCGGATCATCGTATCCAGCCAGATACCGGTCGGCCGCTCCGACCGTGAGACGATCACCGTCCATAACCCGACGCTCTACTTTGTGCATGCACTCAATGCAGTCCTTGCATCCCGAAACATTCATGTGCATGGACAGCTCCTTGATGTGGATGATCTCGAAATGCCCCCCGATTATTCGGGCTCCCGCAGGATTGCAAGTCACACCTCTGCCCCGTTATCCGATCTGGCGGCAGTCGTGAATAAAGAGAGCCATAACCTGTATGCCGAGCATCTGTTGAAAACTCTGGGACAGGAACGCCCTGCTGAAGGCGCGGATGACCTTGAACCCGGCTCGGCGGCAATGGGCGTGGAAGCCGGCATGAAAACATTTTCAGACGCACAGATCAACACCGGCCGGCTCCAGCTGGTGGACGGCTCCGGGCTTTCCCGCAAAAATCTGGTCACACCGGCTATGACCATTGCTCTGCTCCGCTATATGGCCCTGCATCCCGACTCTGAGGTTCGGGATGCCTTCCTGGCTTCACTGGCCATTGGCGGACAGGACGGCACGCTGGAAACCCGGTTTCCGCAGGGAACCCCCGGCTACGGACGCGTACATGCGAAGACAGGAACGCTCGGAAATGTAAGTTCCCTTGCCGGATACCTTACCCCGAACCATGGGCCGCGGCTTGCATTTGTGATTTTTGCCAATCATTTTCAGGGGAGGCATGCATCCATCCGCACCATTCAGGACTCTTTCATCCATCAGTTACTCGTGCTGTATCCCTAGCAGCCTGTGGATAAAGTCCAGAAAAATCTGAGGAACGCTTTTCGGGTTGGTCTTTGGAGATTAGACTGCTCAAAATAGCCATATAAGAGAGGTTTTTCGCCCCTTGGAGTCTCAAAAAGGGCGAAAAATAGATGGTTT
>JAJECE010000114.1 GCA_022822185.1 Rhodothermales bacterium | reverse complement strand
GAGGTATAGTGGCAACTGCCGTCAGGATAGAGAATGATTTTTGGGGCAATTTGTTCCAAGGAAAAAAGAAGACAGATGCGGGGAAGCCCCTTGGCCGTGCATAGACTTTCGTTTTCTGTGCTGAAAATGCCCAAAAATAGTGTCCGGTAATTCCCGACGGTGATTCCGAGTTCGCGGGCAAAAGTGCGCAGGTTAGACACATAGAAATATCCGTTGTTAAACTCCTCCATACTCATCTCCCGGTGTAAGACAATCATGTCCCGATGACTTAGCAACAACTTGAATCTATATACATGAGTGCCCGTGGGCTTCATGTTCTTTTTGACGTTTCATCACCCGCTGTCCAATTGCAGGCTTGCGTTCGACAATAACATATCTTGAATAGTTATTGGATATATACTCACTGTGCAAGCCACAAAATTTTCGTATTGCGTAGGGATAGGATAGTGTTAAACTAGAATCCGGGGATACAGAGTTTCCGTGACCAATGGACAGACACTGTATCCCAAAATCCGTCTGTCTATGGACAGACCTTCTGTAGCCGTCCTAACGTCTCTGCTGCCGGGCACCCGGTAGACTTGAACCTGCATTGTCTGTGATAAACGGGGGGCTTTGCCATCCATTAATGGATGAAAAATTTGAAAAGATCCCGCATCCTGCTCCGACCCAATTTGACTGGACGGGGTTTCATTCACTTGTCCAGGGGGTAGCATCCCCCCTTAATGAAGAATCGGAAATTGGTCCCAATTTGACTAATTCATACTAAAATCCGTCATGTCTCCCATTGAAGAAGCAGGAGAATTTAACCTGATCCGTCGCCTCGCCGCAATCAGTTCGTCCAGCACCATGTTCCCTGTTATTACCGGGATCGGAGACGATGCGGCAGTTTACCAGCCGAAATCTGGTATGGTGCAGGTCATCACAACAGATGCTTTGATTGATGGCTACCATTTTGATTTTGACTTCTACAGGATGGATCATGTCGGCTACAAAGCCATGGCCGTAAATCTTAGTGATATTGCCGCAATGAATGCCCAGCCCGTACTGGCGACCATAGCACTGGGATTGCCAGGGTCATTTTCAATGGAAGATATGGACGCTCTCTATGATGGGCTCACCAACGTTGCTTCCAGATACGGAGTCCAGATTGTCGGCGGCGACACAACACGCTCGCCGGTTCTGATGCTTTCCGTCACGGTCATTGGTGAGGCAGGCGAACATGATCTAGTGCATCGAAACGGAGCCGGCCCCGGTGACCATATCTGTGTCACTGGAAATCTGGGGGATGCTGCAGCCGGACTTGACCTATTGCGCAGCCGCACGAAGTCCGAAACGCCTGTAGACAAGGTCTGGGATGTCTTGACTACCCGTCATCTGATGCCGGTCCCCCGGTTGGATCTGGTTCAGGAGTGGGCCAGGAAAGGGGTACGCCCCTCCGCCCTTATTGATATATCCGACGGGCTCGCCAATGAGGTGCATCATATCTGTGCGGCATCCGGCTGCGGAGCCGTCCTGTGGGAGTCCAAACTTCCTCTGTCCCCAGAACTGCTTGCCGGAGCCCCCAAATCCCGCACCTCTATTGACTATGCACTGAATGGGGGAGACGACTATGAACTGTTGTTTACCGCTCCGAATGAAGTCCTCACACAGATGGCTCCAGACTCCTATACCACGATTGGAGTCGTTACTGAAACGGATGTCCTGATCCATCGGACAGACGGGACACTTGAGCAGTTGAAACCAGAGGGACATGATCATTTCAGGGCGGAGTGACTGGCGCGATTTAACTGACAGCAAATGGACAAATTTTTGCTGTGGGTATGTTTGATCCGGGGGAAATTGTATTTCCATGAAACACGCAATCGGAAAGTTTCGTTAACTTTGTCTCAGGCAATTCTTTAAAACCAAACGCAATACTTCGGAAATGTCGCTAAATGGTCAGTGGCCCGACCCTATAGCCAGCGAATCGTTCACGTTAGCCTATTTACTGCGCAAGTCGAAGGAGTATAATGATATTGGCATTACTCCCCTCCAGGCGAATAAGCTAGCCTATATCTTGCATGGTTGGACATTGGGAATTAAGGATTTTCCTCTGTTTAATAACATCACTTCACAGATACAGGCATGGCGGTATGGTCCTGTCGTGGTAGGAATTTATCATTTGCTGAAACCATTTGGCAGCTCTCCAGTGACGATTGAGAAGATTGAAAATCCTCCAGGTATCAGTGATGGTCAATTACTGCGGCAATATAGAAATGTGGTTTCTGAGGATGTGGCGGGGTTCATGGAAGAAAACAAAGAGTCTACCGACCACTTAGATGAACTCTACGATATATACATAGAATTTGACGGCAACCAGTTAATCAACATGACTCACGAGGTCGGTACCCCATGGTATCAGTGTCGTGCCCGAGGATTCGAAAAACTTGGTCTATTCGGACAGAAACATATTCCAGATTCAGTGATCCGGTTATATTACAGGAACTTTGCAAAGAAATACAATCTCAACGAAACGTGAGCAAGAAAAGAAAGTCAAGTGGGAAAGACTTTGGGATCCTGAGACGGGATCTTAGTAAGCATCAATCAAAGCTGGAAGTATCTCCAGAGTGGGAGGTCTCCAACTCGTTAGTTTCGTTATTCAGTTATAACTGGAATCAATTTCCGTCATTTCTAAGAGGAACGGTTCGGTGGGTACTGCTATTTGCGGTAGTGGTCGCCATCCTCAACTATGGATCGGGCCATGCCAGAGAGTTCTTTTGCCAGTGGGGGATTGGTGGAGACAGGCACTGTGACCATCGCCCGGAAACATGGAACAGAAGTCTGTTTCCGTAGCCAAAGTTCCCCGCAATTCTGTTTGAATTTCCTGAGACTTCAGGGCAAGTCAAAATCTTGAAAGTCTCAGTACTCAATACCTGAAACCGGATAGATCTTATCCCAGACCGTGCAGGCAGTCAACGATAACCGGAGCGTACACGACATGGAGAGTTCTCTTTGCGCGAATGAATGCCCGAATATGGGTCGGAAGTGAGTACATCCCAGATCATATTCTCCTCTGAAAGACTCCCGACCCCCGCTTTCATCACTTAAAACAGTTCCCCCTGAACCCCTGATCCGGTCCTGTCTCCGTTCGTCCCTGATGCTGCACTTTTTCCGCGGGCCCGACTCCTTTTCGTGTCAGCTTTTTCGTTTTCCCACACGCTGATGCCCGCCCCCTTGAGGCGCTTACCCTCAGGAGAAATCCTGCGGCCACACAGCAGGCGGGAATCCTCTAATCGCTTCATGACCGACGCAGTGATTTCAAATCGGTCCTCTCTCGTTTTTGAATAGGAGCCGTCAATATATAAGATGTTCTCTGCAAACCCCGCTGCCAGTGAACCGACGACCGCGGTTTGACCAGCTTCTTGAGAAGCTTTGGGGCTCTGTGTAGTGATCATGACCAGTTGACTGCTGCGGATTGCCTTGCGGTGAGATTTTTTTAGACGCTGCTTCAGTGCTCCCTCATGTAGTACCCAAATTGCACATCCCGAATGCTCGTGTACGGTCTCCACAATCCGGCGGGCCATCTTTAGATGCCCTGCCGCAATCACGGTTCGTCCTTCTTTCGCCGCTGTCGCTGCCGCCGCACATGCTTTTTTGATCCTTCCATCGGGAATCGTATCCGGCCCGAAAATTGCCATCCCGCCAGAAGTTAACAGACTTTGATTGCCAGTTCCAAAAAGCAGGGGTGGCGCATGATTACGCATGCCCGCCCGGATTGCTTTGGGATAATCCTCATCACTGCGGGCAAGAACCCAATACCCCTTTCGCTGCCACTCCTCCAGACTGAATCCAAGATTGATCCGGCGACCTAAAAGCCAGCGAAGACGATCCGAACAGATTGGGGGAACCTCGGGTATCGACTCCATGGTAAGCAGATCCCGCGGACGTTTTCCAGATTGGTAAAGAGCGGCAGCCAACTGATTGTACTCTGCACCTTCGAGCGGCCGAAACTCTTCCTCGCCTCCCTGATATGCACAAAGAAGCAGGATTGCGCAGGCATCATCTGTGATGGAATCAGTCATTTTCTACCAAGACGGTACATCTGATGTAATTGTGTTTGCACGGCCAACGATCCCTGCCTGTGCGATGTGTGGTTCATCGTCCATGTCTACACCAGTCAATTAAAATAAACTCCCCTGGATTCCATACTCTTCTGAGGATTCCCTGCTGGAATTATCTGAATCGTCTGCACCCTCTTTTTTGCTGGATCCAGTGTTCACTCCCTCTTCATCCTTACGGTCATTTCCAGGAATTTGCTCGAACAAGTCCAGCTGAATCCCTTCCTGCTGAAGCTTCCCGGAACCGGAAGCCGCTTGCTCCTCAACAATAGCCATTTCCTCTGTTTCACAATCTTCTTCCTCGGTCTCCTCAATGCTGGCCAGATCTTTGGACGGGGCGGGAATTTCCAGGTAGGCCGGTTCAATTTCATGATCCGGGTGGTCATCCTCCAGTAATTCGCCCTGGATGATTTCTGCACGATCTTCAAACAATTCTTCATGAATTGCCATCTCCACCTCAATACACGGGTTGGCACCTCCGTGAGTCAGGCGCTCTGCAGCGGCGGTAGCTTGACCGAAAGACCGTACGAAGCAGTTTCTTTGTTCCAGTACGCTGTACACAGCATCTTCCACGCAGTAACGATCTCCACTGAGTTCTGTACCATCCACATACATCACCGAATCACAAAGGGCCACAGCAATGCGTCCCACTTCCGGTTCCTGCGGGAGTGGGCGCCTGTCAGCGGGGCTTCGCCCTGAGAGCATCAGGAATTTTCCAGCCGCCTTTGCCCGGCGGAATAATTTCCGGAGCGACTCTCCAAATACCGGGCCCTGGATCACCCAAATCACAGATCCCCCACTAAGAAGTCCAGACTCGACGACTGCAGCAGAAAGTGTCTGCTTACCGGCTGCAATGGCGGTCCGATCATGCCGGGCACAGAGTTCGGCTATTTCCCGGGCATGTTGATTTGCCGATTCCATCACCTGATCCGGGCCGATTACGGCCGTTGCACTTTGATCCAGCAGTTGGCGGTCCCCCATACCGAAAAGCACTGGAGGAGCAGATTCCTGAAGAAATTGACGAACACGTTCCGGATAGTGCACATCCCCCCTGCCAATGATCCAATAATCTTTACGCTGCCACTCTTCCAGATAAAATCCCAGGGTAATACTCCGACTCAGCAGTGCCGTCAGACGGTCACTGCCAAGGCCTGTTGCCTGAGCGGCTGCTTCGGCGCACGATTGCTGAATCAGATTCCCTGTCCGATAGCCATTTTGAAAGAGCCACTGCTCAAGCGTATTGTACTCCCGAATCTCCAGAGGAAGATATACATCTTCGCCCCCAAGCCAGGCACAAAGGAGCAGCACTGTATTTGTGTCGTCAGACAGGGGCCAGATCATGTTACTCGGACAGGGTTCGTTTGACCAGTGCTGCAGGCAGGACCGCATGGCAGCCGTCGTAGCGTAATTGTGCGGCCAAGGTTGTCAGGGTCCACCCGCTTACGATCAGATCATCAATGAGAATCGTTGGAGCTTCAACTGAATAATCAATCACAAATGCCTCCGCAGCATTGCGGGCACGCTGGACCGGATTCTTTTGGGCACTCTGCCGCTCCCCTATACCCGTCCTTGATGCCGTCGTAATAAGATTCAGATCAAGTTCATTGGCAACCGCTTCCGCCAGAAGTGGGATGTGTTTTTTACCCTCATGCGGCGGTACGTACGTGATAAACTGGAATTTTGAGACCCGCTTTTTGATCATTGCAATGAACGCCGACACAACTTCGTCAGAATACTGATTTTGCAATCGCCTCTCTCTCAGGATCCGATCCCCGAGATTGCCATCAAAAGCTCTGCAGAGAACAAATCCCCATTTTGCCCGATATTCGGGTTTAATGGTTTCCGATTCGTGGATTTCATGCTCGGAAAGATTAGAGGCCGGCCATTTTTGATTGGGATAGATGAAAATTTTGCGCTTCCCCATGAAGTGTTCGGCTTCGAGGACTAGTTCTGCTTTGGGCTGGTAGAACTGATTTGGTATTTTTCTGCAATTTCCGCATTTTCCACACTCCGCTACATTTTTATCATCTAGGGCCCGTTGCAAAAATGCCATCAGACATCCTTTATGATCCATGTATTCACGCATCTGCTCCTTTTCACGATTGCGAATTTTACGTAGCCGTTCAATTTTTTCTTGGGCAATCTCAAATCCCTCTGCCTCTCCGGTTGCAACCCATGCCCCCATTTCATAGATGACCGGTGCAGGGGATTCCAGTGACGCAAGTTTCAGGATTTTTTCAATCCTGCTCCCTTTGAGATTGATCTGGAACATGATTTCGGGAACGGTCAGTCCACCTTCAACATCTTCAAGTACTTCAAGCACCTGATTGATCTCATCCTGAGACGGAAACGCGTTGTCCAGGAAGTAGTCAGCAATCTGCTCATCTTCATTCCCCCACATCAGGAAGCCGTAGGCTTTTTCAACACCTCGGCCCGCCCGTCCCACCTGCTGATAATAATGAACGACCGATCCAGGGCGCTGGTAGTGGATCACGAACGTTAAATCCTTCTTATCAAAGCCCATCCCAAGCGCAATCGTCGCAACCAGAACTTTCAGTTCATTCGCTAAAAGTGCCCTTTCCAATTTGTCGCGCTCCCCTGCATTTCCATAGTAGGCCTGTGCATCAATCTTCTGAGATTCAAGCCATTCCGCAACTAGATCTGCGTCCTTTCGTGTGAGCACATAAATGATTCCACTCCCCGGTAACCGTGGAATCCACTCGGCAAGCCATGCCAGTCTTTCCCGGGGATCCGCTAATCTAAGGTTATGAAGCTTTAGGCTGTGCCGGATCAGACTCCCCCGGGTCACCGGAATGTCTCCTCCCAGTTCTTTCTGGACATCCTCCACAACACGGTTATTGGCCGTCGCAGTCGTGGCTACAATCGCAGCCCCTTCTGGAATCAATTTCTGAATTCTTCGAATGCGCTGATAATCCGGCCGAAAATCATGTCCCCAATCGGAGATACAATGCGCTTCATCAATAATCAGCATCCCGATCCCAAGTTTTATTTTCGAGAGTACCCTTGAAAAAAACGTTGTGTTTGCCAGCCGCTCAGGCGTGATCATCAGTATGTCTACATCATCCGACTCCAGTTCTTCATAGATATCCGCCCAGTCATCGTAATTATCCGAGGTCATTCTTCGTGCCGTCAGATTGAGACTCTCTGCCGCCAGTTCCTGATTGCGCATCAGTGCCACAAGGGGAGAAATCATAAGTGACGGGCCCGCACCTTCTTCTCGCCTGAGTCGGGTCGCAATCGTATAGACCATCGTCTTCCCCCAGCCCGTTCGCTGCACGACCAGAACCCGGTGCCCGCTTACGGCCTGCGCAATACTCTCCCACTGGCCGTCGCGAAACTCGGCATCCTGCCTGCCAACGGCATCACGCAGATACTGCGTCGCAACGTCCTTGAGCGTAGATAGATTCTTTGGAGATGACATAAAGATCAGTGACTGCACCACTCGGTGGCGGTGCTCTCAAGAAATGCGTGGCGAAGTTGTCGGCGCATATCGGATCCAATGGGGGACCCTGGCGGGATTGTGGTGCGGGCCGCCCGCTCGCTGGCTTCGTATTCCCGCAGGAGGTACCGCTCAATGTCTGCAAGCACCATCTGATGGTGGTAGCGGGTTTCCCGGTCGCCCTGGGGGATCCCTGCATCGGGAATCCACTCTGCAAACTCCCGCAGCCGCTCTTCCACCAGAGCTCTGACGGCAGGTGCTGCTTCGCGGTTCGAAGTCAGTCCAATCAGTTCATCAATCCAGACCAGTTGCACTATACGCTGCAGTTCTGCCTCGTAGGGGTCCTCCGAAATATCCACTCCCCAGGTTGCATCACTGACCACCTCCATCACTTCATGGAAGTCCGGTAAGGTGTCATCATGGTCTGTCTGGTAGGCCATGCGGGCCGCACGTTCAGGGCTGAGGATTTGACGGAACACCATGGTGGCCACCGCCGCCGCAGGTGTATAGGCATCAAAGGCCAGACCGGTATGCCGTGAAAATAATTCCCGGTGCATGGGAAACCCCGGCGGGCGCGGGGGGATATTCAGACGTACACTTTCGGGAACCCGAAGTGCTTCCGCCATCACAACCTCCAACAGTGCTTCCAGTGCATCTTCCTGAACCGCACCTTCAACCGGGGCAACCGGTGCCTGCCCATCCCCGCGCATGGCGTAGCTGTAGGTCACCCCACCGAGTAATTTGGCGGTCGCCTGTATCTGATAGCGATGCCGCAGATAAAGCGGAACCAGTGCTTCTTCCATGGTTGCCAGTGGCTGCCCGGTGCGAATGACATTTTCCCCAAAGCGATCCATGGCCACTTCGCGGACTGCCATCTCGTGACGGAGCGCACCCACGATATCATCACCATTATCCCAGAGATTCGAAAGTGGATGTGCAGCGCCTAAAGGGCGGGCATCTGCATCCGTGATGTAATACAGCCCATCCGCCCATGCCCGCTGGAGGATCGCATCCAGCAAGGCCGCCTCGCGGTCACCGGGTAACGGCTGCGCATATCCGTAGGCAATCGCCATTTTGTCCCATTCCCCAATGCCGGTTGCATATGCCGCCTCCAGTTCAATCTCTCCATTTTCATTGAGCACGGCGTACGGGGCAGGATAATCCATGACGGAGGCACGGCCGTTCACCGAAGATGCAAAATTGTGACTGATCCCCAGTGTGTGTCCGACTTCATGGGCAGATAACTGCCGGATCCGTGCCAGAGACATGGAGAGCATCGGATCATCCGCGGCCAGAGAATCACCATAGGGAGCCAAGAGCCCTTCGGCAATCAGGTAATCCTGTCGCACCCGAAGAGAGCCCAGAGATACATGACCTTTGATGATCTCACCCGTACGCGGATCGGTCACACTGGAACCGTAACTCCATCCCCGGGTCGCACGGTGGACCCACTGAATCGTGTTGTATCGCACGTCCATCGGATCTGCTCCTTCCGGCAGCATCTCAATCTGAAATGCATTGGAAAACCCGGCGGCCTCAAAGGCATCGGCCCACCATCGGGCACCGTCCAGAAGCGCTCCCCGGACCGGTTCGGGGGTGCCTGGATCCAGATAGTAGATGATCGGAGACACGGGATCACTGATTACGGAATCCGGGTTCTGTTTGATCAGGCGATGCCGCCGGATGTAGCGTTTTCTCATGTCCTTCCCAATCGGAGCCGCATAATCCATATAACTGATTGCGCCATACCCGGCACCAGGATGAAAAACTCTCGGCGTGTACCCATCATCAGGGAGTATGACAAAGGAATGCCGCACACTCAGCGTGACCGAATAAGGGTCCGCGGCTACATCACGCACATAGCGGCCCGGGGATGCAGAGGTGAAGGTGATTCGCGCCTCCATCTCAGTATTCCTCGGAAATGCTTTCAGCATTGCGGGAACGGGAGCACTGCGGCTTTTGTCGAGACTGAAACTGCCCTGTTGGGCATTCTGGAGTCTGCGAACGATATCGTTCGCATCTCGCACGACGAAGTCGGTCGCCTTCACAAGTACACGCCCGCCTTCCTCTGCTTCCACCGTAAACCCCCAGAGCACCGCTTCGGCAAAGGCCTCACGCACCGATGCACGCTCTGCCGCTGACTCTGAATCCGCACGGTAGCGCAGATTCGGCATGACTAACAGAATTTTGGGTCCAACGCGCTCAAAGCGGACCAGCCGTGTACTGCCCAGTTGACTCCGGTCCAGTCCGATATCATTGGATCCTAAACCCGCCGGCATAGAGGTGACGTAAATAAATTCCTGTTCCACGGCAGGGATTTCCAGATAGATGTCCCCTTTTGATTCATCCCAGTACACCGGGAAAAATCCGTCACGTTTATCCATGCCCGCAGTTTTGTCGGTAATAGAGGTGATCCCCTGTCCATACGCCGGCAGAGAAGCGAGACATAAGAGAAGGAGCAGGCTGAAAAAGTGCATCAGAGTGGTCATGAGTACTTAAGTCTGGTGAAGCGAATGGAATAAAGGGAACGGGTCTCGGTTCCATCAATTGTACTAATATAGATGTTTTCTCTCCTGATTCACGAACCGAACTGTGAATTCGGAAAAATGAAGCCATTTTCGCTTAGCCTCGTTAAACCGCATTCTGAATCAGCAAACTACTGCGGTGACCGGACCTGTCAGTCGGGTCTACGGTTTACCTGAATGACGAAACATACTGGATTCGCACAGGAAATCATGTCTGTCGCAGGGTTGCATCATTTTACCGTTCAACAAAATCTCACTTAATAATATGGCCTCAACCGGGCAAGTCGTACAGGTGGTCGGACCTGTCGTTGACGTTGCGTTTTCTGCCGGTGACGTTCCTGATATTCTGGACGCACTGGAAATTACACGCGAAAATCAGGATGCGCTCATCCTTGAAGTGCAGCAGCATCTAGGGGAGAACCGTGTGCGTGCGGTTGCCATGGACTCAACGGACGGGCTGACCCGAGGGGTTCCCGTCAACAGTACCGGTCAGCCTATCGCCATGCCTACCGGGCCGGATATTCGGGGGCGCCTGTTTAATGTAGTCGGTCGTGCAATTGACGGGCTGCCACAGCCCGAAGCGGAAGGCGCTCTGCCGATTCACCGCGAACCACCCGCATTCAGTGACCTGTCAACCAGCGTTGAGATGCTGGAGACCGGGATCAAGGTGGTGGACCTCATTCAACCATACTCACGCGGTGGCAAGATTGGACTCTTTGGCGGGGCAGGGGTTGGCAAGACCGTTCTGATCATGGAACTCATCAACAACATTGCGAAGGCGCATGAAGGTCTGTCCGTCTTTGCCGGGGTTGGCGAGCGTACCCGTGAAGGGAATGATCTGCTCCGCGAAATGATTGAAAGCGGGGTGATGCAGTACGGAGAGGAGTTTCAGCAGGCGCTGGAAGAGGGCAACTGGGATCTTTCCAAAGTGGATATGGACAAGATTAAGGAGAGCAGTATCAGCCTGATCTTTGGCCAGATGAATGAGCCCCCCGGTGCACGTGCACGTGTGGCTCTGAGCGGTTTGACCATTGCAGAGTATTTTCGTGACCTGGGAGGCCGTGATGTACTGCTGTTTGTCGACAATATCTTCCGGTTTACTCAGGCAGGCTCCGAGGTGAGTGCCCTTCTGGGGCGGATGCCCAGTGCGGTAGGCTATCAGCCCACCCTCGCCACCGAGATGGGGGAACTTCAGGAACGGATTACCTCCACCAAGAGCGGATCCATTACCTCGGTACAGGCAATTTATGTGCCGGCGGATGACCTCACAGACCCCGCACCGGCCACCGCATTTGCACACCTGGATGCAACCACGGTACTGTCCCGTCGCATTGCATCTCTGGGACTTTATCCGGCCATTGACCCTCTGGATTCCAACTCAACGATTCTGACACCCCGTGTGGTCGGTGACGAGCACTACACTACTGCGCAGGAGGTCAAACAGTTGTTACAGCGCTACAAAGAGTTGCAGGACATCATCGCCATCCTTGGCATGGATGAACTTTCGGACGAGGATAAACTCGTCGTTCAGCGTGCCCGCCGCGCAGAGCGGTATATGAGTCAGCCCTTTTTCGTTGCAGAACAGTTTACCGGTGCGAAAGGGAAATATGTCAGAATTGCGGACACCATCAAAGGGTTCCGTATGATCCTGTCCGGCGAGTTGGATCACTTGCCGGAATCCGCCTTTACCTACAAGGGGACGATTGATGAGGTTATTGAGGACGGAGAACGCAAACTTGCCGAGGCATCATGAGCAGTGATCAGCGACTGCTTCGGGTTGAGATTGTTGCGCCGGACAAGCGTGTATTTCAGGGGTACGCGAAAGGGCTTCGTGCTCCCGGAGCAGACGGGAGTTTTCAGATCATGTATAATCATGCCCCGATGATTTCTTCTCTGGAGGTGGGGCCTTTGGTTCTGACATTGGCGGATACAGAAAAGGCATCCTTTGCCACCAGCGGGGGTTTCATTGAGGTGATCGGGAATATCGTCACGGTCCTTGCAGAAACCGCTGAACCGGCATCAGACATTGACACGGATCGCGCTCAGAAAGCGGAGCAGCGGGCGCTGGAGCGCCTTCAAAAGGCATCGGGAGACTTTGACCGAATCCGGGCAGAGCGGGCGCTGGAGCGGGCTCGCAATCGAATTCGTGTCAGCATGGCTCACTAACTCTACGAATAGGTTTCATGTTGCGACTCACCTTGTTACTGGTTCTTTTGGGATCCGCTGTGCCCACGGTTGCGCAGACTGACTCCACCTGGACGACCGAGGTAAGGGGATCGGTATCCTTTACGCAGGTTGGATTCCACCGATGGCATGACGGGGGTGTGAGTTCACTCGCATTAGGGACCGGCATCCATGCACAGGCGGCCAGACTATCTGGAGAAAATCAGCAGGAGCATGAGGTCCGCCTTGCGTTCGGAGTCGTAAAACAGGATGGGATTGAACTGCGAAAGTCCGATGATCTGATTCACCTGCGGAGTGCATTTAATTTTTCTGGAATCCCGATCTTTGGACGATTAAGTCCTGCCATTACGTTAGACCTTCGATCCCAATTTGCGGATGGCTTTCAGTACAATGAGACGGACGAGGGGTTGGAATCTCTGCAAATTTCCGGGTTTTTATCTCCTGCAACCGTCACAGAATCCATTGGTCTGGATTATCCGGCCAGATCCTGGCTTAATCTGCGCCTGGGGATTGCGGCGAAGCAGACCATTGTCACGATTCACAGCCTGCGCAGTCGCTACAAGGTGTCCTCGAATTCCGTGTTTCGCTGGCAGATGGGGACTGCCGGACTGTTCATTTTTGATCGTACGATCTTCCCGAATGTGGATCTGAAGTCCACATTAACTCTTTTTCTTGCCTTCAATCAGGCATCTCCGGACACGATCTGGGAGACTTTGCTGACCATGAAAGTGAACTCATGGCTTCAGGTCAACGCGGAGTATACGGCACTTTTTGACCGGGATCTATCGCGTTATATCCAGCGGAAGCAGTCCTTGGCGGCCGGGATCTCATTCAGGATTCTTTAGGCTCTGGCAGGAGGTGCCAAACCACCCAGGCCATGAGTGCAGTCACAAGGGTACTGGATAGAATATTGTACAGAAAGCCTGGGTGATCATAGAGCCATCCGGCGAACCCTGTTGCGACCCCCAGGCCAAACTGCCCTGCTGCGACGGCTAATCCCATCATCGCCCCCCGCTGCGTGTGAGTGGTCAGAGCGGTCAGCAGGGCCATGATCGGCCCGGTACGCATTGCGCCAAAGGTTAGAATCAATGCAATGACCACAACGGCAGCCGTAAATCCCTGTACCCAAAGCGTCACAAATGGGAGGATCAGGGTCAGGGCCAGGCATGCAAACATCAAAATCGGCTTTCGACCAAAGCGATCCGAGAGGACTCCGCCTGAGGTCGTACCTGCAACAATCCCGATGCCCCCGACCACAAACAGCAATGCCAGTTGCTGCACCGAAATCCCTACATCCTCTTCCAGCCATTTTGGGAAAAAGAACAGGAATAATCCGAGACTTGCAAAGAGAAGGAAATAGATAAAAACTCCTGCGCGCGGTCCAGGACTCTGTAAAAGTCTGCCATAGGTTCTGAGTACAGCAGGAATGGAGAATGGCACCTCATCATACTTCACATCCGGCTGCGGCAGATACCGCCAGGCCATGGCGCTTGCTGCGGCCATCAGCCCGCCGAAGACAATAAACGGAGCATGAAATCCATAGGCATTTGCCAATAGGATCCCCGCCGGCATCCCGATAATCTGCCCACATGCCACGCCGGTGAGAATCCATCCGGTTGCCCACCCGCGGCGTTTATAGGGAAAGTAGTCCCCCACAAATGCGACCATACTGCCGCTGTACACGCCTGCTGCCATTCCTGCAAGTGCACGCATGATCAGGAGCGACTCATAGTGAACGGCGACTCCATGCAGAAGCAGTACTGCGGCGATAAGGGCGGTTCCCACAATTAATACTCTGCGCCGGCCTACACGATCCGAGATTGGACCCACAATGAGTGTAGAAAAAGCCAATGTCACCGAGTAGGCGGTTCCCAGAAAGCCAAGTGCAAAATCGGTTGGAGGATCCTGATTAAGGAGTTGATCCTGAATGATTGGCAAAAGAGGGGCCACAATAAAAAGCTGACAGCTCACGATGAACGCAGTCAGCCACAGCGGAGCGATGATGAAAAATGCATGCTGTCCATCCCTTGGCGCGGGAATCTCCGATAAAATGTCTTTGGTCACTGTC
>JAJECE010000132.1 GCA_022822185.1 Rhodothermales bacterium | reverse complement strand
CGAATCCAGAAACGTTCGACCATTGCAACCAGTCAACTGCCCGTTGAACATTGGCACCAGTGCATGGCCAATCCCACGATTGCCGATGCCATCCTGGACCGACTTGTTCAGCCCGCCTATCGCATCGAACTCAGCGGAGATTCCATGCGAAAATCGGTCACGGAATCCGAAGAATCCAAGCCATGAAACATTCACGAAACGTACTCATTCCAACTCCAAAACAGACGTGAAAAATCGCTCCAAAAAATGAGACCTGCCAGGTGGGCAAATTCAATCTGATTAGGTGGGCAAATTCATCTGAATACACAATCATCCATGCAGAATGTCTCGGCAATCCAGCCAGAACCGTCAAGATCTGTGCCTGCGAATTCCGAAATGAAATACAGGGTGCGCCAGGCTAACTGGTAAAGTGTAGCGGGTGAAAGTCCTGCGTTATGAAACTACAACCGAGTACATATCTCCGCGAGTCATGCGCAACTGTTCGTGAGGGCAGATGTGAAGCGTTGACAGCGGCACATGTGGCCGGGGCTATTGAGCACCGAAAGAATTATCGTCTGGGTCGCCGAGATTTTCCTGATGATCGAAGGCAACACGTAATTCATCGTAATGGTGAGATGGATTACGGGCCCACGGTGTCGAAGAACCCAGGGACGCATGCACGCACTTTACCGGGACCTGGGAGGTCTCTATTCTACCCTGGAGTTATACTTCGGGGTCGTGCAGGGAAGGTGGAAGACACCGAAGCCTGCGATGTACGGAATAGAGAAGTCAGATTGAGGCATAGTAGTAATGAAGGCAGCGAACAAAGGAGCGATCCTGCGGAGTTGCTGGAGCGAAGGCCTCGACCCAAGGGGAAGTTGGGAGATCCTACCACACTCCATACGCTGAGATGGAAAAGTGTGTCCCACGGGATCAAACGACTACGGCAAATTTTGCCGTTATGCACGACGGTGCGACCCAAGGGAGGAGCCGGCTGCGTTAGCGCGCATGGTCGGATCCGTGCGGGGGGCCCGGGGAAACCCGGGTCCCTACCGCGATCCTGTTCCATGCTATGTGCTTATATTTTGGGAATTATACGTTTGAGTTGAAACAACTTCAGATATTTGCCGTGTAAAAATGTACAATTAACAGGATCAGACAGTTGTATATTATGGCAAGCCTAGGTGACGCTCACACAGAAAAGAATCACGGTTGCTATTGAAGAAATGGGTCTGGGCAATCTATCTGGAAAGCACGAGTCTCAAAGGCATCTCTTCTATGAAGCTGCATAGAGACATCGGAGTTCGTCAGGCAACGGCATGGTTTATGTTGCAACGGATTCGTGAAGGCCTAATCCCAGACAGAGTATTGTTTGACGGATCGGTTGAGATTGACGAAGCCTATTTTGGTGGACTGGAAAAGAACAAGCACGCCAGCAAGAAAGCCAACCCGGGACGCGGTCCGGTTGCAAAAACCGCAGTCGTAGGAGTTCGTGACCGAGCAACTGGAAAGGTTACCGAGCAGATCATTGTAGATACAGATGCCCCTACGCTCAATGCCTTCGTGGATGCAAACGCGACTGAAGGTGCCAAGATATACACGGACGGCTCCAGTGCCTACAGAGGGCGTGAGAATCATGAGTTTGTACGTCACAGTGTAGGAGAGTATGTCAGCGGCATGGCCCACACCAATGGCGTAGAATTCTTCTGGGCAGTTCTGAAGCGCACCTATCACCAGATAAGCAAGAAACACCTGAACCGCTATGTCGGCCAGTTTGCAGGCAAACACAATCCGCGAGAGTTGGACACGATGCAACAAATGGCACAGATCGTAGTGAACATGTCTGGGAAACGGCTGACCTACAAAGAACTAGTTGCCTAAGATCCTGAGTATCATAATCTTGCAATGACACATAATAAACATACCCCCCCCCCCCGAAAAATCGAAAATCTCGGACCAATTAGAAGAAATCGACAAGTTACTTGATTTGTTGAACTTTGTACCTCTTCGGGCCAACAAACGCAGTAAATGCTACGGCTCAGGAAAATGGACCATTGCTGTTGATTTTGAAAGTCAGAGGATAGACTATCCGAGCGAAATCACACTTGGAGACAGAACCACTTCTAATTTCGAGAGCAGCGAAAATTTTGTTGTGCTGGAGTGTGTGGATCGCCTACTCACGAAGGGGTATCCCCCCCAATGCATTGAGTTAGAGCACAAGTGGCCTCTTGGTCGCAGGTTTAAGGGCAAGCTTGATATACTTGTCAAGAATAGGCGGGGCAACAAGCCATACCTAATGATTGAGTGTAAGACGCATCCAGAGGAGTACGAAAAAGAAAAAGAGAGCATGCAAGAAAATGGAGGGCAACTGTTCTCATACTGGCAGCAAGATAGTAATGCAGACTACCTTTGCCTATACACATCTTTTGTCTCAGAAGATGAACTAAAATATGAATGCGCAATTGTGGCCATAGAGGACACGTTTCGATCACTCGGCAATGTAGCAGAGGTTCACAATCGATGGAACAAGCAGTTTGCATACAAGGGTTTATTTGAGCCGCAGATCAAACCGTACGGAATTGGAGATGCACCGCTACTGCGTCGTGACTTGAAACCACTCAAGGAAGCAGATGGCAAGCGTATCTACCATCAATTTCTAGAAATCTTGCGGCACAATGTGGTATCCGACAAGGGTAACGCATTCAATAAAATCTTCAATCTGTTCCTGTGCAAAATTGTTGATGAAGACAAGCGCCCCGAAGACCAGCTCGATTTCCAGTGGTTAGAGGTCTCGGATACGCCAATGACGCTACTTGGTCGACTCAATACCCTGTACAAGCTTGGCATGGATCGATACCTGAATAAGGATGTGACAGATTACAGCATTGACGACATTATCCAATCAAGCCAATTAAGCAAAGAATCACAGCGCAAAATTGAAGAACTTCGTCTGTTCAAGAATCAGGAATTCGCGTTTCTTGAAGTGTTTAATAAAGAGTCATTTGAACAGAATGCCAAAGTGGTAATTGAGATGATTAAGTTGCTAGAACGCTGGCAGCTCCGCTACACACATAAACAGCAGTTTTTAGGTGACTTTTTCGAACTTTTGCTTAATACCGGATTCAAGCAAGAGTCGGGGCAATTCTTTACACCACTACCGCTAGTTCGTTTTATACTCATGTGTCTACCAATTAAAGAGATTGTTCTCGAAAAAATTAATAGTGGTCAACAAGAATTTTTGCCTTATACGATTGATTTCTCATGTGGAAGCGGACACTTTTTGACTGAGACAATGGATGTCTTGAATGACATTATAAAAGAGATTAAAACCGATCAACTTAGCCATTCACAGCAAAAGAAATTGGGCGGATTTCAGACAGATACTTTTGGCTGGGCGAAGGAGTTCGTTTACGGAATCGAATTTGATTACCGTCTTGCAAAGACATCCAAACTTGCCTGTTTTTTGAATGGAGATGGCGAAGCGCAGATAATACACGGTTCGGGAATTGATCCATTTACATCCGACACTTATAGGAATCGGTTACGTACGAACAAAGCTGAGAATTGCAAATTTGATGTTCTGGTCGCAAATCCTCCGTATGCGGTGAAGGGGTTTAAATCAGTCGTAAAGGACGGGCAGCGGTCATTCACTTTGTTCGAAAACTTGCAGGATAACAGCGACAATATCGAAATCCTGTTCATTGAGAGAATGGTGCAGCTCTTGAAGCACGGGGGAGTTGCTGGCATAATCCTTCCTCGATCAATTGTTGAAGGGCGAAATCCCGTTTATGAACAGACGAGGGCCTTGCTACTAAATAACTTCGAGTTGAAAGGCGTCATGCTGCTCGGCAATAATGCCTTCATGGCGACCGGCATAAAGACAGTAATATTGTTCTTGCGGAAACGAAGGATGCCCCTGAAACTTGAAGCGCCAGCAGACTACATGGCATTGCAGAATGACGGTCCAGTCGTCGTTGTTGTAAGTGGTGAAAAGAAGGCGGAAAAGCGGTTTCTGGGATACGAATTCAGTTCACGGCGCGGACATGAAGGCATCAAGATTCATGATAGCGGCAAGTTGCTGGACGGGCAGAACCCGAACTCAACTGATCATGTAAACAGCTATATCCTTGCCAACATGACCGGGGGCGAGATTCCAAGCGTGAATCCAACAATGTCGGAACATTTGACCGTTCAGCCCATGACTGAATTATTCGACTGGAAAAATCCGAACAAATTTAGCAATAAATTTGTGCTCGGTCAAGGGGAACAAGGAGCGCACTGGAATTGGCGAATAGATGACAATAGAGCCTCATACGACTCGCTCAAGAGTGTCGCCCACTTGCGCAACGGCAAAACGATCACGGAAGCTACGGCGGTGCACGGATCAATTCCAGTAATTGCGGGAGGCGCTGGTTCGATACCGTATTATCACGATACGCCGAATGAACAAGGGCATGTAATTACAGTCAGCAAATCTGGCCGGTATAGCGGCTATGTCTGGTGGCATGACGAGCCAATTTGGGCATCAGATTGCATTGTTGTGCGCAGCAGAGACGAGAATATCTATTTAACTAGATTCCTCTTCATTTGCATGAAGAAGCGACAAGATGAGATTTACGAAAAACAGGAAGGTACGGGGCAAGAACATATTTATGAACGGCACATTGAGGATATGCCGATTCCTGCACTTAATATTGAGGAGCAGCACAACATTGTTAATGGTTTCAATGAGCAGGAAGAAAAAGCTCGGCAGCTACGACTTGCAGCAAATGCCCTAGACTCTGACGCATTTGACTTACTGTAAGCCCGTGTAGAATAGTCTTGTTGATGGCCGAGAGAGCGGAAGAGATTTGCTAGCGGGGTCTTTGCAGATTAGGCGCTCATAGGCGAACACATATAAATCAAATTGGCGCTGGCTAATGATCTTCATGAACCAATATCAATTTAGGTGTATAATTCCCTATACTTTGGAGGATAAGCCTTGACCCCGAAAGCCTCCATAATAGACCGCCCACTAACAAAGTGAAAGATCTCAGAAGTGAATGACACCCAAAGAGGCCTTCCAGAAAATTCATTCGGCAATTCCTCCCATGCCAACCGAGGAACTTCCTCGGCTTATGACATTCGGCCAGATACTCCACGAAGATATTTTGGCGCGGGAGGAGATCCCTCCGTTTGACAATTCTGCGATGGACGGGTTTGCTGTCCGCGTGGACGATCTGGTACAGCTTCCGGCAGATCTCCGTCTTGATGGAGAAATTCCCGCGGGAAAAGCCCCCAATGCGGAGGTGGAATCAGGAGCATGTATCCGCATCATGACCGGTGCACAGATTCCCCCTGGAGCAGAGGCGGTGGTGCCAGTAGAATGGACAACCGAAATCAATCAGGAAATGATTCGCATCCACCGGAGACCGGAAGCAGGGGCCTATATACGGAAAGCTGCACGGGATGCCGCGAAGCATGAGACTGTGGTAAAAAGGGGGACACGGATTACGCCGCCAGTTATGGGGATGATTGCGGCGGCAGGATATCACAGGATAAAGGTGGCTAAACCGCCCGAGGTAGCCATTATTGTAACGGGGGATGAATTGCACCTAGACGCATCCAAGCCTCTGCCTCCTGCACGAATTTATGATGCCAATGGTCCAGGGCTCGTCACGCAGGTGCTGGAGGCTGGCGGAACACCGCTAGGGCCGGAGATTGCCCGGGATGATGGAGGTGACATTGAATTCACAATCGGGCGGGGGTTGGAGGCCGATGTGATTGTCATTAGCGGGGGCGTATCCGTAGGCAAATATGACCTTGTTCAGGAAGTACTTGAGAGCATAGGATTTGAAAAGTGTTTTTGGCGGGTTCGTCAACGACCTGGAGGGCCCATGCTGTTTGGAATGATTGGCACACGACCCGTTTTTGGATTGCCGGGGAATCCAGTTTCCTCGGCCGTCTGTTTTCAGCAGTATGTGCGGCCGGCACTACTTGCAATGATGGGAGCAGTTGAGATCCATCCGCCACAGATAAAAGCGAAACTGGGATCTTCCGTGCGCAAGGAAGCGGGTTTACATCATTTTGTTCGAGGAAGAGCCCGGTGGCAGGAAAATGGGCCGTTAATCGTACACACAACCGGCCCCCAGGCATCGAATCTTTATTCGTCCCTGCAACATGCCAATTGTCTGGTTCATCTTGAGGAAGAGGTGGTCAATCCCTCTGAAGGAGAGGAGGTGGTCATTACCCCCCTGCCATGGGCGGTTATCGGCTGAGGAGTGTCAATTCCCGGGCTTCCGTCCACATTGTCAGACTCTCAAGGAAGACCTCGTCAATCGCATTGAAGAGCGGAACTGCAACGCGTGATCCGTACAACTGGCGGCCAAGAAGTGCCTTGAAATAAAGTCGCAGAGTTTCCTCGTTTTCTGCGAGCGCACGATAGGTGAATTGCAGGTCATCGGGAGAAGGATCCGCTGGAACAAACGTGACAGGGATCTGAGCGGTCCCCCCGGCAGCCCATAATGCATCCCATTGAGTGGGCGAAAAAGAAAACTCACGCACGAACGTTTCCTGTTGATCTTTCCAGATGGTTCGCAGCACTTGTTCATGGTCTTCAAACCATAGACGGAACGTTTCAAAAAAACCACCGCCATAGATGGACTGAAGGATGCGGGGCATTGTGGAGTCCGAGGCCACCAAATGATCCGGGGTAATTCCACCGTCTCCGAAGACCGTGCGACCGTGTGTGGTTGTAAATTTCAGCGAATCCGGGATCTGGTTCATATACCCTTCGGGATCCTGATCGGCTTTGATCCAAGTTTCCAGTTTCTCCTCAAGATAGGCTTCACGATCTCCTTGCTCATAGGGAGTCTGGATCAGGCGGCCGGAGGGAGTATAGTAGCGGGCAGTTGTGATTTGGAGCCGACTGTTATCGGGAAGAGGATATTGATTCTGAACCAGTCCTTTTCCGTAACTCCGCTGGCCGATCAAAAGAGCGCGATCATGGTCCTGCAGGGCACCGGCGACAATCTCACTTGCCGAGACGGAGTTATGATTAATCAGAACAATGATCGGCTGGGTCTCGAAGCGCCCAGAGTGCCCGGAAGCATAGATCTCGTCGGGCACATTACGACCTTTTACGCTGACGATGATTTCGCTTCCGCTTAGGAGTTCATCCACAATGGCAACCGCTGCCTGCAGAATCCCGCCGCCATTATCACGAAGATCCAAAACTAAACGCTCCATTCCCTGTCTCTGGAGATCTGCGATTGCCTGAATGAATTCGTTATAGGTGCTTTGTGCGAAGCGGTTAATTCGAATGTAGCCCGTAAGGTCATCAATCATATAACTGCTGGTGACCGAGTAAAGAGGAATTAGGCCCCGCGTGATCAGCACATCAAACGGCTGTTTAAGTCCCAGCCGGTAGATCGTTACTTCAACTTGTGTTCCAATGGGGCCTTTCAGCCGCCGTTTCACTTCATCTTCGCCGATCCCAACAACCGAGGTGTCGTTAACGGCAATGATCCGGTCACCAGCCTGGATCCCCACCTTTTCACTGGGGCCATTTTCAATGGGGGATACGACACGGGCTGTGTCTCCATCAAGCACCTGGAACCAGACTCCAATGCCACCAAAGGAGCCGCGAAAGGATTCCTCCACCTCTTTAAAGGCCGACGCGTCAATATAAGAGGAATGGGGGTCCAGTGATTCCAGCATTCCGCCAATGGCATTTTCTGCCATTTTGTTTGGGTCCACCGGATCAACATATTTCCGGCTAATCAGCAGAAAGGCTTCCTCCAGTTTCCGCAAGTTCTCTTTCGTATCGTTGAGATACGATCCAAAAGTGCCTCCAAGCAGTCCACCTGTCAGAAACAGCAGAATGATCAGAAGAACGTAGCGGGATGAGGTTTTCATAAAGAAAAAGGATTTGATGCCTGCCTCAAACAAATGATGTCTGAGAAGAGCCTTTTGTCTGTCAGGATGTGTAACAGAGTTCAAATATAGGGATATCTGGCGAAGAAGTCTCAGTA
>JAJECE010000097.1 GCA_022822185.1 Rhodothermales bacterium | reverse complement strand
TGCAGATGCCGTTAGCCATCAAAACGGGAATCTCCTAACCACAGAGTTCGTGCGTACCCATGTTGGTGAGTTGCAGAAAGGCACGGATGGTAAAATAGACTCCGTACGCGTGGAAATTGGCGATTTGCGTATAGAAATCAGCGATTTGCGTGTAGAAATCAGTGAGTTGCGCAGTGATATGGATACCCAAATAGCTTCAGTTCGTGTGGAAATCAGTGAATTGCGTGTGGAAATCAGTGCTCTGGATGCAAAAATCAGTGCTACCGAGGTTCGGATCGTGCGCTGGTTAATCGGAATAGGCCTGACCTTAGGACTCTTTCAGGGGGCGCTCCAATTATTTTCATGAAACGGCTCTTTTTTGAGTATTGACATTCTGATTCGGACTTATATCCCTCCGTGCTGGTGTATCTCACAACCACGCAAAATTTGACGCACCCCCGTACGCCCACTTGCGGATACACTGCAATTTGGTTCCGGTTGATGAGCGTGGTTCGGGAACTATAGACTCCCGGAATCACGAACAACCCGGAAATAGAATGGTAAGGGATCCATAGACTCCTGTGCATATGGCCCGTGCTGTTCCGTTGATTCTTGCCGTCGCAGTTTCTCATGCAACGATTACCCAGGCACAATTTCTGGGCTGCCGCCTCATTGACCAGATCACCTTGGAAGACTGTAAAGTTCTGGAAAAACTCTTCTACGAGACCGACGGATTTAACTGGCGGAATGTGCGCGGATGGCTCCGAACAAATCAGCCATGTGACTGGTACGGGATTACCTGTCAATCCTCGGAATGGCCCAGAGAAATCATTCATATTGATCTGTCTGGAAACGACCTCAGGGGTACGCTCCCCGGCGACCTGGCTTTCCTGACAGAATTACAATCCATCCGCATTGATAACAGCGGCCCGGGAGTCCGCCAGAGAAAACTGACCCATCAGATCCCCAATACACTCGGAGATCTGGAGCATCTGGAAGTCCTTTTGCTCGGCAATAATGCCTTCACCGGTACAATCCCGCCAGAACTGGGAAACCTGACCAATCTTCGTGAACTCAGTCTAGGGGATAATGAATTAGAGGGGTCCATACCTCAGCGACTTGGGAAGTTAACCCGGTTACAACACCTCGATCTCAGTGGAAACACCTTGGGTGGATCCATCCCTGACTCACTCCGCCATCTCACTGAACTTGAACATCTGGATCTGAGCCAGAACCTCTTTCATGGAGATCTTCCAGGCTGGCTGGCAAATCTGAGTGCTCTCAAGTTTTTTGATGTTAGCAAAAATATGTTTTCTGGAACCATACCCGAAGAATTGACTCAATTGAATCAACTCGTATGGTTTTCCCTCGCTGATAACAACCTGAGCGGGGCGCTTTCGCTCACCGCCGCAACTCACGCCGCCAACATTACCAACTGCCAGATGGGAGGGAATCTTATTTGTCTGCCCGATTCTCCTCCCTACGCAAATTTTGACCAAGTGTGTTCTCTCTCCCCGCAAAGTTCCTGCAAAGCATGTCAGAGGGAGGACTGCCAGAGTCTGGAATCCATGTACCTTGAAACGGGTGGAGTTTTCTGGCTGCAGACTGATGGCTGGCTTGCCAGTTCAGATCCATGCAATTGGCATGGCATTACCTGTTCTAATGGGGTCATTACCCGTATTACCCTATCCGAAAATCAACTCACTGGTGATCTGCCCCGCTCCTTATCCTCTCTGTCCGGCCTCCAGGTACTCAACCTCTCCAAAAACAACCTGCGGGGAGATGTCCCCCATGAATATGCCGGGTTGCGTGAACTCAAAACGCTTGACCTGAGCAGCAACGAACTCACGGGGATTCTGCCCCTGCAAGTGGCCGCACTCGGTACAAAACTGAATCAGTGCAACCTGTCGAAAAATGCAGGCATCTGCCTGCCGGATAATGACATGTACATTGCGCTGAACGCGAACCCGATCTGTCAATTGCCGCTGCGTAAAGATTGTCTGGGCTACGACTTTGTCGCGTTCAATGAGTTGCGTGCAGTCCCGGGGGAACGCTCCGTTCAACTGGTATGGTCTACAACCCAGTCCTCGGCCGGAATTACATTTGTGGTCGAACAGACTGAACCGCCTGCCATTCTCGCTGAAGTGCCCGGCCGTGCACAAGCGCCTAGTAATTTTTCGTTCACCATTACAGATCTGGAACCTGGATCCTATTCATTTCAGATCCGCCAGATTACGGCATCCGGTTCGTTCAGGGCCACAGCCCCCCTTACGGTTGAACTCTATGCAGATGTACTTGAGGTAAGTACCACCTACCCCAATCCATTCTCCTCAGAGGCAATCCTTGAATTTACCTCCGGCAGACAGGGAGCCGTGGAAATCCACCTGTATGACCTCATTGGCCGCCGAGTCCGGACACTTTTCAGCGGAACACCTGCACTGCATCAGCCGACCCGCATTGTCCTGGAGACGGAAAGCCTGCCCAGCGGCACCTATTTTATTCACAGTTTCCTTGACAGCCATCCCGTCTCTTCCGAGAAAATCACGCGTGTGCGATAACTAGTTCCCCGATAACATATCCCGAATAATCTGCTCCACCTTGCCGGGCTGTTCCTGATGAATATTTGGACCAGATTCCAGGATAAGATGGATGCCCTCCTCCATCTTTTCCACCCATGAAGCATGAAACTCCGTCCAGACCTCACGCCCCCGCTGCGACTCCCCTACCCAAACCGGCATGTCGGACGCGCGTCCGGCTGTCAGAACTGCAGTCGAGTGCGAAGGCACGGATGCAAGTTCCTGTCCGGCCTCTTGTTCAATGATTTGAGCATATGTCCGAAACTCCTGGCCGACTCCACCCGGAAGCATGGACTGAAAACGTTTCAGTCGGTCCCAGTACGACTGCCATGCCTTCGCATCAAACGCCGTCCATATCTGGGCTTGATTTTCGTGGTGAGGATCAACAAGAACCAGTCCACGAACCCGCTCCCCATACAAATCTGCAAACCGGCGTGCAATCAAACTCCCCTCGGCATGTGCTACCAATAGATAAGGTGCAGGAGCATCAATGCTCTGAAGCAGTGCGCTCAGTTCGGATGCCATCTGATCCAGAGTACGAGGTATTTGGGATGCCTTGGATAAACCTAAACCGGGGCGATCATACGCAATGGTGCGGATGTTCTGTGCCAAACTCTGCTGAAGCATCTCCCAGATCGTGAGGTTATCTCCCAGCCCTGCAATGAGCACCACCGCCTCGGTACCCATGCCCGCATCAACATAATTCACATCCAATCCATTGACCTTTACCGCTTTTCCCACTGGATATGCATCCCCTAACCGCCATTCTTCGGGCTCCGGCTCGGTCTCATCCAGATCTGTCATACTGCTGAATGTGGATTGATCCAGAATTAATGCATCTCTATCCGAACCAGGTGGAGCCATGATCGCTCCTCCATACCCTCCCCATGGATCTGCACACATGCCGTGATAGACCCCGTCCTGGAGTCGCACCAGTGTGCAGGGTAATTCAAAGGATGGCTCCCATACAAAGAAGAGGCTGTCGGCAGTCACCCGAATATCCTTGAACCGGAATGGCCCATATTCTTCGACCTCCATCACAATCTTCAACCCGTTATGCTCATTCTGAACATTGTAGGTCACATCCATAGACCGGCCGTTCCGATGAATGATCTGTCCGACCCACGCTCCATCCTGAATGATCTGGGACTGCGTGTCCATCGTTGTACTAAGTGCTATCCAGACAATCAGCAGCGTCAGTTTCCGCATAGTCGTCATTTTGATCCATTGTGTCTAACTGTTCCAAATAGTTCTGTGCAGGTAGATTCCCCGGTTCTCTTTCCAGAAGTTCACGCCAGGCAGAACGAGCCTCTTCAATCCTTCCCCCCTGGGCATATGCAATCCCTAGATTCAACCTGGCCGCACTTAGATCTGGATCCGCACGAAGGATCGCCTCAAACCTTCTGGCCGCCTCATCGGGATTCCCGCACTCCATGTACAATGTCGCAAGATTTGTCTGCATGTACAACTCCAGTCCAGGGGGAACGCGAATGGTCAACCCGTTTTTGATCGCTTCAATCGCACGATCATACCGCTTGGACTCACGAAGCCGGTTCGCAAGTTCAATCCAGTTCGCGGGCGAATTGGGATCATTGTCAATCGCATTCTGTGCCTCATTGACGCGCTGCTGAAGCTGCTGCGCTTCCTCCGCCCTCGAAAAATATACATCCGCTTCCACTTCCCGCCCAAGCCGCATATAGACTTGCCCGAGGTTAAACTGTGCCCCGTGATGCCATGTCCATTTTTGAGCCACGGGCTCAAGATAAGCAAGCGCAGCCTCAGCAGAATCCAGCCGGAAGTACTGCGTCCCTACAATATACTGGTAATCCAGATCATCCGGGCGCAGCCGGAGACCGTGCAGGGACATCTCCAGCGCACCTTCCAGATCTCCGGTTTCCTCTAAGAGCTGTCCAAGCCACATGTAGGTGGTCGTATTCTCTGGGTCCAGTTCAAGCACCTGTTCATAGGCCTCCTGTGCACTATCCGGTACCCCCAGCCTTGCATAGGCCCGGCCCAATTCATGAAACAGTGCCGGGGTCGGACCAACTGCAGATTCCTCTTCCAGATAATAATTGATCGCATCTCGAAGTTTTCCCCTTCGAAAACTGTTCAGTCCCATATTGAATCGGGTACCTGCATACTCAGGGTCAATCTCCAGAACAACATCATAGGCGGCCTGCGCAATGTCCAGACGATTTAGCTGCGTATAGATCTTCCCTCGTAAATAATGCAGATCTGCCAGCTCCGGCATGAGAACCTCGGCGCTGTCGGTGTAAGCCAGCGCCACTTCATATACCCCCCTGGAGAATGCCCCTTCCGCCTCCACCATGTATCTGGCTACCCGTGGAGAGAGATTGTTCCGCTGCTTCTGTGCAATCCCAACCGGCTCACGGCAACCGGCCAATATCGAAAAACAAAGCAAGAGGATTCCACCTCCCCTTATATAAGTCTGCCAGCGGCGATAGCCGAAATTCCGGGATTTTAGCGCTGCTCCAATACAATGATCTGGAACTGAACTTGCCCCCTTATTTAGATAAACCTGCATTTTTAATGACTGCTCATTGGATCGTCGGTTCCCTGATCGTGATCGTCCCGTCAGGGACATCCGTTCGACCTGTGAACGTACCACTGGGCCACTGCACTTCCAGTGAATCTACGGAATCTGCCGCCCCCAATCCAAATAGGGGCCAGCGCTGACTCTGAGAAAGGTAACTTGTACCGCTTCGCACATAACGCTCCTGCCACGTTCCATTCACATATACCCGCACACGGCTCCCAATGGCATCCCGGTTACTAGTGATTCCGACCAATTTCACGGTCAGTGAATTGCCTGCCTCCGTCTCATTACGCCAGAGATGTACGGGGCCGCCATTCTCGGTGATGAGCAGGTCTGGATCCCCATCCTGATCGTAATCGGCCCACGCAGCCCCCCGGGCCACCATAAACTCGGACAAAACACCGGTCGGTTCCGCCTCGGAAAACTTCCCATTCCCCCTATTCACATACAACTGCGACCGCTGCCGAAACGTAACACCTTCCTCCACCTCTCCAATATCTTCGGTAATGTGACCGTTGGCGGTGACCAGATCCAGATCTTCGTCCAGATCAAAGTCCGCCAGCAAAAGCCCAAAGGTCAACGTACGCAGGCTTGGCCTGCCAATCTGTGAAATCGCCGCCCGCTCCGTGAAGATCCCGTTGCCCATATGCCGGTAGACCCCCACCATTTCGCCGGAGAAATGGCCGATGAACACGGTCTCTCCACCGGTCGCATCCACGACACCAATATCGATTCCCATTCCTGCGCGTGCACGCCCGTTTTCGTCAAACGCAATCCCGCTGGCAATGCCCTTCTCCACGAAGGTGCCATCTCTCTGGTTTTCAAAGAGCAGATCCCGCTGGGTATCATTCGCGACAATCAGATCCGGCCATCCATCCTGATTATAATCCATACTTGCCGCGGCAAGCGTTTTGCCGGGCAGACCGGCAAAATCATCGGACTGCTCTTCAAAGGTGCCATCTCCCCGGTTTCGGTAGAAACGCCCGGTGATCCCCTCATACTGCTCGGGCGTGCAGTAGGATTTTTTGTCTCCGACACGGGTGCAGTAAATATCCCCTTCGGGGGTCCAGTGAACATAGTTGCCGATATATAAATCCAGAAACCCGTCCTGATCCGCATCCAGAAATACACTGGCCGAACTCCATTCGCGATCATCTCCCAAGCCGGCTTCTTTACTTACCTCCCGAAAAACTCCCCCTTCATTGCGTAATAGGAGATTCTCAAATAATGCCGTTACAAATACATCCGAGTCGCCATCATTATCATAATCTGCAACACTGACCCCGAACGCATAACTCCGAAGAGAGGCCAGTCCGGCCTCCCGCGTCACCTCGGTGAATGGTCCGTCTCCGCTTCCGCGGTACAGACGGATTGCGGGCGATGAAGCAGCTCTCCTTGATGGAAATATGCTGCCGGAGATCAGCAGAATATCCAGGATTCCATCGTCATCATAATCCAGAAAACCGCCCCCTGCGCCCATCGTCTCCGGGAACCACTTTTCTCCAAAAGCCCCCGTCTCGTGCCGAAAATCTCCCAGACCAGCGGCCGCCGTCACATCTTCAAATACAATCGTTGCCGAGCTCTGCTCCTCCTCGGAATTCTCTGGCTCCAAATCGGATGGACCACATCCTGCCACAAGAAAGAGCAATATGATCCCCGCTATTTTGAGCATTGCAGTCTTACGACTCATCTTCAATGAGGTTGATTGTAGTATTGACCGGCAAATCATCTATCCAGATTTCCCGGCCATTCGGCCAGCGGACCCATAAACTGTCCGGCACTCCCTGGAGGCCAAAAAAAGCGGCCGATTCCGAGTGGGACAAATAACTGGAACCCGAGCGAATACGCCGAACCTGCATGTCCCCTCCACTCCACAAATGGAGTTGCGCACCGTATGCATTTCGATTGCTTCTTGTTCCGATAAGCCTGACACGAAGCCATGTCTTCCCCTTGGACTCATTCCTCCACAGATGTATGGGACCATTGTTTTCAATTAAAAGAATATCCAGATCGCCGTCTAGATCATAATCTCCGGTTGCAAGTCCACGACCGACAAAGGTTTCCGCCAATGGCCCGCCTGCAGGCATCTCGGCAAAGAACCCGGTTCCGTCATTCAAAAATAATTGTGGACGCTGCCGAAAGGACACCCCATCCACAATCTGAGCAATATGTGTCTGAACATGCCCATTGGCGATCAACATATCCAGATCGGTATCCAGATCGACATCAAAGAGAACAAGGCCGAAGGTGAGCGTCTTCAGACTGGGCTGCCCAATCCGGGATGCTGCCGCACGGTCATTAAATATCCCCCCTCCGATATGCCGGTATACGCCGACCATTTCATCCGAGAAATTGCCCACAAAAATGGAGGGTTCGCCCGATTCATCCACGACCCCGATATCTACACCCATCCCGGCCCGCGGCTTCCCATGCTGATCATAGGCAATCCCGCTGGGGACCCCGGTCTCCACAAACGTGCCATCGCCCTGATTCATAAAAAGCATGTCCCGCTCCGTATCGTTGGCAACGAACACATCGGGCCATCCGTCCTGATTCGCATCCAGTTCCGCAACGCCTAATGTTTTGTCCCGAACCGGATCCACTCCCGACAGAAATCCCGCCTCTTTCGTCAGATCGGCAAACGTGCCATCGCCCTGATTCTCGTAATAACGGCTGGCAATACCATCATACACCTCCGGAGTACAGTACACCTTACTCTCATTAAAACTGCAATAAATGTCCTCATCCGGGGTCCAGTGGACATACGTTCCAACATAGAGATCCAGGAACCCGTCCCGGTTTGCATCAAAGAACATGGCACTCGTACTCCATTCACGGATCTGTCCAACCTGTGCAGCCTGCGCAACATCTTCAAAAACACCATCCGTATTCCGCAGCAGCAGATCTTCTTCCAGCGTTGTCACATAGACATCCTCATCCCCGTCATGATCATAATCTCCGACCGTCATTCCCAGACTATACGCGCGAAGAATAGCTAGGCCGGACTGCTGCGTGACCTCTTCAAACCCGTCTCCCCCAAGATTGCGGAACAGTCGCAGCGCCGGATGTGCTCCGAGCGACGGCTCCCCCGCAAATGCCCCTCCGGTTGCCACCAGAATATCCTGCCAGCCATCCTGATCATAGTCAAAGAATGCCCCGCCCGCACCAACAATTTCCGGTGCATAGGAATTCCCAGTCCCTCCATGGTTATGGGCCACCCCTCCAAGTCCAACCCTCTGGGTCACTTCCGTAAACAGGGGCTCCCCTGCATCTGGATCTCTGGATGCCTCCCCCGAACATCCCGCAATCAGGGCAACACACACACATACTGTAATCGCACTTCGCATCAATCAGTTGACGGTACCGGGCATCGGACGTTCGTTCCATCCCTCTTGGCCCTGTGTAAGATGAACTTCAATATTCACAGGTACATCATAGAAGACCTGCACCTGTCCGTCCGGCCAGTTGACATGGAGACTATCCACAGCCGCCGTCTCCCGCATCCCGAATGCGGCAACGATTTCATTCTGCGACAGATAACTGCCGCCTGACCGGATCCGGCGCTGCTGAACCTGCCCGCCTGCATATACCCGGATATGCGTCCCAAAGGCATCCCGATTCCCATTCGTCCCCGTAACCGTGATGCGGAGCCAGTTGCGCCCGCTGACCTCATTTCGCCATAGATGCGCCGGACCATTGTTTTCAACAATGAGGATATCCAGATCCCCGTCCCGATCATAATCTCCGTAGGCTGCGCCGCGGGCAACCATTTCAATCTCCAGCGGCGGGGTCGTTGAAGGAGAGACTTCTGTAAACAGCCCCATCCCGTCATTCTCAAACAGTTGCGCCCGCTGCTCATACGTAATTTTATCCTGTCCAACCAGCCGGTCAGGATACACATGTCCGTTTGCAACCAGCAGATCTAAATCTGCATCCAGATCCACATCCATCAGCATAAGCCCAAAGGTGAGCGTGTTCAGGCTTGGCTGACCGATCTGGGACCGTGCCGCACGATCTGCAAACAGACCATTGCCCAAATACCGGTATACGCCGATCATTTCGGTGGAGAAATTTCCTACAAAAACCGAGGGTTGACCGGTCTGATCCACCACACCAATATCAATGCCCATCCCCGCACGGGCCTCCCCATGCTCGCTGAACGCAATCCCGCTCTGCACTCCGCGCTCCGAGAACGTGCCATCCTGATTATTTAGAAACAGAAGATCCCCCTCACCATCATTGGCCACCACAAAATCCGGCCACCCATCCTGATTAAAGTCCCATTCCGCAATTCCCAGTGCTTTCCCAAGTGCATGGTGCACACCCGCTTCCTGGGTCCGATCCATAAACGTCCCATCCCCTGCCGCTTCATAATAACGGCTGGCTTTGCCTTCGTAATCCGCGGGAATACAGTAGAGTTTCTCCATCGCACCTTCCGGGCAGAATTTATCGGTTTCCGGGGTCCAGTCTGCATAATTACCTACATACACATCCAGCCGGCCATCCCGATTTGCGTCCATCCACATGGCGGAACTGCTCCATTCATCCTCCAGACTGAGTCCTGTGCCTTCCCGCGGCTGAAATACACCCCGCTTGTTTTCCAGGAGCATATTCTCATTCAGGTTGGTAATCAATAGATCCCGATCCCCATCATGATCATAATCCGCTGCGGCCACGCCGAGCGTGAATGCATCTAGTCCCTCCAATCCCACTGCGCCGGTTACCTCGGTAAAGGTGCCATCTCCCATATTTCGATACATCCATAAGGCTTTGTACCAGGGATGCGGGGCACGATCCCAGTATCCGCCCCCTGCAAGTATTATATCCAGCCAGCCATCTCCGTCATAGTCAATAAAGCCTGCTCCGGACCCCATCTGCTCCGCGTAATACTTCCTGCCATCCTCTCCATTATCATGCCGGAACGCGCCGAGCCCCGCCTCGGCCGTCACTTCGGTAAACCGGATGAGCCCCTGATCCGGCGAAGTATCCCCTGACATCTGACAGCCGGTTATCCAAAACGAGACTGCAAAGAGGAGTACAATCCCACAAGTAACCGCAGCGTTCATCAAACCCTCACATTTTCATAAAGAAGGCGGAGAACTGGGAATTTACCCAATTCTCCGCCTGCAACCTAAATCAAATCGTTCAGGATCGGCCGAGCCGAAAATTTAGAGCCCGATCTGAAGCCCGACCCGATTGACGGTACCAAGTTCTCCAAAATCAGTGTAGGCATAATCTGCACCGACATTGAAGCCTCCGAATGCATACCGGAGTCCCGCACCGGCGCTGAATCCCTGCTCCTCACTAGCCCCTAACTGCTCAAACCCTCCACGCAAGGATACCATATCCATGAAGGTGTATTCCAGACCGAAACGGACATGCTCCGCAAAGTCACGCGGCCGCTGCGCATCCACATGCAACTGAATGCTGTGCATGTCAGGATTGATGGAGGTCAGATCAATCAGGTTCATAGACATCCCGATCTGGAAGGTGAGCGGCAGTTCAAACCGTTCCCGCACATAAATCTGCTCCTGGGCAAAGTTACGGGCACTCATCCCGATCACAAGGCTCTCAAACCCGGTTGCATATACGATTCCGAAATCATACGCAACCGTTCGGGTACTGTAGTCTTCCGTCGTCGCAATGACTCCGCTGTCAAAATTCTGTGAGGTCGCAAATCCGGTTCCAAAATCCTGGAACGCCAGTTTGATGTTGGCACCGGCCGAGAAGCGGTCACCAAAGGACCGGGCATACCCGAGCCCAACCGCCATTGCAGTAGGACTGTAGGTGCCGTTTTCAATAAAACCGTCATCATTATTCGCGCGGACAGTATGAATAAAATCACCATAGTCCACGGATACAAGCGAGACCCCGACAACGCCATAATTCGCCGATGAGCCTGGACGGAAAGCAATACTGGCCTGCGTATACCCGATATCTGCAATGAACGATATACTCGCTGCTGCCGCAGACATACGCCCGGGCATAAAGCCCATACTGGCAGGATTATAGAACATGGACACCGACGACCCTGACAACTCTGCTGTCATCGCCGAACCAATCGCAGATGCCCGTGCATCCACCGAGACGCTAAGGAATTTCATGCCCGTCTGGGCACGCTTATCAGTTTCCACTTCCGTATCCGGCGTGAGACCTGCCTGCCCATAAGATATTGACACACTGCTCAAAACAAGCGCAGTGATGGTCAATGTTGTTGAAAAGATTGTATACTTTTTCATTTCATTGTTTTTTCTTGGGGTGATGCATTGCGCCGCGCTTTACGCATCAAAACGCGGCGCAAACTGCATCTACCGGATTACCGTAAATTTCTGAATTGCCTCATCTCCCGTATCGTTGTCTGTTATGACCGCAATATAAATGCCGCTGACCAGCAGTTGACGAGAGCTCGTCGTCAGGTTCCAAAGTTCATCTCCACTTCCATCGGTATGCTCAATCGTGTGAACCAGTTCTCCTATCTCAGTATAGATCTTGATCGTGCAATTCCCGGGGATATTGAAGAACGCCATCCGATCTTCCTGATCAAACCGTATGGTCGGGTCCGCACCGAGGTTCACGGGATTCGGAACAATACGTGCATCTGCCACCGTCCCTGTTGACCCGTAAGGAGGCCGCTTGAGGTTCACAGGCAGATAGGTCTGCGTGAGATAGCGGGAACTGCGAAGCGGGCTGCCGTTCGGCGTTCCGTTAATCCCATCGGGATCAACGGGCTGCGCCTCACCAATGGCCTGCAGATAGTAGTAATAATCCGTTCCCCGGTTCAGATCTGTGTCTTCATAGGAGGTTGCCCCTGCACCGAGTTCCGCAATGAGATCGTAGCCGCAGTGCACCTGATTCGCCGCAGATGGATCTGCCGGATCCGACGCATTGGAGCCGTCAATAAACTGCCGGGTATCCAGGTTCATGCAGTTCTGATAAATATAATCCTCAAACCGTGAGGTCCGGTACAGATTCCATCCTGTGCGTGTGGGACCGCCCGCCGGAGGAGTCCAGACAATTTCCACCTTGTCCGGGCGCCCGGTAACCGTGAACGTCGTGGGAGAATGAGGGGCTTCCGGGATGGGATAGGTGGACATTTGATTACTGGCCGCATACAGATTGATGGCCCGCTGCTGCGTCAGAAGTAATGAATCCCTTGCGGTGACGACCCACTGATTCTTCGTCATTTCCTCCAATCCATGGCCAAACGCATCAAACATGCCATCTCCGTCTGTATCCACCTGATTGAGGCTGAAATCAAACATTCCGGTCTGAATCATTCCATCCCCATTCGCATCGTATCGGATCAGGTCTGTGCTCCGGTCCTGGCCGCCGAGTTTGAAGGCCCTGCCGATCCGCACCGCCGCATCAATGGATAAGCCGCCAACTCCTTCAACCACCACGATTCGGACACTCTCGCCCGGAGCAAAGTCGTAAGGTCCGTACGCCGTAGTGAACGCGTGACCACCCTGCTTCCCGGTAGAAGAGTCATTCGTGGGCTCCCAGAAAACCCCCGTGGGCTCTATCCGGTCCGCATAATGCGGGTACATGTGTTCGGATCCGCCTTCAATCCGATCCGGATTTTCCCGTGTCCGGATTCCCCATTCATAATAATCCTCGTGCGAACTGCCGTCCGAAGTCAGCGGTTCGTCTTGATCCATAAATCCCAGAGTAGAGGGCTGACAGGTCGCAATCGTCTCCTCCGTACAGCGGATATAGGTGGGATCTGTTGGGGAATTATCGGCATGAATCGTAGCCCGCCCGATATAGGTGGCTCCGGCCAAACGCCCAATTGTGTCTCCCGTGGGAGCACGTGATTCCTGCTTAAACAGCGGCACACCAAACCGGTCATAATCTCCTTGGGTTTCCGGCTCAATCCCTATCCAGAGATACTGGGACGTAAACGAAATTGGATAATTTTCATGCCCGTCTCCCACCACATCCGTCATACTGAACTTGCCCCAGGCCTGTCCATTGCTGCCGGTCCAGGCCGCCTGTCCACTCCCCCGGAGCCGATGAATACGGAAGAAATAGGTTTCGCTCAGGTTTTGATCCGGCAGCTCAATGTCTTCATCTTCATCATTATTGCCGGTATTGGTATAGGTATACTCAATGACATTATAGTCATCATGCACCTGATTCACATAAGCATACGCTTTACGATCCACGGTGACACCGATATAGGTATTGTGAATGTTGTGAATCATTCGATCCGACGGAAGGGATGGATCAATCTCGTCAATCACCGCCACATTGTCAAAGGACAGTGCTCCGTCTACTTCAATCACGGTATCCTCTGTCTTGCTGATCAGGAGATTCTGAACTGGATACGTTACGTCTGCACCTGATGTACGCGGGCCAATCCGGGCCACGAAGTACGGAAAATTCTGCCCGTCCGGAGAGGTCCAGTTCTTCGTTCCAAGCCAGAGTGCTCTGGCACGGTAGTGACTGCTCTCCCGCAGGATCGCAGGCCATTCCATACCATCCGGAGCGGAAGAGTTTACCTCGTCCTGTGCACCTGACTCGGTATAGGTACTGTGAAATGTGCCGATATCCAGCCACTGAGCGGTGAACTGCGACATCGCAATGGCTGGCGTAAAGATCAGCATTAATATGCCGGCGAAAAACGCCTTGGTGTAGTATGTTATCTTCATGAACTTGCTTTATCAAGTTTTTTGCATCAATCAGCAGGCGGCCATCCCAGAGAGACGGCCGCCCTGCTGCAAGCTATAAGGTTACACGAATCCCCAATGTGATCCGCCGATTATTTAGAAATGTGTTGAACCGGATATTCGGCATATCAATGTATGCTTTGTCCTCCAATACCTTGTTCACTTCGTTCTGTGGTACTTCCTCAAACGAAGACCCATTCCAGCGGGAGTAGGTCCCGGTATCCGCGGCCCAGTACCACGCCGTGGTATTGGGATCCGAAACAGTACTCAGCGACTGGGATGCTTCAATCGGCTGATAGGCGACATCCGGATGGCGAAATACACCGGGCCGGTCATCACCCGGTACCCAGATATAAGGGAGTCCCTCTTTTTCTGCATATGGTTTTGAAGCGTCCACCGCGTTCAACTGATCAAAGATGTCTTCCGGCAGATGCAGTGACCACATATAGCGGTCAAAGTCACGGCCGTCAGGATGGAATCCCGTCGCATTATAGAGATGACGGCGATTGAATAAGTTTGCAACATCCAGAAAGACCTGCGCACCGCCATAGCGTGTATTGATATGTTTCGTGAAACGAAGATCAAAGTTCAGATAACTGCGCCAGCGTACATTCTGCTGCAATTCCGGCGGAGTTCCCCCGCCACCGGCCCAGGTCCACTGACTCCCCGCACGCCATTCCCCCAGAAGGCTCACTCTCCAATCCCCCAGCAGTGCGCCGTTGAACACCGACGGGACAAAACTGCTTGGGGTCAAAAAGAGCAGGTTTGCACGGGCAAACGGCTCGGCAAGCGGAGCGTTTAGGCGATAGTCGGTGGAGGTCCGCAGATAATTACGTTGCTGGAAGGTGTTCTCATTGAACTCGCTATACCCGAAATCACCGCGCTTCGTCTGGAGGAAGGTGTAATTCACAAACCCGCGGATCCAGTCACCGCGCAGTTTGGTGAGTGTAATCTCCGCACCGCGGACATCCTCATAATTCCACGGCTGCTTGACGGTGTAGTTCACAACACCGCCAAGGCCGTTGTAACCAACATTTCGGGGCTGATTACGGATATCTCTGTAAAATCCACTGATCCTCAGGAGATACTGATCAAACAGGTTCTGATCAAATCCGAGTTCATACGCTACGGTCTGCGGCATTGGGTGATCTGGATTGCCTAGAACATCAATTCCCCCGTTGCGCGACTGCTGAACTCCGAACACATCAAATGGGTTCAGCATCTGACGGAAGTGACCGTAGTTAAAATAGAGTTTACTTTCCGTCGTAATCGGGAACGAAATCCCAAGCCGGGGACTGATGAAAATCTGCGCATCCGGATCCTCCTTCGGCAGAATCTCATCTAGATCGTCTGCACGCTGCCGGAATGCCTGATCATAAGGATTCTCTGCAACCCACCAGGATGTATTTGCATCAAAGAAGTCAACCCGGACCCCCAGATTCGCGATCATTCCCTGAAATTCCAGTTTCCCCTGCGCATAGGCGGCCCCCTGGATCGGTTGGCGGGAGAATGGAAAATCCTGTTCCGGCTCCGGCCCGATCAGCGCCAGATTGACTCTCTTATAATTGAGGTCATAGTCACTGATAATGAGCTCTGCGCCCGTCTTAAGCTGGAGCACACGGGTCACCTGACTGGTCAGATCAAACCGTCCGGTAAAGACGCTTACATCGGATGTATCCCGGGTTTTGACCCAGTGACCGCCGGTGGTTTCTGATCCGCCCAAAAGGTTACCGCCCTGCCCCAGGAACCCAAACGGCTCCTCTCCCACACAATAGGGCGTGAGAACCCCGTCTCCATTGAGGTCGCTGCCTCCGCCAAAGCAGGTCACTTCATCCCTGTTCTGTTCCCCCTCCGGCGTTAACCGGCCGACATTGTTGGTATAGGGAACCGGGAAGAACTGGCTATTCTCTATGTACGAACCATCCCGAAGATTCGGAAAATGACTACGATATTTTGAGGCAATATTTTGCAGATGAACTTCGTAGAAGGTGCTCGCACTCAAGGTATGCGTGAAGGTCGCCCCGATCATGGTGTGGTCGATGTTCGCAAGCGGGAACGCACCGTCCGAAAAAATAACACGCCCTCTGCGATTGATGCCATCCACAATCTCTGTTCCTGCCCCCCACCACGGGTACGCCGGCATATCTCCGTTGTACATCCGTACATCTGCACTCCCCTGAGACTGATTAATTCCACGCTCAATCCCTTTCATCCCCTGCACACTTAATTTCATTCCAGTGGCCACATTTGAGACAATTTTGCCCTGGAAGGTCTCGTTTGTAAATGCATCCCGGGTCTGCGGATAGATATAGGCGGTCTGCACTCCCCGATAAGAGGCAGAGAAACGCAGATCTCCCAGTTTCTGACCAAAACCGGGAACGAGCGGCCCTGCAACGGTGACATCCACCTCGTAGTCCGGCTTGGTAATCTCATTGTCTTTGCGGTGCGTGTGCTTGAAATAGTTCTGCATATCCTGCGCCGTAACATCAAACTTCTCGTCATTTACCAGACGCTCCGCAAGTGCATTCCAGCCCTCAAAGGCATTGTATTGGTCTTGGGTGTACTGATCCCATGCACCGTTAGCGGTTCCTTCCCATGCCACCGCCGGATCCAGGAACGGGCGGATAAACCAGCTGTCACAGTCGCCATTGGTCGTCGGATAGGTGCAGTTATCCAGAGAAGTTCCCCCAAGTCCCTCTAATGACTTGGGCTGTGCCGGCTGATAACGGTACAGTGCGTCCACGGTGTAGCGGGTCCGGGAAGGCTCCTTGGTCGTAACGTTCACAATACCACTGCGAACGTTCCCGTATTCAGCATTGAATCCGCCCGTCTGCACCTGCACCTCCTCCAGCGAGGTGTAACTGATATTCGTAAACGGCTGATGAGAACGTCCGGTCCGCAAATTCATGCCATCCACCACAAAGGCAACTTCGTTCAATCCGCCGCCCCGTACACGAAGCCCCGGCTCAATCCCCGCCTGCAGGTCAAGCACTTCGCTCACGCCGGCAACGGGGAGATCCTCAAACGCCTCCGAGTTGAGACTGGCCACATTTGCGGAAACATCCAACTGGACAATCGGGCGCTCGCTCATGACCACAATCTCATCTAGCCCAACGGCTTCCTCGCTCAACTGGACATCTCTGGTTGTGGTCAGTCCGGTGGAAACCCGGACCCCCTCAACCCGCTGCGTCGCATACCCGAGAAAGGAAACCACCAGTGTGTAGGTGCCCGGCCGGACATTATTGATGAAGAAGTAGCCGTCCACCTGAGTGGCCGCCCCCTGACCTAAGCCCTCAATGATCACACCTGCCCCGGGGATGGTCTCCCCCGTTGCGACATCGGTGACCACCCCGTCAATTTTGCCCTGTTGCGCAAATGCCACAGGCACAGTGAATAATAAAAGTGCTGTTAAGCCGAATAACTGTTTAAGTCTCATAGTAAATCCTCCATTTACTTACTGGTACTTGCTTATAATTTCGCCCCTGACTGCCTCCGCAAAAAGGGAGGCGATCCGAGACGTATGTTCTTGCAGTATGAAAAGGTTTTCATAAAACTTGAGCGGTACAACCCAGCGAGATTCCCCGACTGATCGAACTGCCCTTCCCTATTAATATAGTGAAAAATTTCAAAAATCCATAAAATCTTCACAATTACGATTTTGGGGGTCAAAAACTGCTCCTCAACGAGAGAGACAACCATCACCGGATTACCAGAAAATCACGTACAGGGCTGCTGTAATCGCCAGAATCGCAAACGACAGGATGGCGAATACCGGATCGGTCTGAATGACATTGCGGCCCAGACGGATGGCCCTGCTGCTGTCCTTCCCTTTACCTTCAAACAGAGAGACCCCGACAATCAGTGCCGCCGAAATCACAAACACCCACCCCATCCGGTCAATAAACGGCATGCCGGGCAGCAGCCATTTCATGGAGGCGGACAAAGGAATACTGAGCACCGCAGAAATCAGCGCCGCATTCGGGGTTGCTTTTTTCCAGAACAGCCCCAGAACAAAAATCGCCAGAACCCCCGGACTCACAAACCCGGTATATTCCTGGATGTACTGAAAGACCTGATCCAGAGAAGCGAGTTGCGGTGCCAGAACCGCCGCAATCGTCATGCTCACCAGCGCAACGATGCGCCCCGTCCGAACCAGATCCTGCTGACTCGCACTGGGCCGGATATAATTGCGGTACAGATCCATCGTAAAGATGGTGCTTGTGCTGTTCATCATGGAAGCCAGGGAGGACACAATCGCGGCAATCAGTGCAGCAAACGTCAACCCCTTTAATCCCGGCCCCACATACGCATTCAGGAGCCAAGGGTAGGCCTTGTCTGCGGTTTCAATGGGGGCGGCGAGTGCATAGGCAATGATTCCGGGAATGACTACGATCAGGGGCAGGAGCAGCTTCAGAAATCCGGCAAACGCCACTCCCCGCTGTGCCTCCCGCAGTGTCGGTGCCGCCAGTGTTCGCTGAATGATGTACTGGTTGCATCCCCAGTAGAACAGGTTTGCCACCCACATTCCGCCAACGAGTACCCCGATCCCGGGAAGTAATTCCCAGGCATCCTGCTGGATCCCGTCGTCGTCCATATAAAGCAGTTCCCCCTGCTGAAGGATCATATTAAAGCGGTCCGGTACTTCGTTAAGCAGTTTTGACATCCCTGCAAATACACCTTCCCCGCCGCTGTAGGCATTCAGGGCAAGGATGGTGGTCAAAAGGCCCCCGCCAATCAGGAAGCAAACCTGAACGACATCCGTCCAGGCGACCGCTTTGAGACCTCCGTAGACACTGTACACGGTGGCAAAAATCGCAAGCGCAAGCACGCCCTGCCACAGCGTAACCCCCATGATCCCCTCCAGAGCAAGGGCCCCGAGGTACACCACCGAGGTGAGATTCACAAACACATACACCAGAAGCCAGAAAACCGCCAGAAGCGTCCGTACACGGGCATCGTAGCGGGACTCGAGGAATTGCGGCATCGTGTAGATGCCTTTCTTCAGATAGATCGGAATAAACAGCCATGCAACCAGAAGCAGGGTGATCGCCGCCATCCACTCGTAGGTCGCAATCGCCAGCCCCAGCCGGAAGCCGGATCCCGACATCCCGATAAACTGTTCTGCCGAAATATTGGACGCAATGAGGGAAGCACCGATGGCCCACCACGGAAGCGACTTGCCGGCCAGAAAATAGTCTTCTGCATCCCGGACCTGCCCTTTCTTTTTCCGGGAAACCCAGAGCCCTAACGAAACGATGAGGAGGCAGTAGGCCCCGAACACCAAATAATCAACGACGACAAACTGCATTCAGCCAACTGCAGAGAATAAGAACATGGATCCTGTCACTGGATGCGGCGCCAGACCTCGTCGTACCGTGTATCTCCCTGGCCACCCTGATGATGCCAGAGGGAATCTCCTTCTATCATGCAGTCAAAGGAGAAGGACTGTCCGACATTCTGGGGGATGGCACTGTATTCAACATGTTCCGTATAACGGCCAAGGGAATCCAGCGTATAGCGGCCGCCCTGTGCATGGACAAACGACTCGGCCGTCTGCCGGACAAACATCCAGTGCGTTTCGTTCAGGATCTTCAGGGTGGGGGCCTCCCCATATTCGGGATCACTCTCAAACTCCCCGCTCAATGCCTCCGAAGTCTCCCGAATCTCAACGAGTTCCCACGAACCCGCAACATTCGGGCACAAATCCGGCCCGGCGGCCTGCTGCACTTCTTCGGTCACAGGGGATTCAGAAGTGGACTCCGGGTCTGTCTCTACACACCCAAAAAGAAAAAACGCGGCGATGATAAGGTATCTTGTGGTCATGGCTATAAAATACTGGCCTCCTATTAATCTAATGCCTGCAGCGTTATATCGCAAATCGGGCCTAATCTCCGGGGGTCCGGATCCGATCCACCAGTGTACGGATGGATGCCGGCGGCGGCGGGGTAAACCTGGAAACGGTCACGGCCACCATGAAATTCAATACCATACCGATTGTACCGATTCCTTCTGGAGAAATGCCGAACAGCCAGTAGTCTGCACTGTTGAGTTCCGGGCGCACAAACTTGAAGAAGACAATGTAACATGCGGTAAAGACGATGCCGGTGATCATTCCGCTGATCGCCCCGTACTTATTCATCCGCCGCGTAAATATTCCCAGAATAATCGCCGGAAAGAAGGAGGCCGCCGCCAGACCGAACGCAAACGCAACCACCTGTGCAACAAATCCCGGTGGATCAATACCGAAGTAGCCGGCAATCAGAACGGCAATCCCTGCCGTGATCCGCGCCGTAAGAAGCTCCCGCTTCTCCGAAATGTCCGGCATGAACCCCTTCTTCAGAAGATCCCGGGCGACCGCCGTTGAGATGACCAGAAGAAGGCCGGCAGCGGTGGAGAGCGCGGCCGCAAGTCCGCCGGCCGCGACCAGGCCGATGACCCAGCCCGGCAAATTGGCAATCTCCGGGTTGGCCAATACCATAATGTCCCGGTCAATCGTGAGTTCGTTCTCCTGCTCCGATGCAGGCCCCACATACTGGATCCGGCCATCTCCATTTCTGTCTTCAAACTTAATCAGACCCGTCTGCTCCCAGTTTTTGAACCACCCCGGCACCTCGGTATAAGGACGGTCCACAATCGTCGTCAGCAAGTTCGTCCGGGCAAAGGCCGCCACCGCAGGGGCACTCGTATACAGGAGTGCAATAAATACCAACGCCCAGCCCGCACTAGTACGTGCATCCCGCATCCGCGGGACGGTGTAAAAGCGCACGATCACATGCGGAAGTCCCGCCGTCCCCACCATCAGCGCGGCGGTAATGGCAAAGACATCCATCATGCTCTTCTGCCCGCCTGTGTACGCCGCAAAACCGAGATCCGTACTCAAGCCGTCCAGCTTATCCAGAAGGTACGCCCCCGAACCATCGACCAGCGTGCTCCCGAAGCCCACCTGTGGAATCACATTCCCGGTCATCAGCAGTGAAATAAAAATCGCCGGAACCAAGTATGCAAAAATGAGCACGCAGTACTGCGCCACCTGCGTATAGGTAATTCCGCGCATCCCGCCGAGGACCGCATAGAAGAATACGATCCCCATCCCGATCAGGACCCCCCAGATAATCTCAATCTCCAGGAACCGGGAGAATACAATCCCGACTCCCCGCATCTGCCCGGCCACATAGGTGAACGATACAAAAATGGCGCAGAGAACGGCAACAAAACGTGCAGTCTGTGAATAGTAACGGTCCCCCACGAAGTCTGGAACCGTGAATTTTCCAAACTTGCGCAGGTACGGGGCCAGAAGCAGTGCCAACAATACATACCCTCCCGTCCATCCAAGAAGATAAACGCTCCCGTCCCGCCCCATAAAGGCGATCAGACCCGCCATGGAAATGAACGAGGCCGCACTCATCCAGTCCGCCGCCGTCGCCATCCCGTTCAAAACAGGATTGACTCGCCCGCCTGCAACATAGAACTCCTTGGTGGAACCGGCACGGGACCAGATTGCCACGCCAATGTAGAGGGCGAACGAGAGCCCGACCAGAAGGAAGGTCCACGCCTGTACGTTCATGAAGCCTCCGCAGATGATTCCCGATCAAGCCGGTTCATGAGGCGGACATACACAAAGATGATCACCACAAACACATAGATTGCCCCCTGCTGTGCGAACCAGAATCCCAGCTTAAAGCCAAAGACACGCACCTGATCCAGTAGATCCACGAACAGAACACTGGCACCGAATGAAACCAGAAACCAGATCCCGAGAAGGATCGCCAGATAGCGCAGGTTGATTTTCCAGTACTGTTCAGAATTCATGGATCCGCATGTTCGTGATTGAGTGTCCGCAAAAAATCCGAACGGACTAAGATACATCATCACCGGCAATTATAATGACACTCACCGTCCAGAGACCTCAATATCCAGAGTCGCACATGGATCCATATTCTCTTTCTCCCGCATTTTCATGGCTTCTAAAGATTCTATGCATCATTTCCAGACATGCAGACGGCCTTCGGATTCAGTTCTGATCCGACTGTTGCCGGCAGGCTTCCCGTATCCGCCATTCGGCCGCGCACGAACACGCAGCAGGTGCTTTCTGGCGGGAGAGCGCTCCCTGTGTTCCAGCCGGAGACTCTGCGGTGCATGGCCCGGCGCGGTGGAGAAGATATACAGGGATCCTGCGTACGTGCCAGAATACGGATATACGATGAGCCGCGCATCTTCGGCGCAGGCACCTAAATACCCCGGCGGCAGAAGTTACATTTTGGGCGGGATTCAGCGGGTTGAGATCGGGAAGAAAAACTCGCTAAAGCCCCTTCCCCTGAACCAGACCAGCATGGATCCAGAATACCTCCCCGATAAAGCAATTGAGCATATCCTGTTCCAGAGCAAGAAAAAATCAAAAAACATGAAAAAGCCCCTCTGATCCGTGCGTCACAGGATGCTTAGGATTCCTGCATACAGGGTTTCTCTGGTAAATAACATCAATTGGTATCTGGAAACCATCGGATTCCTGCGGTCTGGAGTTCATAATTCCCATTTTTTTCGTACATTGGGGGCAAGGCTGATTACGGTGATCCTGACGATCTCCTGCATCTTTATGCTCAACGCGGTCAAGGCAGGTACGATGTTTCGCCGGATCACCGAGTCCGGATAGCCGCACGAATGGGTGCAACCCGGCGACCGCTATCCGGGCAGCAGCAATGAATCATCCAGCAACCAAACGCCCGAACGGGTCAAGCATCATGACAAAGTACTATAAAACCCCCACACATCCTGACATTCCTGCCGGCGCATTGCGGTGGCCTGCTGATCTGCTGACGGGAATCCTGATCGGACAGGAACCGCCGGAAGGGTTTCCCGCCAAGTGGGTGGTTTCCGTGCAGAATCCGCTGGGACGCGCCGCTGTGGAGGTGATTGAGTACGCGAAGTGGTCTGTGGACGATGGCAAAATGCTTCCTGAATACTCGGTGTGTAACTGGGGGACAGAACTGATAAAAGAGGTTGAGTACCGGCTCCTTGAGCCAGGGAAGTGGGAGGTCGGGCGGGAACTCCCGTGGAGTGTCTATCTCTATGCAATCGAAAAAGTGTCCGCACATGTCATGCGCTATAAGATTGCGCAGAAAATGGCGGCAGAGGTAATGGTGGAATTTGAGGGGCATCCCAAATACGCAGAGGGAAAGGTCGAGGCCATCCGCAGCGTATTTGATGAGCTGAAACGCAACTATGTTGTGGAGGAAGGGGAACTGGTGCACACCACGAACAAACAGCCACCGGAGCGTGACCAGAAAATAATCTTTGAGGTCGCCCGCCGTGAGGCCCTCTGGGAGATGGGGGAAGACGATGAGGACGAAAAATGGTGCCGTGATTGATTTCAGACCGCCCGCGGGAATTGGCAGAATCTGTCAGAACACGGATGTCCTGTCCCCGGGCAGTTGTACAGAGTATTATGTGAACTAATGCTGTGCAGCAACGGATGCACAGCAGGCAGGACGGTCAGATATGTTCAAACAGAACTGACGATTACCGTTCCTTCACCGCCTGTGACTTAGGTGCGGCGAGGGAATATGTAAATAATCCGCTTCCATTGAAGACGAGGACTTTATTCGCCAAACTCATTGTCTCGGCGAGCCGCCTTCTAATCTGTTTTCACAGCTGCTATTCCGACATTTGACGGAGATCACAGCAATGTGAAATTGTTGCGGAGCGCAGTGGTGACGGTCGTTTTGATTCCAGCTATTTTCATCTATATCCCCGGAGTTAAGAAGATTGAGACTTTTCGCCCTGCATGGTTCCTGAGCCTGCTTGTCGTGGTAAACCTTGCTGCCGCCGGCGGGGCAGTTTCGTCTGGCATTGATTTACCGAATGCATATAGAGCGGGAGGCATTACATGCTTTCTTTTGCCCTTTGGATGCCAATGATCTATTTTTTGGCTCACCACGTGAATCAACCCGGAAAATCGCCCTTCTTTAAGGGTATCGGATCAACCAGGTCTACAGAATCGAAAAGCCGGCAGCAGCGAAAATGATCCCCCGTGTTTCTTCCTGGAGGCGTACGGATTGCGATGAATGATCCAGAGGAGCACATGGCGGTTCACGGATCCCTCCAGAGATCACCCGCCTGTCGATAAAATTTCAGACGACAATCTGGGATACCGCTAGCAGCCCGTGGATAAAGTACCTTTTTGGAGACCAAGTCGTCGGAAGTGCGAATTTCGGCATAGATCCTCTTTTGGGCCCATTTGAGTGCGAAATATTTCCACGAGCGCTCCAGAGGCCGCAAAATCGCTCAAAATGT
>JAJECE010000109.1 GCA_022822185.1 Rhodothermales bacterium | reverse complement strand
ATCCAGTACGCCCGCCAAGCGTCCTCCATACCGGGCAGGAAAACCTCCTTTGAACAACTCAGCACTGTTGATCGCATCGGTATTGAAGGTGGACATAAAACCAAACAGGTGCCCCGCGTTGTATACCGTGGCCCCGTCAAGCAGGATGAGAGTTTGCCCGGGAGTTCCGCCGCGCACATACAGTCCGGTGGAGCCTTCCGTGCCGGACTGAATCCCTGGCATCAACTGGAAGACTTTTAGCAGATCCGTTTCTCCAAGCAGAGCCGGCAGTGCTTCAACCTCTGCCATGGAGATTTTCACATTGCTCATTTGAATCTGTTGGTGAAGTCCTTCATATTCGCCTGCCTCAATGACGAGCAGAGAATCGTACTCCACGATGGCAGGCTTCATTTCGACATGTTGGAGTTCCTGCAGGGGTGCGTGAAAAACAAGCGTCAAGGTCTCATACCCCTGATAGCTGAAGCGAATTACCGCCGAGTCACCGGGGACGGCAAGACTAAAAAATCCATATTGATTTGTGGTTGTACCTTTCTGGAGATAAACTTCATACAGATTGGTTCCAACCAGAACTTCTCCATTATCGCGATCAGTGACATATCCGCTCACAACGATCTCCTGTGCAAATGAAAAACTGATGGTTACATACTGAAAAAAAAAGAATACAATCGCCGGACGCAGCAAAGTAATCATTTACCAAATAGGATAAGTGGTCTACTGATGGAAGGCGCAGGCTGCCGGCTAATTGACAATGACGCATGTCCCAAAATTCTCCTCGTATATCATGTGTACATGGAAAGACATCCCGTTTTAAGACCGGAGGAGTTAAAGGTTTCTACGTGATTGTGGCAGGTCTTTCATTTTGGACACAACAAGTCCAGGATTTGAACTTCAATAAATGGACGGTTTCGCGTCAACTATGAGCATCTTGCAAAACTCTCAATCTTGAAGGTTTTTATTCACCTGAGTACACCCAGGATTGCTTTTTAGCCTGGAGTATTAGTTTTGCAGGAACATCCTATTGTTAGAATTTACCGGGAGCAACTAGGTGTCACGGGCCCCGCCCTGCTCAGATAGCCCGTTGTCAGTTGCCGATACAATCCCCAATTTCAAAAGTGGAATTAGATTCCTGAAATGAGTATAATCCCCCTGTGCACTCAAGATACAAGCCCCTTTATTTATATGTCTTACTTGAAAGGAGAGGAAATTTTCGAGGCTGCCGAAGTCGTTTAATCGGTGCCCCATGAAGGATTGCAGCCTCAGTGTGGTTCAAATTTTTGCGTGCCATAATGGCCGAAGAAGTGTCCCGTTCAGTTCGTAGTTTTCAGGAAATCATGTCCGTATTGATCAAAAGTGACCGAAAGCCGCGAACTTGGGTACAAAATGAGCCTTGAGTTCCAAGGGGGAGCGGGAATTCGCCGTGAATTCAAACAAAGTGAGGCAGTCTGTAGAGACAAACACACATTCAGTCAGGAGATAGCAAAAACATAATGGGCAACTATACAAGGCGCAGATTTCTTTCCCGCTTATGCGTGGTGGAGACCACCGGTGCCATGGGTGCAGGGTGTAGCGATCAGAAGAGGACAGGTTCGGGCACGGATACTGCGGAGAATCCAGTGACGGCCCCCGCAGATGTGGTTCAGAGTGACTTTACCTGTACGGATATAACAGGGTTGAGCGAGGAGGAAGCGGCCATGCGAATGACCTTCCAGTACACGGACATCTCTCTGGAATTGGACAGAAACTGCCGGAATTGTGCGCTCTATGTGGAGGCGGAATCAGGTACAGGTTGCGGGAGTTGCCTCACCATTAAAGGTCCAATCCATCCAGAAGGATACTGCTCAATCTGGGCGGCGCAAACAGCCTGAGAACCCCGATGAGCCATGATATCTTAACCGGGCAGACCAAGAACCCGAATTAGCATGCAGGCAACGGATCGAGGGTATGGGTTCGGAACCCTGCCGGTATTTCTTGCAGGGATCAGCACCATTCTGGGAGCGATCATGTTTCTGCGCTTCGGCTATGCCGTGGCGCATACAGGGTTCCTGGGGGTGGTGGGGATTATCCTACTGGGCCATCTTGTGACTATTCCGACTGCTTTGGCACTTGCAGAAATCGCCACCAATCGTAAAGTGGAAGGGGGCGGTGAGTACTTCATCATCTCCCGGTCCTTCGGGACAACGATCGGTGGAGTAATCGGGATCAGTCTCTATTTATCGCAGGCGATTTCCGTCGCCTTTTACATGATTGCGTTTGCGGAGGCATTCACCTGGCTGGAGCCGATCCTGTCGGATCAGCTGGGGGTTGGCTTTGATTCGCGCATTGTTTCCATTCCTGCATTGATCCTGTTGCTGGTACTCGTGCTGTCCAAGGGGGCAGATCTGGGGGTCAAGGTGCTGTATGTGGTGGCTGCAGTTCTCTTTGGGTCTCTGGTATTGTTTTTTCTGGGATCCCCGACGGAAGGATTTGATGGCAGAGTGGTCAGCCTGACAGAAACGATTGAGCGGCCCGACCCTTTCATTGTCGTGTTTGCGATTGTCTTTCCTGCATTCACGGGTATGACGGCCGGAGTAGGATTATCCGGGGACTTGCGCAACCCCCGCAAATCCCTGCCAAGGGGGACATTATGGGCGACCGTCGTCGGGATGATTGTCTATATCGGGATTGTCTTCAAGCTTCATACCAGTGCATCTCCAGAGGTCCTGGCAGAAGATCAATTGATCATGTCCAGCATTTCAATCTGGGGGCCTGCGATCATTATCGGGTTATGCTGCGCAACCTTAAGCAGCGCAATTGGATCGGTTCTGGTGGCACCACGGACTTTGCAGGCTTTGGGAGCGGACCATACGCTGCCGGGGAAAGGCTTAAATATGTGGCTCTCGCATGGAATCGGAGCGGCCAATGATCCGAGGCATGCGACCATTGTGACCGGCATTCTTGCCCTGGTGATTGTGATTGTGGGCAATGTGAATCTTGTGGCAACCCTGATCTCCATGTTCTTCATGGTGACCTACGGATCATTGTGTGCAATCAGTTTCCTGGAGCATTTTGCAGCCCGCCCAAGTTATCGTCCGAGTTTTCGGTCCCGGTGGTACGTCAGCCTCCTGGGAGCGGTCATCTGCTTCCTTCTGATGTTCCAGATCAGTCTCTTCTTTGCGGCGCTTTCGATTCTGGTTCTGGTGGCACTGTATCAGGCGTTACGGATTGAGAAGCGGGGGGAGGGCGATTTGGCGGCATTATTTCAGAACGCAATCACACAGGCGACGCGCTATATGCAAATTCGCCTGCAGCAGCGGCGCGAGGACCTGATTGCGGACGAGTGGCGTCCGAGTGTGATCATGGTGAATGACCGCACCTTTGACCGGCGCAGCCCGTTGATCATGCTCCGGTGGCTGTGCCACCGGTACGGGTTCGGCACCTATGTCCATTTTATTAAAGGCCGGTTATCTGCGGAGACATTTGCGGAAAGTAAGGCGGTTAAGGAGCGGTTGCTCCAGTTGGCAAAAAGGGAGCATAGTGCGGTCTATATGGATACGGTCGTGAGTCCGTCCATTACGTCTGCACTGGCGCAGACACTCCAGGTTCCAGGGGTCTCCGGTATGTCCAATAACTCAATCCTGTTTGAGTTTGCACAGAGAGATTCGGAAGATGTGGTCAGGAGCGTGGTAGATCAGTGCAAGTTCGCCGCCACGACAGACATGACCCTGATGGTGCTCCGTCACTGCGAGACGCATTTTGGGAGCAAAGATTCCATTCATGTGTGGCTGACCTGGAACGACAAAGCCAATGCCAACACAATGATTCTGCTCAGCTATATTCTTCTGGGGCATCCTGACTGGCAGAATGCACAGGTGCAGGTCTTTGCAGCGCTGCCGGCTTCAGAGATGGAACGGATCCGGCAGGATTTTACTCAATTGATCACAGAAGGACGTCTGCCGATCTCGGAGAAAAATATTGAATACATTGCGACCAACGATACGGAAGCATTCCGTGGTCTGGTGTGTGAAAAGTCTTCAGATGCGGGTTTAACGGTGGTTGGATTTGATATGGAAGGGCTGGAAGAGCGGGGGCCGCAGGTATTCACAAACCATCCACAACTGCATGATGTGTTATTTGTCCGCGCTCCGCGGCAGATCAAGATTGATTAAATGCTCCCTGCAAAATCACGATCTCAAAAAATGATGCCGGCTCAGAACATTTCCGTGCGGAGTACCGGCCGGGGCGGGTTATTGGATTGTAAGTTTCAGGAGTCCATAGAATTTGGGCATGATACCTGCGAGCAATAAAATAATTGGATGCAAAAATCGGGAACTAGACTGTTATTTTGCAGTAGTGAAGGAAGACGGATCTTGTCGGGTATAAAAGCACTTGGCAGGCCTCAACGAGACAGACATCCCGAAAAAAGCTGCAGGTGCTGCCTTTTGAATATTACAGCGATACGGCTTGATGCCATGTAAGGGGAATAATGCTCCCCGAACACCGCTCTGCTTTCCGAGGGAAGAGAGTCATTCTGGAAGGGGGACATAGATGCCTATTCCCTGCCGAGAACATTTTTTGGGCAACCATAGAGAGGTGATTCGTAATGACATACAAAAATGTGAAGAAGTGGAGCGCAGAGAGAAGAGGAGATGCCTTCATTGCGCCGGAAACATCCACCTCGTTGGAGAATCCAGAATTGCTCCATAACATTCTGGCCGATGACTGTCGTGAAATTTTGCCCTCGCTGCCTGAACACAGCATTGATTTGAGTTTGTGGTCACCCCCGTATTATGTAGGCAAATCATACGAGGAGGGCTGGTCATTTGATGATTGGCAGGAACTGCTGGAGGATGTGATTACCCTTCATTCTGCTATCATAAAGCCGGTGGATTCCTTGTGGTCATCAACATTGGCGATATCCTCTGTTTTGCCGACCCCGACGTGTCAAGATTTCAGGCCAATAATGTGAGTAGTAAAAAGTGTGCGGTTACCTTAAGGCATGTACTGGAGGCAAAGGCATCATACCTGGAGTTCTCCCGCCATCAATTGGCTGAATTACTTGGTTGCAGTGAGCAAACCATACAAAGACGATTGGAGGGAAACAACATCAGAGGGGGCAAACATTCAGTACAAACACGGATCATGCGAACAGGAAACATGATTTGCGGGTGGGCCGAAGATGCCGGGTTTTATCTGTATGATCAACGCATCTGGCACAAGGATCCGTGCTGGACCAGCAGCAGATGGCATTCCAATTCCTGCAGGGCCGTAGATAAGTGATGTCTTGGATCCGTTTGTCGGCAGTGGAACGACGGCGGTGGCAGCGGCAAAATTGGGACGCTCATGTATCGGTATCAAGTTGAATGCTGATTATGCCGAGGCAGCAGTACATCGTCTACCCTTAGCCAGAACGATCCGAGGAGATACTGTTTTTTGCGGATAGGCGAACTGGAGTATGTAGTTTCTTTCGCCGGTTTGTTCAGGTATCCAATATCAACCTGCTCCGATACAGTTGCAGAGTTGCGCGGAGAGAGCACCTTTTCAGAGATCATGTTGGTAGAAACGCAGATATAGATTTCCATCGGAACATCCCAATTGGAGCCCTTGAGATCAGGATAAAGGTGAATCATAGACTTTTTTTCAGATTCTCGGGAACCCTTGAGTTCGGACTAAGTTGGACTGGTTTCGTTTTCGTTTCTCAATAAAAAAAGTAGATTTGTTTATGCACTTATGGGTGCATGCTGTGCAATTTTAATCTTCGTGTTCTTGCTGCTGCCTCGCTTGGAGATTACCCAGGCATCTGGCGGTGTCGGCCTTAAGTATGACGAAGGTTACAACTCTGCCTGCCCCACCTCTTGCGGAACTTATGTCTCTTGCGGCGATAGCTGCGGCGGGACTGACAATTGTTGTTCGGCGGGGGCTGGTTCAGGCGGCTCCTGCCTATACTGTGAGACACTTATCATTCAATGACATGAATATTCTGCCTCGGCTTGGCTGGATGGTTTCCCTCCTGTGGTTGCTGTGCATCGGGGCGTGTCAACCATCAGAATCAAGTTACCGAGTGGTGGAGTCAGGTTTTATGGAGTTCGAAGACCTGTTCACTCTGGTGGATACAGTCCGTCTGGATGCCTCGGTACTCATCGGTCAGATGGGTTTCGTTGATCTGTCTGATCGGGGTGAGTTCTTGGTGACAG
>JAJECE010000066.1 GCA_022822185.1 Rhodothermales bacterium | reverse complement strand
CCCAAACCGCTGCTTTCCGAGAAAATCAGGTCGGTGATGGCCACGCCGCCAGGATCCGCAAACAACTCGACACTGCAACGGTCAACGAGGATGGTAAGGCGGATCCAGTCATTTGAATCACGATGAATGAGTGCGGTGTGACAGCCGGCAAAAGAACGGTAAAATGGCACATGCCTTTCCGCACAGCGCTCAACAAATACAGATTCCTGCTCTGCATCAAATCCAATGAGCGTGTGCGGAGCATCTGAAATGCCTAATTGAATCCCGGCGCGGCATGCGGTGATAAGTTTGAGTGAAAGCTGAATCTCAAAAGCTTCGCCCGTCACGGGTAAGACCACAGGCAGGTTGGGGGAAATTGTGGATGTATTTGATGTGAAAGCAGGTTCTCTACGTAATTTCGAGATCCAGTGCGGAATTCGCTGTCCAAACATCAGGCCAGCCGGTGTAGAAATCAGGGCGCATTCCCGGGGAAAAGTCATCTGCCCACGCCATGATTCGGTTGGAATCACATCGGCATACTCCCAGTTATTCATCCAGCCCAGCCATATCGGCAGGGTGCCGGGATGATGTCTGAAGGATTGTGCGGCATAAAAATCAGCACCACCATCAATCCAGAGAGTTTTTGTCTGATCGGTCTTAAATGTCTCACCATTAAATTTACCCACGAAGTACTGCCCCCCAGAGCCCCCCGCCGGCGCATTTGATCCCACATCCACTTTTAACACCCAATGATGCTCTCCATTCCCATGCATGACGGGCAGATGCAGCAGCTCCGGGCACTCCCAATTCAGCACATCGGTGGCCCCGCATGGCCCGAAGGTGCTCAAATGGGACCATGTTTTCAGGTCTGATGACCCATAGAATTGTACCTGCCGGGCTTCGGATAAAGTGATCGTCATGATCCACTTTTGTGCAGGAGCGTGCCAATGTACAGAAGGATCCCGAAAATGACGTGATCCAAGATCCAGTACAGGATTGTTTATGTACTTGGTCCAGGTATGTCCATGATCTGTGCTCCATGCAATATTCTGTGTTTCCAGGCCGGAGTCAGATTGATGGCCGGTGTAGATGGCAACCAGAGCACCCTCCCCAAAGCCCGCCGTATTGTGCAGATCACATACCGTGGATCCCGAAAAGATCATTAAATTCTTCTCTGCCTCCAATGCAACCGGCAAGTGGTTCCAATTCAGCAGATCCTTACTGATTGCATGCCCCCACGAGAGATGCCCCCATTTTGCTTCAAACGGATTGTGTTGGTAGAAAAGGTGGTACGTCCCGTCATTCCAGATTAATCCGTTCGGATCATTGGCCCAGTACCGGGGAGGAGTGAAATGGACCAGGGGCCGGAAAGAATCGTTGTTCATGGGTTTATCGGAAGACATCCATGCCGACACGTTGAACGAGGCCAAGTTCTCCGTAATTGCTGAGAGCATAGTTTAGATTGAGACGTGTGCGCACAATCGTGATGGCGAGCCCACCGCCAAATGACCATTTACCCGTATCGTGATTCGGCTGATATCCCGTACGAAATTGAAGCAGGTCGGCATAATTCCATTCTGCCCCCAGATGTGCGAGCGGTCTGCCATCATTGGGTTTCGCAGCCGTTGTACTCAAGGTCAGCCGGGTGCGTGAAGTCTGAACAGCATCCAGGCTTAACCCGAAGGTGAATTCGCCAGGCAGGGGGTAGCCTTCATTCACATAGGTTAACTCCGACCCAAAATTTGAAATCATCATCCCAAAACTAAATCCCCGAAATCCTGTGACATAGAGCACTGCAATGTCTGCGGACACGGCCCGTGACACAAAGTCACCAGCCAGTGTGGATTCAATGTAATTGAAGGTGCCTCCAAAACTGATACGGTCCGTTAAATAGCGGGAGTAACTCAGGCCTGCACGATAATCAAAGACACGAAATGTGGCCCCTGTACCATCCGGCTGGAGGGGAGTTCGCACCTTCATTGCATCGGTGTACAGCGCGGTAAGTGAAAATGCAAACGTGCCAATCCGGCGACCGAAAGAATGAGAGACGGCGACGAAATCATGGCCAATATCTGCATACAGAGCGGTATGATTAAAACTGATTGCTGTGCGCTGGATTCGGGCAAGGCCGGCAGGGTTATAATAGGTGGCTTCCGCCCCCGACGGGAGTGTGATATAGGCGCTTCCCATGGCACTCCCACGGGCATGCACACCGATTTTCAGGAATGTCCCAGAGGCACTTCCTGGACGCTCAACCTGGGCCAGTACCAGATTGACGAGCAAAAGATTTGCGGTCAGAGGAAGTAAGAATCGTCGTATCATGGCCGCTTCAAGATCATTTTTCCTGTAGACATCTGCTGCCCCAGGCGAAGCTGGTAGAAGTAAAGCCCGTTTGGCACCTGCAGGCCCCAATCATTCCGGCCATCCCAATACATAGTGTGGATTCCGACTGCCTGATTTCCATGGATGTCTTCACGTACTTTTCGTCCCAGTACATCAAAAACTTCAAGAACCACCGGACTGGGGGTTTCTACATGGTATTCCAGTGTAACTTTGCCTTCAAAAGGATTGGGATAGAGTGTGACAGCAGATCCAAATGACGGACTTTGAGGATCTTCGCTAAAGCCGGTAACCCGGCGCGAAAGCCCCCATACATCTACACTGCGCACGAAAGCACTCCCCCCAGAGGCAAAAAGGTCAACCTCTATACTGGCGGGATCAATCGGATATGTGCGCGTGGAAAAAGCAGCAGTTCCATTCACAAATACCTCAATCACGGAATGGTCCACAAAGACATGCAATTCCAGCGGGGTATCCGGGGGCAGTTGAAAGGGAGACGTTTTCAGTTGGTCATCAAATGCCGCCGAACTATTACTGGATCGCCTTAAATCAAGCACGAAGGATTCTTCAGTCTGGTCGTAATAAATACGGGTGACTTCGGAAGCCGAGCGAAGCAGATCCAGTCCAGCCTGTGTCGCAGTATTCGGATCAATAACGGCAACGATCTCCAATTCTTTTCCTGACAGGTCCGGCAGGTGCGACTGTTGCGCACCAGACACGGTGAGATTTTTATAGTTCACATGCTCCGAGCGAAGTGCTTTCAGATTTGGATGCGGGGATTGGCACAGGGTGTCTTCGTTGCAGAGGGACCAGACCCGGGGGAGGCTGAACAGGTTTGCCCAGCCATCGGCCATGACAGATTCCGCAGAACGGGTTTCGGGGATAATTCCAATGGCAGCCGTGCGGCCGTCCATGTCTGTCGTCACGGATGGGCTCAGCAGATGGTTGATCAAGTCCAGTTGCTTTGGAATTGTATGTGACGGGGTAAATGTGATGCCGTCCCAATCTCCGATCCAGTACAGTGTGCGTGCGGGGTTAGGAACTTCCACCGTAACGATGACGAGCGCATATTTTGTACCGAGATTGACAAAAACCGGCATCTCCCAAAAATGGCCCGCAATACTTTCCGGTGCAGTATGAAAAAAATCGCTGCTCAAGTTCCATTCTCTGAGGCGGCTGCCTGTATAGTGCAGCGCAGCACCTCCCTGACCGGCACGTCCGCTTCCCACAATCATGTGCCAAGTGTCGTTTTCCTGCCAGACGAAGGGATCCCGGAAATCCGTCACCCCGCCCGGTGCGCGTTCGATCACCGGATTTTCGTCAATTTTCATGAAGGTTTGATAGGATGCATCGGTTGAGCGGGCCAGACCAATCCCTGCTTTGGCTCCATCCACACCGGTATAGATCAAAGAGAGACGTTCATCATCTATTACTGCATCTCCACTCCAGATGCCCGCTCGGTCCCATCCCTTTTCTGGAGCCAGTGCAATCGGTTCATCATGCCACTGGACAAGGTCCCAGCTGCTCATATGTCCCCAGTGGATCTGCCTCCAGTAGGGGCCTGCCGGATTGTGCTGATAGAACAGATGGTAGCGGCCGTTTTCCTCTCGCACGAGTCCATGAGGTTCATTGGTCCAGTTCTCTGGAGGAATGGGATGGTATTTGGGACGATGGCGATCTTTATCATAGCGTTCGGAGGGTACATTCAGACTGGGCAGGGCCGGCGGGTTGCCGCGCAGATAGGAGGCAGTAATTTCGGAACGGGTCAGTACACGATTGTAGAGTTTCACCTCGTCAATCAGACCTCCCATCAGACCGGTTTCAAAGGGGCTTCCGGAAGCTGCCACTGGACTGTGAACATCTTTGGCCACCGTCATTCGGGTTGACGGGTCAACGGTCAGAGGAATGCGCGGCACCTGAAGGGTGCCCGCAGGATTCCCGTCCAGATACAGGGACATACGCCCGTTTGCACTGTCAAATACGCCGGCAATATGAACCCACCTCCCTTTGGGAAATAATTCCGCCCCCCAGCAGGTACGCCAGAATCCACCACTGGACACGGCAATGTACCATGCCCCCCAGGGATCCATACCAAAGAAGTACCCTGCTGAAGGGAACGTGTATTGATTGATCCAGGGGGCGTTGGTGACGGGATAGTAATCAACCGCAACCCATGCTTCCAAGGTCAAGGCTGCCTGCGGCTCATCGGCATCGTCCAGGTCAAAAGAAAAGGATGTTGTATATCCGTCAAGCCGTAATGCCCGCCCATTTGGGCCATCCACCCATTCAGGGGTCCGAAAGGGACTGTTGAGGATCGTGAGCCGGTTGCTCTGACCTTCAAAAATGAATCGACCGGCCTGAATTTCTTCAAAATCCCAGGAAGCGACGGGGCTGCTGGTTTGTGCCCCGGTAACGAAGGGAATCAGGAGCAATGTAACGGGGAGGGAAATACGCATCATTTGATCACCACAAATTTCCCCACCTGGACCTGACCATTATCCAGATCCCTTACCGTAAATACATAGAGTCCACTTGCAATCGCCTGCCCTACACGGGAGGTAAGGTTCCAGTCTTCATATCCCCGGTAGGGGTCATCATGCTGCAGGGTTTCAATGTGTTCGCCTGCGAGGGTGTAAATTCTGATTTCACAGCGGGGAGGAAGATTGATAAATTGTAATCGACGATCCTGTTCCAGCCAGCGCTCACGGGTTGGCGGTGGCCGCTCCCACGCGGGGTTATAATTCTGATAGGCGGTATCTCCGCGATACGGGTTGGGCACCACGGCAACCTCTCCCACGGTGGATGGCGGTGCCGGACCGGGGGTGGCGATCTGTACGTTGGCACGGATACTGGATTCAAGAGACGGCCAATTCAGGACATGATCCTCTTTCGAGAAGGCCGTCACCGAGTAGTAGTACTCCACATTATTGAGCAGAAGATCTTCCGTGTAGGATCGGGCCAGCCCAATATCATTCCCATAATTATTTCCAGGCAAATCATATTCGGACAATAGAGTCCAGGGGCCATTGGGGCTTACTGTGCTTTTATACACACGGTAGCCCTCAAAGGGTTTTGATTCCCCGTCGGCGCGGTTTGGGTCAAGGTATCCCTCTGGATCTGCGGTATCCGTCGGACTCCATGAAAGGTGGACGGAGTGGTTGTCGGTCTCAATGACAAGCGGGGGGAGCGGAGGCGGAGCCGGGAGTTTGAAGTTCTGCCGTGCCAAGCGTTGTACAAGGGTTGCATTCTGGAGAAGGCCATCAAGTCCCGTACCAAAAACTTCCGCAGCCATGAAGTGTAGGGTGTCTCCGACGATTAAATCTACAGGCCCAAATGAGAATACAAAATGGGATCCGGTAAACTGAACCTGATTTTCCTGGATGCGGCCACGGGTCATCAACTGTGCGTATTTTGCCTCATCGGTAGCCGGAATCATTCCAGGGGCAAACGGTTGACTTCCCCATTGCCATGACCAGCGCAGATCTCCGGCACGATAGCCGTCGGGCGGGAATAACATGAATCCGACAGGGCTCTCAGTATCTCCGTCGGTTCCACCTGGAGCATCTTCCCCCACTGCAAGTAGCAGGTCATCAAAGAATAGAGAGCGGTCATCAAGGAAGTTCGCACCATAGGAAATGTTTCCCACATTGGGATCAATCCAGAGAGAGATGTAAGCCCTCTCAATATCAAAGCGCACCGGTGTAATGTAGTAATTCAGAACCGCCACTTCGTCCAGTCCTTTGGGACCACTCCATTCATAAACCGTCTGGATAAATTCCAGATACAGCGGATTATGGTCCGCTTTCAACAGGCTGGATGCTTCGTAATCATTATAGCGCATGACCATATCCTGATCGGATATACCGGTATAGCCGGGCCAATACGGAATGTCGGCAGTCTCTCCCCGCCGTACCGTCCAGATGGTGTCCCATGGAGCACTGCTTGGGAAGGTTTCCCAGAAATAAGGACCGGGTGCCCAGCCAAGACTGGCGGTCACCAGTGTGTCTCCCTGTGGTGTGACACCGCCGACCCATATGCCCCCTTCGCCCATGTGCTCCTCAAAACTGCCCGCCGGGAACTCGCTGTTGACCAGCCCGGGGTATCCGAGTTCTACGCGATGCCCAAGAAATGACCCCATATTAGTGAATACCTGCCGCACTTGCCCCTGTTGGGTTACCGCCCAATCCAGATTTGCCTCAAATTGCTGAGCGATCGCCTCCATATGCAGAACGCAGCCGAGAAGGATGACGGTGAATGTCCGTATCATCGGCTTAAAAGGAGACCAAATTTGAGGTAACGCCCGGTAGAAAACTGACGTGGATCCCGCAGGCGTATCATATCATAGTAGTCGAGCCCGCGTGAGGTATTCTGAAATACATCTCCGTAGCGAAAAGGCTGTCCGGTCCAATTGTTAAAGCCAAATTGAATCTGGACATTATGCTGGTTGAATACATTGAACAGATCTGTGAACAGAGAAAGTTCGGTCGAACCGATCTGGATGCCTTTGCGGATTTTGATGTCGGTGCTGTAGACCGGGGGACCGGTTGCGGTGTTTTCCAATTTCTGCCGCTCTGCCGGATCCGTGGTTCCAGGGGTATATGGCTGTCCGGAACTCAGACGTGACAGGATGGTAATGTCCCAGCGTGAAGGCAGGCGGAGGCCAAATAATTCAGGATTCTGGCCGGAAGGGGCGCTCAAGGTTGCCTGCGTGACCAGTTGATGACGTGTATCCCATGGAAGTCGGCGTTCTCGAATCGGAAGCGGAAAGTCCGTAACAGATCGCACATACTGATCAAAAGCCGAGGATGAGAATCCCGTCGCCCATTGCACGGTGTAGGTGATAGATCCTGCAGTGAATCGGCTATATCGCTTGCTTAACTCAAATTCCAGGCCGCGGGCACGCGCATAGCCGCTGTTATCATACAGGGCCACAGGAAATCCAAAGGCAGAAGCTAACTGCAGGGTTCCGACCTGACGGGCAATATCCTTCGCATAACTCTTGATATCCATGGACCAGTTCTCGGCAAGTGCACGTGTGAATCCAAATTCGTACAGGATCGTCTGTTCGTAGTCCAGATGGGGGTTGCCGGTCAGTCCGCCCGTATACGGGTCGCGGTAATAGAACTGCATTTCCGGCAGTTGACTGAAATGGCCATACGAGAAAAATATGACGGTTTTCGGATTGATCGGGAAGGAGATGCCAAACCGGGGACTGGTGGCCGTGCGCCAGCCTGCCCAGTCGGCATCAAGCCCGGTTGCCCGTTCCCATTGTGTCTGCCAATTTGCGTCAAATACGGAGTTGCCTGGATGGAAGGCATCCATACGAACCCCCACATTGATGATCAGCGATTCAAGTTCAAACTTGTCCTGAACGAATACGCCCAGCGTTGTCGGTTTGGCATCAAACACCCACCGGTTCTGTCCAAATTCCGGGAATGGTCCCGGCGGCTGAGTGAGATTATCCGGCCCTTCGCCATGATAGAGGTAGCGTCCCCAGGGAGAAAGGGTCACGCCCCCATCCTGAATGTCAATGTACTGGATCTGATGGATTTGCAGTTCAAAGCCGGTTTTGAGTAAATGGCGGCGGTGCAGTTGTGATGTAAGGTCCCCTTTGATCGTATAGGTGCGTGTATCGTCATTCCGCCAGATATTCTCATAGCCATCGGCATTAAAAAAACCCGTAACCGGATCAATCGTTGGGGATGCGATACTGGATTCGAGACGGTATGGCGCAGTTGACCTCCCTTGCGCGGACCAGGCATCCCAGGATTCGGATTGTTCATTTGCATAGGAGGTGCTATCCGGATAGAAGGACCAGAATGATGCGGGGGTACGCTGATCCAGCGATGCATCATAGGCAACCTGCATGACCCCTGCACGCAGGCTGTAGAAGGTCTGGGGCGAAATTGTATGATTTACAAGAAGCCCCACATAGGTGTTGGTGCGTTCCTGGATGGCCAGATGGTTCGGATGATCCCGCCAGAGCCAGTTGAAACTGCTCCACTGTTTTTGGGTCCGGTTGAAACTGAGGGCAGTTCGTATAGATGGATGGGCCTTCCAACTTAATTTTGTGTTCAGGCTGAGCGAATTATCCTGACGTTCAGGCACCTCAATACCATAGATGCCAAAGTCTCCACGCTGTCTGCCATTATCATAAGGGGTGTCCGTAAGGTTCATGCTCCCGCTTACGAACAGGTTAAGTTGATCTTTGTGTCGGATGCCGGGAACCGGACCGCCAAAGTAATAAGAGGCGTACTGCGTACGATAGTTTTCACCAGGTGCCGGAACCTCATCGGTTCGATATTCAAGCCCGCCCTCGTAGCTCTCGCCGCCACTCCGTGTTGTAATATTCACGACACCGGATTGGGCCTGACCATACTCCGCATTAAAAGCACCGGTAAGGAGTTCCACCTGTTCTACATCATTCACCCCAAGTTCCAGCACGCTTCGTCCGCCATAAAGCGGGTGCGTGACCGGCATCCCATCCACCATAAACAGAATCTCACCGCCGCGGCCGCCACGTACATGTACGTTTTTTACGCTCTCATCCCGTATCTGAAGCGTTTGTCCCTCTCCCAGACTGAGTGTCTGCGGAGCAGCATCTACGACGGTTCCTGCCTGCACCTTGAATACATCCAGTGCCTGCTCCATTCCGGGTGTAATGCGAAGTTCTTCCCGCGTAGTGCTGCGACGCGTGGAGGTAACATCATGCTGTACAATCGGATTGTCGGCCACAACAATCAGTTCCTCTCCCTCAAGGACTTCTTCAAGCAAGTTGAAATTTAAGCGGGTTGTTAAGTCGGAACGAACGGTCACCTGCTCGGCGATCACCCTCCGAAAGCCGATAAAACTGGCGGTGACTGTATAGATGCCTGGAGGGACCTGCAGGATAAAGTATTCGCCGTCTTCGTTTGTTGCTGCCCCCACCCCCGCAAGCTGCTGAATGATTACACTGACCCCTGGAAGCGGGTCCCCCGTCGCCTCGTCAATGACGATGCCTGCAATCTTGCCTGTATTCTGGGCGTGTACAGGTGATACGGCGAATGCAAAACCGCAAAACAGCAGGATATAGACAGAGAATCGCATGAGACTTTCGTTAATTTGCAATTCGGTTCAGGATGGCATCGGCCAACAATCTGGCATCGGTGGAATCAAGAAAAAACAGCGGGAAACCAAGTACTGCCGCGTTAAAACTTGTGCCGAAATAAATGAGGCCAACGGCACCGCCACGATACTGCGGATAATTGGTGTCGGGGGATGTATCGTATGAGAGCATCAGTTCGGTAAAGCCTCCGCGCTGCTGAATAATGTTGACGTTGTTGATGGCACCGGCATTGGGGAAATAATCCAGTTTGCTTGCATCAACCGATACATCGGGGAACCCGTTTATCCCAATCCCGCCGGTGAAGTCCGCGAGCAGTGCGGTTTCGTCCACGGTTCCAATCTGCATATAATCATTAACAAATGACCCCTCCTGAAATGTCTGCGGGAAATTTTCCTGCCAGGCAAAAGATTTCAGGATGCGCCAGCCGCTGATGACAATGTTTCCGCCGACATTCAGGTAATCCCGGATCACCGGTTCTTCCACGGTCAGGGCATGTGGACGGGAAGTGGGACGGTCGTCCGCGTGCCAGACCAGAAGTTTATAGCGTCCGAGTTCATTCAGGGGGGGCATCCTCTCGTTCTCCAGATAATCCCAGGATGCATCCGGCCGAAAGAGGTCCGCATAGAACCGGTCCACATCTTCATCGGTCTGATTGGTCCTGACATTGAAATTTTCTTCATTGGTTTCATCAAGGACGAAGAGGTTTCGGTCAAAACGCGGGCGGATGAGGTGAATGGCTGCCCGGCTGCCCTCGGTGCTCACCAGATCGGTATTATCCCGTGCAATGATCTGAATTGTATGACGGCCTTCCAGGGGTGCGGCAAGTGCTTCCGGTCCAACCACGGCAGTCGTGTCCTGAGTCCATACAGGGGGTTGGCCGTCGATGGAGTAGCCGTATTCTTCAATATGTCCATCTTCATCGCTGCCATTGAAAATAAGTTGAATCCCCTGCCACCAATCGGTTACCGACTCCAGCACAAAAAATTCCTGCCCTTCCACCGGTGCATGCAGGGTGGTGAGCGGAGCAAAGGTTTGCGTCGTATAGAAGGTGCGTACGGCCGGGGTGGGATCATGGACTCCATGATTGTCGAGTGCACGCACTTCAAATCGCTGCCGGTTCAGAGGGTCAACAGAACTGAAACTGAGCGTCACGCTGGTTTCTGTGGTTGTAATCCAGTCCTGAACCAGTGAATCCAGACGGAACAGATAGGTGCTGGTCACCCGGTACTGGTACGCGGAGACAAATCCATCGGCATCTCCGCCATTCCAGTGCATGGTGACCAGTGCAAAAAGAGTATCCGATTCAAGAGGAATATTTGCCAGTGAGGTGTTGGGCGGTTCATTCTCATTTGCCGGTGACAGATTTGAATCACAGCCCGCGGCCACAAGATACAGGAGGCAGATCGTTCCGATGTTACGGAAGCATACGGACATCCGTCACCTCAAGGTTTGCTTCAAACAGGAACTGATTACGGAACCGCTTGACCGACTGCAGCGGCTTGATCTGAACGACAATCTCGGTGGTACGTCCTGCCTCAATATCAAATGGCGTGGAGAAATCCTGCAGGACGGTCGTGGACGGGCTTAAGCGAACCGGGATGGTAAACGAGGATATCTGAAATTCACTGGTGGACAGACCAAATTCAAATCGGGTATATCCTCCGGGCGGGAGGTAGGACTCAAAGATCGTATGAGAGACATATTGATCTCCCTCCTGTGCAAGGATGTTGATGATCTGATCCTGCTGCCGGTTGGTGCCCGGATGAGGAAAGAGAATAAAAAAAACAGAATCACGGAACGCTTTGCCCTGAAAAACGGTCAGGTCAAATTGATCTTCCGCGCTGACTTCCACGGGGTCGGTGATGATCACAAGAGACCGGTCAGCGGGGTCCGATCCCAGGGTAATACGAAGGACACCTGGATCGGGAGACGGCTCCACTCCGGTACTGCAGGCTGTCGGAAGGATCAGGAGCAGAAATCCTAAAAATTTATACGTGTGTGTGAGCACCATGGGAGTGCCCGGTCTCCGAGGAAAAATGCCTCGGAGACCGGGTTGTGATGCCGGATCTACTTGATCAGCATCATGGTTTGTGTGGCAACAAAATCACCTGACTGGATTCGGTAGATATACATGCCGCTGGACAGACTGCTGGCATCAAACTGTACGGTCTGTGTTCCTGCAGGCTGCATTCCATCCAGCAAGGTCATCACTTTCCGTCCCAGAAGATCAAATACATCAAGGCGTACATGTTCTGCCAGAGGGATCTGGAATTGGATGGTTGTTGTCGGATTGAACGGATTTGGATAGTTTGGGGACAGAACATACTCAGACGGAAGTTCTGTGGGCTCCTCTTCCACATTGGTGTAGGTGAGTCCAAATGCCGCATAGTTATAGAACTTCACATCATCAATCTGCCCGTCCAAAAAACTCCGGTTCCCGATATGTCCGACGGAAACCGGCCAGAAGCTTGTGCTCTCGTCGGCGGGTTGCAGATGCATGGCGGCATCGCCCCGGTCAATCATGGCACCGCTGGCATCGGCCAGTTCAAGAACTGCGACAAAGAGGCTGTCATCGGTGGAGTGGGGTTTGACTTCCAGCATTGCATGATACCAGACACCGGTATCCATAGAGGTGCCCAATTCAATTTCGACATGCTGATTTCCTCCAAAGGTCGGATGCCAGAAACGGGCGGCCAGTTTTTTTTCTGCACTGTCATACATGCCCCAGAGCAGGGAGAAGGCCTCTTCGCCCCAGCAGAAGGAGCAGGCCGGGAGTGCAGGCTTGTTAACCAGATACATCCAATTCCCTTCGGGGGTCCCTTCCCGAAAATTATTCACCAGAAACTTAATCTCAAGTGCAAATGCATCTCCCGCCCCCAGAAGGCCATCCTGGATCTCCAGATAGTCATCCATCCCATCCATTTGCAGGACACGTGATTTCAGGTCCGTGGACTCCATGGAGGTTGGCATGCCATGGACATTGGTAAAGTGTCCAGTACCGGATACATCCAGTCCCAGGTTTGTCTCGTCCTCAAAACTGAGGTCAACCGATTTGATTTCTGAATCATAAAACGGAAGACTCAGGAAGAAAGGCTGATCGGATTCGGCGGTTTCAGGAAAAAGTGCACGTTGTCCTCTGCTGTTTTCCGCCGAGATATACATATAGGAGACACGTCCGAGCATGGGCGTAATCGTCACCTGATACAGGTTTCCTCCCGCGGAATCAGGGTTAAGAGTCATTTCATGCATCGTGAAATCCATGCCGTCGCCTTCATGGGCGATCACCTTGCTGATCTCTCCTCCCAGTCCTTCCGACACCCGGGCAGACAGCAGAACATTGATCACGGGGGGATTCCCTGGTACGATGCTAAGATCCGCGGACGCGTCTGCGATACTCGGTGCGGCATCCACTTCAATTTTTCCGGTTGAATAGTTGAAGTACTTCACGCCATCCATCACGCCCTGAAACCCTGCACCATCATCGGTGCGGTTTCCTTCTGCAAGCCCTAAACGAAGCGGTATTTCCGGATTGTTCAACGGGCGGCCATTGTAGCCGACATGGTTGGTTTTGATCACCATACCGTCTGCGTCCCGTACCTGGAAGAGGGCATAATAATCAAATACATCGGGTTCCGGTGCTTTTCGATTTTCAAGCAGAATGTGATACCATGTACCTTCTTTAAGTTCTATATCCAGCGGCACCTCGATATTACCTTTGGTTCCGTCCGAAAATTCGACCCAGTAGCGGCTGTGAATTTTCTTGTTGCGGGCATCAAATGCACCCGTGAGTACGCTGAAGGTTGCTTCTCCCCAGCAGACGGGACAGGGTTGTGGTTTGATTGCCCAGAACTGCCAGTTCCCGTCGGGGACCTGTTCCTCCTGAAAGTCTTCCACATTCACCCACATTTCAAAGGAATACTCGTCCGTATCGCCAATCACGGGTGAGCCGATCTGCAGGTAGTCCGTGTCGCCATTGAACTTCATTCCATAGTCTCCCTCGGCGGATTCCATCACGTAGGTCGGCATGCCGCCGGCGACAATCTGATTGCCGTAGGTGGACCGATCCATTACCGGAAGCATCCCTTCCTCAAAGTCCAATCCCAGGGTCTGGGTCATTGGTTTCGCCTGTGCGCGTGTATAGTAGGCAGGGGTCGCCGACTCTGCACTTGTGGGGACGGTCCGGACATTGCCCGCCTCGTCAGTGGCACGGATATAGTAATACTGGATGACCCCCGGCGCATCAGGCAGCATACCGCTGTACATACCGCTGCCATCGCCGGTCATATTGACTGCCATGAAGTCGCCGGTTGCGCCGGTGCGCACCATGAGTTCCACGGTTTTCACCGCATCCATTCCCACACTCCCCGCCATTGCAGAAACCACACCGGATGAGTCAGTCATCACACCTGAAACCACCGGAGGTGCGGAGTAATCCTTCCTTACGATGTCACTGATGCGTATTTCATCAATAAAGCAGTCACAAAATCCAGACTGATCTCCGGTCGTATTGCCGTTGGTGCCAATCATCAGGTCCCAGTCGGTGATGTTTGGCGCACCGGTCATCGGATCATATTCATGCTGGTTACTGTAAATCAGTTTTCCATCGGCATCGTGAATGAGTTGTACGACAACGTTATGTGCGGTATCACGGATCAGGGTTGCATGATACCAGACCCCCGCGTCAATCAGATTATTGTCGGACTGCACCGATGGGTAGGTCATGCCGTCAGGGGCATAATAGCCACTGGACAGGAAGCGGGTGTCTCCTTTGACTTCAACGAAGTAGTTTCCCTGACTCCAGTGATCGGTTGCACTTCCACGCTTCCAGATCATCGAAGGGAAGAAGCGGTGATCCTCATTGGAGGTGCCGTAGGTGACGATATTGAACCAGAGTTCCACCGTAAAATCATCCGGCAAATCCAGATGATCGGAATCCATGACCCGCAGGTAGGTTGAATCGGAGGCCGCGTCATTGACAAGATAGAGCGCGGCACCCAGGTGCTCAGTTGCGCTTGTCGCAGGATATACCAGTTCCTTACCATGTGAGGTAACGCTGTGCTCTTTGCCGGATCGATCCACCAGATCGTTCTCAAAGCTCAGGAGCAGCATGGTGTTCTCATCGGGGGTTGCCGGCATGGTCAACTGCGCAGCGACCTTCGCGGGGAGCACGCACATGATGGTCACAAGTGTGAGGCTGAAAAGCCATAGTAATTTTGAATGCATTGATTTGGATGCGTTTATTGGGTTATGTAACTGCCGCAGGAAGCCCGGATCTTCAACTCCGGCTGCAAAACAACCAGAGTCGGGGGGCGTTGCGGCTCTTCAATTCGAGATAAGAGCAGTCTAGTGGCCCGACACCCGATTTGATACGTGGGTTGCCGGACGGTTGTAGGCGGAGGATTCAGCGCCAAAGCTAGGTTCCAGGGCAAATCGTCATAGCCTACCAGAGCTACTTGTTCAGGGATTGTAATCTGGCGTTCTCGGAGCGTCGCCATGACCCCCAGTGTCATCAGATTATTACCCGCCAGGAGTGCGGTGGGGGGATGGCTGATGTCCATGAGTGCATGAGTCAGTGTACGCCCCTGCTCTTTTGAGCGTGTGCCCTCACAGATCAGATCAGGGTCTATGGGGATTCCATGCTCCTGAAGTGCGGTCTCGTAGCCCATGCGTCGTTCACGGCTTGAGGACACAATCGGCATACCTCCGATATAGCCAATGCGTCGATGTCCGAGTTGGATTAGATGTGTGACTGCCTTCTTTGCTCCGGCGATGTTGTCTGTCACGACGGTGTCACATTCCAGGGTATCCATACGCCGGTCCACACAAACGACCGGGATCCCGGCTTCATGCAACATCCGGATGGAGGCATTCTCTCCAGTGACAGGTGGAAAGATGACCCCATCCACAGATTCGGTCCTCAGGGTTTCCAGGCACCGGGATTGCCGTACAGGATCTTCGTCTACATTGGCCAGAATGAGCGTGTAGCCATTGGTTTGTGCAACATCCTCAATACCGCGGACCAGTTCAGCAAAGAACGGATTCTGAATGTCCGGGATGATGACACCAAGGATATGGGTGCTCCCATGTTCAACACGGAGACGGCGTGCGACACGGCTTGGGCGATATCCCAGCGCATCAATCGCTGCCTGCACCTTGTGCCGCGTCATGGGAGTCACGCTGGACGGTTTATTGATCGTGCGTGACACCGTTGCAATTGAGACTCCAGCCTTGGAGGAAACGTCTAATAGAGTAGCCATAAATCCAATATAAGAATTTTTTGTCAAGAAAATGTAAACCTTTACATTTTCTTGGATTTGGGGATAAATTCAGCAGAATAATGGTCAGATTGCCTGCTTTATTCGCATCGTTGGTTCATGGTGAATCATGCTCTGTCACCGGCATCCATCATAATCAGTATCGTTCAGTGGCGGAAATACACTCGGCAAGGTGGAGGGTTATTTGGCTTCGGAGCCGAGGGCATCTCGGAGCGCATCGCCCAGAAAATTGAAGGATACGACCGTTAACAGTACGGGGGCTACCGGCAGCAGGAGCCAGGGGAACTGTACGATCACCCGTACGTGCTGGGCTTCCTCCAGCAGCACGCCCCAGCTTGTCATGGGCGGGCGGATGCCCAGCCCGAGAAAACTTAGCGCTGTTTCTCCAAGGATCGTTGCGGGGATGGCGAGTGTGGCAATCACAATCAGGTAGCCGTAGGTGGCGGGAATCAGGTGTTTGAAGATGATATAGAAATTACTGGCCCCGCAGGAGGTTGCCGCCCGTACATAGTCGGATTCACGATGCGAGAGCACAAGCCCCCGGATCTGGCGTGCCAGACTGCCCCAGCCAATGAGAGAAAGGATGGTGATAATCCCAAAGTAAACTGCAATCGAACTCCAGTCAGGGGGCAGGGCCGCTGCCAGTGCCATCCAGAGTGGAATGGCAGGAAAGGACATGATCAGTTCAATGATTCGTTGAAGGATTGTGTCGATCATTCCGCCAAAATAGCCGGAGATGGTCCCAATGACGGCCCCCAACAGGGTAGTCAGCAGTACCCCGATCAGACCGACCGTGAGGGAAATGCGTCCGCCGTATAAAATTCTGGACAGCACATCCCGGCCAAGTTTGTCGGTACCCAGGGGGAACCATGGTGCCCCGCCGGTACCGAACAGGTGTATATTCATCGGCAGCAGCCCCAGAAGTTGATATGAATCCCCGCGTACAAAGAAACGTATCGGCGTGCGGTGTGAACGATCCTCTACGTAGATACGCTCAAGTCCGTCGTCAGAAAAAATCTTTGAGCGGGCGTACACGAACGGGCGTTGCATCCCATCAGAATCCCAGAAATGCACACGCTGTGGCGGTGCATGCACATAGTTGATGGCCTGCGTTGTATGATGGTACGGGGACAGGAAGTCTGCAAAGATAGCGCTCAGGTACAGACCGATGATGATCACACCGCCGATCAGGCCCAGTTTTGAGTTCCTGAAGCGGCGCCAGGCCAGTGCGCCCGGTCCCAGATAGCGGGTCGAATCAGTCATAGCGAATCCTTGGGTCTGCCGTTGCAAGTGCAATGTCGGCGAGCAGGTTGCCAATAAGGAGCATGGCACTGACCATCAGGATCAGTGTACCGGCAACATACATATCCTGAGTGAGCAGACTCTCGAAGAGCAGCAGGCCGGCGGTGGGCAGATTCAGTACAATGGAGATGATTGCGCTGCCGCTCAACAGGCCCGGCAGGCTCATCCCCAGAATGGAGATCAGGGGATTGATTGCCATACGGAGTGCATGCTTCCCGAATACCTGTCGTGGAGGAAGTCCTTTTGCCCGGGCCGTCAGGATATATGGCTCCCCCAGTACATCCAACATGCTTCCCCGCATGATACGCATCAGACTGGCGGTACCGTTTACGGCCACGATAGCAGCGGGGATGGGCAGGTGTTTTGCCAGATCCCACACCTTTGCCCAGCTCCAGGGCTGAAAATAGAACTCAGGCGAAAAGAGTCCGATAAAGGAGTAGTCCAGGACGAACAGGCCGAGCACAAGCAGCAGCAGTGCCAGCATAAATTCCGGGATGGACATTCCGATAAAACTGATGCCGCCGCTAAAGTGGTCCTGCCATTTATACTTGTGGATCGCGGCCCAGCACCCTAAGGGGATCGCGATCAGGTAGACCAGAGCCAGACTGGTTCCGGCAATCAGCAGGGTAAAGCCCAAATAACTCCAGATGATATCGGTGACGGGTTTATCGTAGGCGAATGAGTCCCCGAAGTCTCCGCGCGTTACGATGTCTCCGATCCACAGGGTGTATTGGCGCCAGGCAGGTTGGTCCAGTCCATAGCGTGCCCGGAGCTGCTCGACCTGAGCCGCACTAGAGGCATCTCCGTAACGGCTCTCCAATTCCACGATTCGCTGCTCAAGGAAACTGCCCGGCGGGAGCTGGATGATGATAAATGCAACAACCGATACCGCAAACAGCATCGGAATGAAGATGAGGACTCTTCGGATAATATAGGTGAGCATGGCGGTGCTTATTCGTCAGGGTAGAGATACTCCGCAGCATAGTAGAACTGCTCCGGGAAACTCGCTGCAGGCTGTACCTGTGCCCAGGGGGCCATGACCGGTCCCTCTGTGGGCACATTTCGCACATAATCCTTCACGACGATGACGGCCTTCTGGCGACCAATGGTACCGATCATGAATGGGCCATGCTTGATTTGGATTTCAATGGCATCCAGAACCAGTTCATGCCGTTGTATCCGGTCCGGCTCCCGTTTTGCTGCCTCATACAGTGCAAGTAAATCTGCGGTATATCCAGAGGGTGCCTCGCCATCCACCCCACCGGATCGGTACCACCTGCCGGTTCGAGGATGCCATGTTTTTGCATCTACAGGGAATACCACACCGGGAAAGGTGAACAGATCCAGTTCCGAGTTTTTCTCCAGATACATGTCGTACTGTCCGGTGTCAATCCGTGTCCAGAAATCAGTCGGAGGCAGGCGTTTGGCGAGCACGCGGACCCCCAGTTGTTCCCAATCCTCCTTAATTAACGCTGCCTGATCTGCGGCATAGGGCATTTCCCGGTAGTTCAGCTGCACCCGAAACGGCTGCCCCCGATACATACGGAAGCCATCCTTGTCGCGTTCGGCCAATCCTGCAGCATCCAAAAGTGCATTGGCCCCGTCTGGATCGTATTCACTCCAGCGTGATGTCCAGTCTTCGAGAACAGATTGTCCGCGCCTGGAAGTAAAATGCCAGGACTCATCACTGATTGCTGCAGATTGTGTGCGTCCGTGTCCGTGCCAGATCACCTGAAGCATCCGTTCCCGGTTGATTCCAACCGCCAGTGCATGCCGAAATGCGGGATTGCGGAAAAGGGAGCGCCGGGTCGTATCCGGATTTTCCAGGTTCAGGAAGATTGTGTGCCAGGTTGCGGTCCCTTCCTCCCAGGTCAGCAAATCGTAATTGCCCTGATCTTCAAAGTGTCGCAGGAGTGCAAGGTCACTCAGGTTCACATCCCTGAATTGCATGTCGATGTTGCCTGCAATGACCGAGAGTACCCCTGCCTCTGCATTCTGGACCCGGATCGTTTCAATGCGATCAATGTAGGGGAGCTGGCGGCCGAGGGAATCCACGGCCCAGTAGTAGGGGTTTCGCTCAAGAACCAGTTGATCTCCGGTCGGGGAATAATAAGTGGGTTTCCAGGGGGCCAGGGTGGGGCGGTCCGGGTTATTGAACACATTTCGTCGTCGGTCAAGTTCGTTGAAGTCAGTATAGTCACGGTTGAAGTCAGGATGAAATTGACGCAGATAGTGTGCCGGCAGAATGATCTCCTCTGCGGTCCAGAATCCGGTGGCCATGATGAGGGGCAGAAAGTAGAACGGATGCTGATAGGAGAATTGGATCGTGTACGGATCAGGCGCACTTACGTCCATTCGCTTCCCCTCGGTATAGGCCCATTCCGGCGGGGCTACGAGGTAGCGTTCATCAAGGGCTAGATCCCACCAGAACAGAATATCATCCGCAGTAAACGGAGCTCCGTCAGACCACCGGCTCCCATGTCTCAGATGAAATGTGATGATACGCCCGTCGGGGCTCACCTCATAGCCGGAGGCGAGTCCGGGAAGGATGGTTTGGGCATCGGGGCTCCACCGTGTGAGACCATAATAATGATTGAGCAGACGCATGGTCGGGAAATCAGCCGCCAGATCAAATTTGCGCCAGGTTCCTCCATAGAGTCCGATTTTGCTGACAACCGGTATGATCAGAGGATCATCCGGCAAGCGGTCGGGCAGATCTGGTAATTCTCCCCGATCTACTTTGGCTTTCAGCATTGGAGCCTGCAGGGTTGCCAGATTTTCTTCCACAGAGATTTGCTGGTGCGCATCAATGTCCGGGTCGGCAATGCCGAGGTTCATGCTGTTAAAATTGCATCCGGCAACCAGCATGAAGAGAATGGAAAAATAGATGGGTTTCATACGGGATACGGGCTGAGCGTGTCACTGTGGTGACAGGCGGTCCAGTGAGCATCCAGGGACTTCTGCAGCACAGGGACAGAAGTTCTGCAAATATCTGTTGCAAATCTGCAACGCGGATGGAAGCGGCAGCCTTGCGGCGGGGATGCGGGATCGGGCAGATCCCCCTGGAGCAGCGTTCTCATGGTTTTCCGTCTGGAGGGATGCGTAGCAGGGAGCGCTTCCATCAGGGAGCGTGTATAGGGATGCCGGGGCTGCGCAAAGATGTGTTCCGCCGGCCCAATCTCCACAATTTTCCCAAGATACATGACTGCGATTCGGTCCGAGATATACTTAACGACATTCAGGTTATGAGCAATAAACAGATAAGAGAGAGAAAACTCGTGCTTCAGTTTTCCAAGCAGATTCAGGATCTGTGCCTGAACAGACACATCCAGTGCAGAGACCGGTTCGTCTGCAATAATCAGGCGCGGCTTCAGTGCGAGGGCCCTGGCAATCCCGACTCTCTGCAACTGTCCCCCCGAGAATGCATCGGGAAAGCGTCTTGCATGCATGGGCTGCAGGCCTACGCATGTGAGCAGTTCGTAGACCCGTTTCCGGAGTTCGTCCACATCCCGCAGACCATGAATCCGAAGTGGCTCGGCGATGATATCAAAAACGGACATCCGGGGGTTCATCGCTTCCTTGGGGTTCTGGAAAACGATTTGTACCGAACGTCGGAAGTCTTTCCATGAATCAGGTGTCAGGGTGGATACAGATTCCAGTGTGCCGTTCAGTTGAACTTCGATACTGCCGGAGGTGGGTTCTTCAAGCGCAATCAGTGTCCGTGCCAGCGTACTTTTTCCACATCCGCTCTCCCCGACAATCCCGAGCGTCTCGCCGGGGTAAATCTCAAGGTTCACGCCATCCACCGCCTTAATATGGCCAACCGTCCTTCGGAGGACTCCTCGCCGGATCGGATACCAGCGGGTCAGATTCTGTACGCGCAGGAATGGGGCCGCAGTCATTGTATTTCCGTATCGGTATGGAGCCAGCAGGCGGCATAGTGTCCTGAAGCCACCTCCTGCATGGGCGGCATTGTGCTGCAGGCATCAAATGCATGCACGCAGCGTCCTTGAAACGGGCATCCGGCAGGGACATCTAAAAAATCGGGTACTGTGCCGGGAATGGACGGCAGTTCCTGATCCCGGTCGGTGTCCGGTTTTGGCATACTGGCAAACAGTTGACGGGTATAGGGGTGCTGCGTATGATCAAACACCTGCTCAACACGGCCCCGTTCCACAATGTGGCCCAGATACATCACGACTACGTCATGGGCCATCTCGGCGACGACTCCCATATCATGTGTAATCAGGAGGATGGAGGTTTCCAGTTGCTGCTGCATGTCCTGCAGGAGTGACAAAACCTGTGCCTGAATCGTTACGTCCAGTGCTGTTGTCGGCTCATCCGCAATCAGCAGGTGAGGATTACAGGCGGTTGCCATTGCAATCATGACACGTTGATTCATGCCCCCGGAAAGCTGGTGCGGATAGTCATTCATTCGGCGTTCGGGTGCGGGGATTCCTACGCGGGCGAGCAATGCGGTAGCCTGTTCTTTTGCGGCTTCTCTGGTCAGCGACCGATGCAGTCGGATGGTTTCCATGAGTTGGGCACCGATTGTGAAGGCTGGCGTGAGGGATCCCATTGGATCCTGGAAGATCATGGAGATTTCATTCCATCGGATCTGGCGCATTTTCCGGCTGTTCCCGTCAAGGGACAGGATGTCAACCGGTGTGTTTTTGCCGGATCGCTCCAGAATGGCCGTTCCTTTTTCAATTTGCCCAGGTGATGGAATCAGGTTCAGGATTGCACGTGCCGTTACACTTTTCCCACACCCGCTTTCCCCCAGCAGCGCAGTGGTACGCCCTCTGGGGATCTCAAAGGACACATCTCGCACGGCCTGAATCACCCCGTCTGGTGTATAGAATGAAACGGAAAGGTCGTGGACACGAAGTATCGGATCTATGGACGGATCAGAAGCCATGAACGAAGAAATACTGAACGAATCAGTATTAATGTAATCGTTTTCATTGAATTTATTTCAGTCACTGAATTCTGGAGCAACCAGAATATGCTGAGACCTGACGAAATTGATCCTTTGTGGAAAGTCTGCCATTTTGCATAGGATAGCGGCGGCCGCCGCTGGTCTGTTCATTTCCAGGATAGCGCATAAAATATCTGGCTGCCGTCGGTTCGTGCGCAGTGATCATACCCGGTAAATCAGTTCATTCCGGTATTGCATACCGCAGGATGTCAATTCTGGATCAGAATTTATGCGGTGCAATAGAGGCAGTTTTGTATACCGGGCCCCGCCATTATTCATGTCCGTTTAATTCCCATATCTGGATAGATGGCGCGGATGCCTCTCCCTCGCGGGTAAAGAGTCCTATTCCGGTACTATTTTCCAGTACAGGGTATGCGCGGGTAGCGAATGCGGACTGATCATTTACGTACACTTCAATCACCGAATGGTCAAGGAATACATGCAATACAAGGCGATCCCCCGGCAGGAGGTCAAGAGGTGTGGATCGGTTGATTTTTACATCTTCAAACACAGTCGGGCTCAGGGATGAACGGGTTAGATCAAGGTTGAGAGCTTTGGATTCCTGATCATAGTAAATTCGTGTATATTCCTGTCCGGATGGATTTCGCAAGAGGTCTACCCCAAATTGCCGGGCTTCTTCTGCAGCAAGTTCAGCACGGATTTCCAGGGTGCGCGGTGCATCCTCTAGGAGAGGATGGGTGTTGTTAAATGTCAGGTTGGTCCAGGTTCTGGATTTGTGACGCAGCGATTGAAGTTCTTCTGCCGGCTGCTGGCAAATGCGTTTGCCAGCAGCACACAGTGTCCATACACGCGGAAAACTGAAGAGATGCGCCCATCCTGCTTCAAGTTGCGCTTCACTGGTGCGCCGCTCGGCGATGATCCCCATTGCGATGATGCGACCGTCGGGGGCCGTTGCCACGGTTGGACTAAGGAAATGATTAAACAGGTCCAGCGGCTGCGGTTCGGGAGAATCCGGGACAAAGCGGTCGTTGTCGGACGAACCTGTCCAGTATACATATTGTGCAGGCAGCCCCGGTTCGATGGTCGTAATACCAAACATGGCTTTCTTTTCGGTCAGTGGCACGAAAATCGGAAGTTCGAAGAAGATCCCGGATACATCTGCAGTACTTTCAAAAAAATTTCCCTGCGGAGCCCATTCAACAAGGTCGGTTGATGTGTAGAGGGGGGCGATCCCGCCCGTTTCGGGCATTCCTGATCCAACGATCATATACCAGATCTCCCCATTTTTCCACAGGTAGGTGTCCCGGAAGTCCAGGGATCCTTCAGGCGCGGAAGGAATGAGAGGGTTGGCAGGGTGTTTTTCGAATTGCAGTCCATCCGCATCCGCGGCCTTTGCCAGCCCGATCCCTGCTTTTACGCCGTCCACGCCCGTGTATAAAAGTATGAGTGTGTCGTTGTGAATCACTGCATCGCCGGCCCATGTCCCGCGTTGATCCCAGCCGGGCTCCGGGGCGAGTGCAATGTTTACCGACTCCCAGTGCACGAGGTCATGGCTGATCATATGTCCCCAGTGGATCTGATCCAGATAGGGCCCGTTGGCATTACGCTGATGGAAGATGTGCCAGATATCACCATACTGCACGAGTCCATGAGGTTCATTCGTCCAGTTTGCAGGCGGCATGGCATGGAGCACGGGGCGGTGCAGGTCTCTGATGAACCGGTCAGCTGGAGGCGTTAATTGAGGTTTTTCTTCGTGAGCTCCGAGATGGAAGTCCTGTTTTATGGCATCAGCATCCAGTGCATCCCGGTAGAGTTTGACTTCGTCCAGTGCACCATTAAGAAGTCCTTTCTCAAACGCGCCCAGTGTGGGGGTATATGGATCCCGTCCCACCGTAAGCAGGGTATGTTCATCCGGGGTTAATGGAAGTGCAGGGACGGTTTCCGCTTGAACCATCTTGCCGTTGAGGTAGAGTTGCAGAAGTCCCGTCTCACTGTCGAAACTGCCGCCTAGGTGGGCCCATGTTCCTTTGTCAAGGGGTTCGGGTGAATTGCATGTGTACCACACCCCTTCAATGGAAACCGCCAGATACCAGGTCCCCCAGGGATCCATCCCAAAATAATAGCCGGCTTCGGGAAATCGGTATTGGGCCATAATCGGGGCATTTGCCACGGGATAGGTTTCAACGGCAATCCAGGCCATGACGGTCAGGGCATCAGCCGGTTGTGCATCACCGGGCAGGTTCCACTCAAGCCAAACCGAATAACCGTCCAGACGGAGGGCCTGTCCAACGGGGCCCGGAATTCGCTCCTGAGCGCGAAATGGAGTCTGAATGGCGGTTGGCATTCGGCTTACCTGTTCCATTGTGTATTTGTCACTGAGCAGGCGATCAAACGTCCACCATGCAACAGGATCCTGAGCGCCTGTGCCGGTCGCTATACTGCATTGAATGACAAAAGAGAGAGGAAGCACGAAATAATTCAGGATATTCCCAGGGAGTAAGCGTAGCACAGAAACTGCCGTCAATGTATTGCATAGCGGCTTTCTCTGGGGGATAGGAGATCCTGATTTACGTGTCAGATAGAAGGCAAGGGGCATATGTGATTCAGATTTTTATTTGCCAGAATGTCCGCCATCAGATGGGGCCACGCATGGTTTTGTTCTAGTACTCAATTTACCATTTATAAAAGCATCTTGCAAACTCCTGGACCGGGCAGTATGCTTAAGTATCACAGATAGATGCGTCCTGATTGATGTAACAGAGTGCACGAACATGGCTCCGTTGGTACCGATCACTGCACCGCGGCACCGCTATTTTTGTTTGGTTCGGGGCAGGCTTATTTGGGTGCGCACCATCGCTGAAAGATTTGGACGGAGACGGGATGTCCTGCTGAAAATTTTGATGCCCGCCGTACGAACAATTCCAGCCTGCTGTAATTTCGCCTTGATCTGCCGTTTCAGTCGGGCATGTTCTGTCTAGCGTCAACTGAGAAGGGCAATTGCTGACTCTGACGCGAATCCTTGAAGCCCGATATCCCAAGGCGGTGGCTAGTTTACAAGAAGGATTGGAAGAAACGCTGACGCTCCATAAACTGGGGTGGCCAAATTACTGCGGGATCGGCTCCGAACCACGAACATGATTGAGAGCATCAACGGTGGACTTGCACACACGACCCGCAGAGTTCCCCGATGGTGTAACTCGAATCAGCGCCAGTGACGGATTGCCGCGGCGTGCATGGATATTGAAGAGCACTCGCTCAACGCCATTCCACAGGACTGGCAACGGGATGGACTGCTCCGAGCATTAAAACGGCATGGTAAAACCAAAAACGCTATCTTGTACCCCGACAAAGCTTCAGAAAAATCCACTAACAATGGTGCATCCCCGTTTATCATGGATTGGGCCGAAAGTCTTATGGTATTCATCCGAGTTTTAAGTATTTTCGTGCTGACGTTCTGTTGGATTTCCGGCAATGTATTTGCACAGACCGATCAAGCCGCCAGTGGAGTTGCCGGTAAATCCGGGCGGCATACTGATGTTCAGCCCTCTATCCCGCATGCCTTGTGGAAGGCATTCCCAGATGGACAAGGTGCCCAAGGGATTCTGAGTATATACCCGAAAATGACTCGGATTGATAACACCGAACGTAAGCAATCTTTCATTCGTGAATTTAAAGTTACTGCAAATTCCCCCCCACGCAATGCTATTGACGGTAAATGGGATGTGATCATTGAGCCAAAGGATGAACATAGTGCAGTTCTGAAGGTCAATCCGAGTGAATTCGAGATTAACAATAGTAATTGGCTTTCTTACCAGAAGGTTACCATATCTCATACGGGAAGCCCGGAAATCAGTATGGACAAATTAGATTTTCGGGTGATACTCAAAGAAAGGGATCGCAAGCTAGACGAAGATATTTTCTCAATTGAGGTGGATAAGCCATATGTCTGGCTAGAAGCGATCCCAGACTCGGTAGACGAGGGTGAATCAGTCGAAATCAGAGTACATATTTCAGAGATTCAGGAGAATCGGGATGCAAATATCCTCCTTCCAGTTCGGCCCCCTTCACCGATGCAAGAGAATTTCCGTGACATTAACGTTGGTCTTTCGACTTTTGTCGAAATCAAACGAGGCGAATCATGGGCTAAGACAGACATCAAAATCGTTGATGATGACCTACCCGAGCCGGATGAGATTTTTGAAGTATACATCAATAAACTCGAACTGCCGAAATGGCTTGAAACTCGTGGGGATAAAGGGCCAGGTCGCACGGTTAAAATTGAATTCACGATCAGGGCCAGCGACAATGAGCCCGAGATTATGGTGAAAAAGAATTTTCTGACGGTGATGGAGGGGCAGACGGACACGCTGAGGGTGAAGTTATCGCAGAAGCCGAAGCCTTCCGAGAAGGTGCAGGTGACGATCACCGGATACGAGTCCACGGATCTGGATACCACCGCCTCCAGGCCATGGGAGTTTGCGTTCACTGATTCCGACTGGAATGAGTGGAAAAAGGTGGCGATTGGTGCAAAGCACGATGATAATTTTGAAGATGAGGGTCCGATAGAACTGACGCTTACGGCCTCGGAGGGCTCCACCGATGAGAGAACGGTCAATGTGAGGATTAAGGATGATGATACGCCGGCGATTGTGGTGATCGGTTCGTCGCCGTTGACGGTGGTGGAGGGGCAGAGCGCGACTTTTTCGGTGCGGCTGAACGGGCCGCCGCCGGGTGATGCAGAGGTGGAGATTTCCGGCTATGCGGGCACGCCTCTGGACACGCTGGATTTGGGCAGCCGGAATGTGTTAAGTTTTGATGCTTCCGATTGGCATGCCCCGCAGGATGTGTTGATTGGTGCCAGGCATGATGTGGATTTTCTGGATGAGCCGCCGGTGTCGCTTACTCTGACCGCATCGGGGAATTTTGCGGATCCCCAAACGGTGGAGGTGACGATTCTGGACGATGATACGCCGGGGGTGACGTTAGATCGGCGGGAGCTGGAGGTTCCAGAGGGGAGAACGGTAACGTTTGAGGTCGGACTTTCGGGGCAGCCGGGGCGCGATGTGGAGGTCGTCATTACCGGGTACAAAGATACGGCACTGGATACGACCGCGTCCGATCCAAGGAAGCACACCTTCACCGCTTCCGACTGGGCTGCACAGACATTCACGCTGGGGGCAAAGCAGGATGATAATTTTGTGAATGAAGCGGAAGTTCTGATCTTAACGGCAACGGGGGGATTTACCCGGCAGATGGAGGTGACGATTCTGGACGATGATACGCCGGGGATTGTGGTGCTGGATTTACAGCCGGTGGTGGTTGTGGAGGGGCGGACGGAAATTTTCAGTGTGGGGCTGGAGGGGCAGCCGGCGCGTGATGTGGAGATCAGGATCACCGGCTATAAAGATACAGATCTGGACACGCTGGCCTCAACGCCAAGGAGTCTCACCTTCAGTCCTTCGGACTGGGCTGCAAAACCGGTCACGCTGGGGGCAAAGCAGGATGACGATTTTAAGGATGATCCGGAGCTGCTCACGCTCACTGCTGCCGACGGCACTGCCCAGACGGCAGAGGTCATCATTCTGGACAATAACCTCCCGGAGATCCTCGCCGATCCGCAATCGTTGAGGATCCCGGAAGGGGGCAGCGAGCGGTTCACGGCGAGGCTTTCGGACCCGCCGTCGGGTCCGGTGACGGTAAGGATTACCGGCTATACGGGGACGGATCTGGATACGCTGGTCTCTGCTCCAAGGGAGTTGGTGTTCGGCACGATGGACTGGAACCTGTGGCAAACGGTGACGCTGGGCGCGAAGCAGGATGCGGATTCTGTGAATGATTATGTTTCCCTGACCCTGACGGCAACGGGGGGAGGTTATGGCGGGGGCGGAGTGACGCAGACTGTATCGGTAACGATTGAGGAGGATGACACTGCCCCGCCATCCGCAATACGCGTAACGCTGTCGGCGAACCCTGGCGAAGTGGAGGAGGGAGCCTCCACGCAGATCACGGCGACCTTGTCGGAAATGCATTCAGAACCGGTGGTGATGGAGTTGAAGGATCTCCCGGGCACGGCGGGGCATGAGGATTATGCGACCCCGCTTCCCGCCCTGTCGATTCCTGCCGGTGCACGGAGCGGGTCGGTGGATGTATGGACAATAGAGGACGATGTGTTTGAGGGATTGGAGACCTTTTCGATTGGGATCAACGCGGAGGCATTGCCTGCAGGCGTGGTGCCGGCATCTTCCTCCCCGGTCGGGATCACGATTATAGATAATGACATTTCGCCGGTAAAAGTGACGCTGTCGGCGGCACCGGAGGAGGTGACCGAGGGGGAAGCGGTGACGGTGATGGTGGTACTGGCGCGTGCGCTGGAGGAAGCGGTGACGATCCCGCTGTCCTACAACAATGCGACGATGAATCCACCGGAAGCGGGCGATTATCGTCCACTTCTGGCGGTGCGGATTCCGGGTGGACAGGCGGCGGGCTCCGGGCAGGTGTTGACCTATGAGGATGCGGACACCGACGTGGAGACGGTTATTGTGGCGCTGGGCAGTCTGCCGACGGGGTTATTTGCAGAGGACGGGGCTTCGGCACGGGTGACGATTCTGGATGTGATTCCTCCCGTAGAGGCAGGCATCACGCTGTCGGTAGATCCGGAGGTGGTGGGAGAGGGGGCTTCGGTGACGGTGACGGTGGTGCTGTCAGAGGCCCTGGACATTGATGCGACGATTCCCTTGACCTTGACTTCGGACACGGCGGGCGATGCGGATTACGAGGCACCGTTTCCAGAGCAGATCGGCATCCCCGCCGGGGATCTGCGGGGGCGCTACCGGATCACGACGGTTCAGGATGATCGGGTGGAGCCGGAGGAGACATTCACGGTGGACGTAGATGTGGCCCGGCTGCCCCCCGGAATCACTGGAGATTCACAGCCGGTGCAGGTGACGATTGTGGATGATGATGCGGCGGGAATGGAGGTGATATCCTCGGTGCGGGTGCCGGAGGGGGGCGGGGCTTCGTTTCCGGTTTCGCTGACTTCGGAGCCGCCGGGGGCGGTGATGCTGACCCTGTCGGGCTATTCAGGTACAGATTTGCGCGTGTTTCCGATTGCGCTGCGCTACACGCCTGCAGATTGGAGTGCAGAGCAGGTAATCACGGTGCGGGCGGAAGAGGATGATGATTTTGAGGAGGATCCGGTGGTGCCCCTGATCCTGACGACGACCGGAGCGGGTTACACCGGGATCTCGAGTCAGGTGGAGGTGACAATTATTGAGAATGACCGTCCGGGGATTTACGCTCCCGGCTCGGTCACGGTGCAGGAAGGCAGTTCAGAGCGACTGGCGGTTCAACTCACCCAGGCCCCCTCCGGTGCGGTCACGCTGACGCTGACCGGGCATGCAGGAACGGACG